>CAILKF010000001.1 GCA_903834705.1 uncultured Actinomycetes bacterium
CAAATTGGTTATGTGCTTGGCCGAACCGTTGGGCGGCCTTATTTAGATAAGAAATCATCCCCTCGAATTAAGAAGATGATTGCTAGGGCTGAACGTTTTTACGAGCACAGCGGATGGTGGGCAGTTGTTGCTGCACGATTTTTCCCATGGATTCGTAGCTTTATTCCCCCTGTTGCCGGCGCTGCAAAAATGAATTACTACAAGTTTCTTTCTGCAAACGCCGTTGGCGCGCTCTTATGGGGAGTTGGTATTACTTCGGCAGGTTTTTATGCGGCAACGCTACCTTGGGTGAAGAGTTCTTCTTACGGTTTAGCAATCTTTTTTATAGGTGGATCAATAGTCTCTGCGACTTGGAATTTCTTCCGAGCTAAGGACGTTTGACCCACACCACCTGCAACAACGCCTAAGTAAGTCATAACAATCCCGGTCACTAGATACCAGCTAACACTGGCCCCTTTAGTTGGCAGAAGTAAATCTAGTAAGAGCGATCCAACAAGTTGGCCGCCCACAGTGAAAAGTGTAAAAGTTAAAACTCCTAAATGTTGCACAATAGTTGATGAAAAAGCTATGTAGAAAACACCAAGACTGCCCCCCAAATACATCCAGACTGGATTCAGAGGCAATGGCGTGTAATGGGCGAAATGTGTTACTAAACCAATGAGAAAAACGATGATGAGAAATGAAACGCCGGTAACAAAATTCAAGAGTGCAGTTGTAAAACTGTTTCCAGAATATTCATTAATTTGGCCGTTGTAAGCTCTTTGAATCCCAACGATTACACCAACCAATACTGCAAGAAAAACTCCTAAAATTGGAAGGTTGTGTGCGTCGATTCGATCTAGTACGGAAATAAGGACTGCAAAAATGGTTAAGAGCGCTGCCATAACTCGGCGTTTTGTAATGTGTTTCTTTCCACCACCAGTAAGACCAGCGCGATCCACCCCTAATGATGCTGCTGCTTGCCCTGCTATAGCCGCCACGGAGAAAATTGCCACACCCATCAACGGCACATACATCGTTTGAACTGCAACAAAAACTGCACCTAATGTTCCCGCAAAAATTCGATAAGAAGGTAACTTTCCTTCACGCACAGCAATGCGCAATTGATGCAACCCTTGTCTTACACCAGGCATGAAAATTGTTACGGCGAGCAGAACTATCAATCCTGAACCAAATGAAACAATCGACGCCTCTAAGCCATTATCTAACTGTTGTGCGAGTTCGCCATTGGCTCGCGATTGAATGGAAATTAAGATTCCGGCGAGCGCTGCTAATAGGTCCAATCGCATTGTCGTATCTTACTTACCTTCCAACACAGCGGTTGCGACTAGCCATTCTTCTTCCAATAAACTTTGAATCTTTCTCGTATCTTCCATTTCAATGTCGATTTCAATGAGACGCTCTTGTGACACATCAGGTTGACCTTGTTCAATAATTAAGGCTTGAAGTTTTTGTGAAGCCTTTTCAATCTGTCTATCTAGGCGTGCAATGTCTTTCTTGGCTTGACGCTCTTGCGCTGCGTTAGAAACTTTCTTTTCTCCTGATTCATTCAAACGATCTTGGCCCAACATGTCTGCGCGTTGTTCTAGATATTGACTAACGCCTCGAGGTAAATCGCGCAATTGTCCATCGCCTAAGAGTCCAACAAAGCGATCGCAGACGCGTTCTAAGAAGTACCTATCATGGGAAATAACAAGAATTGTTCCACTATAACTATCTAATAGATCCTCTAGTTCAGTAAGAGTTTCAATATCGAAATCATTTGTAGGTTCATCCAGTAAAAGTACATTCGGACTTTCCATGAGCAACCGCGTGAGTTGTAGGCGTCGCTTTTCACCACCTGATAGGTCTCCAACTGGCGTCCATTGCGATTCTCTTGTGAAACCTAACCGCTCGCACAATTGTGACGCCGATAATTCTTTTCCATTGCCCAATTCGATGTGGTTGGCCACATCTTCAACCGCTTCAAGAACTCGCCATGATGGGTTTAGCTCGTCTAAATGTTGAGTTAGGAAGGCAGGGGCCACGGTAATTCCTGTTACTAGTTTTCCCGCTTTAGGTTTTATTTGGCCAACTAACGTTCTCATGAGAGTGGTTTTGCCTGCCCCGTTAACTCCGACAATTCCAATTCGATCTCCTGGTCCAATGTTCCAATAAACGTCGTCGAGAATCTCCTTATCGCCAGCTAAGAGTTTGGCGTGATGAAGTTCGTAAACCGTGTTTCCTAACCTGTTTCGCGCAAATCGTAAGAGTTCTGTTTTGTCTCGTGGAGGCGGCTCAGTTGAAATAAGTTCATTTGCGGCATCAACTCTAAATTTTGGTTTAACTGTTTGCGCTGGTGCGCCGCGACGTAACCAAGCCAATTCTTTGCGAATTAGTTGATTTCTTCGGCCCTCGACTGCAGATGCTTGTCTAGCGCGCTCTGCTTTAGCTAATACAAATGATGAGTACCCACCGTCATACTCTTCGACTTTTCCATTAACAACTTCCCATGTTCTCTCTGTTACTGCATCGAGAAACCATCGATCGTGCGTAATTACTGCAACAGCTAAAGTTTTACGTACATTTAGGTGGTCCGATAACCAAGCCACTGCTTCTACATCGAGATGGTTAGTTGGCTCGTCCAATAAAATGAGATCTAAGTCTTCAATAAGTAACTTGGCTAAACCAACTCTGCGTCGTTCTCCACCAGAAAGTTGCGAGTACTGCCGATCTAATAGTTCATCTGAGTGTCCACCTAATAAGCCATCGAAGATTTCGCGAATTCCTGATTCACGCGCCCATTCATGTTTTAACTTTTCCCCAAGCACAACATCTCGAACGCTCTGATTAGGGTCGGCTATATCTACTTGAGAAAGAGCTCCAATATGCGCCGAATTTGAAAGAGTCACTCTTCCTTGATCGGGAGTTTCCAGTCCTGCCATGATGCGAAGCAAAGTGCTCTTTCCTGCACCATTGCGTCCAACAATTCCAATTCGTTCGCCCTCAGAAATTCCTAAGGAAACGCCATCAAGGAGTTGTTTCACATCAAAAGCCTTAGAGACGCTCTCTAGATTAATTAAGTTGCGCGCCATGGTGCGAGAACTTACCAATATGCTTGCCCAATGTCGCATTGGATCGAAACGACCGCTTCGTGGTTAGTCGCGAATAACTGACAGATTCCTTTATTTGCGCTCCTTATTCTTTTTGCCTTTGGCGAAGCAGCTGCTTTTATTGGATTCGTGCTTCCGGGTGAAACATCACTCCTTATTGGCGGGGTTCTGGCGCATGAAAAAGTCTGGCCACTATGGCTCTTTCTCATCTGCGCAATTATTGGGGCAATCGCCGGCGACTCTGTTGGCTATGAAGTTGGAAAACATTTTGGACCGAGAATTGAAGTTTCACGTCTTGGACGTCTCGTAGGTGCAAAGAGATGGGCCCTGGCCCAACATATATTCGATAAATATCACGGTGGCGCAATTTTCTTTGGCCGGGCGCAAGCCTTACTTCGAGCCTTGGTGCCTGCGCTTGCGGGAATGAACAAGGTTCCTTATCGCACTTTCTTGAAATGGAACGCAGCAGGAGGCATTGTTTTCTCAACCATCGTAATCCTGCTCGGATATGAATTTGCTAACCAATTAACAAAACTGGAGAAAGTGCTCAAGTACTGGGCGTTTGGATTTCTTACTGTTGTGATCATTGTTATTTTGGTGATTAAGAATAAATTAGAAAAGCGGTTTGAAACTAACTAATTCTCAAATTAGGTTTTTCAATGACAAATACGCACGCCCAGTAAACCGCAAATGCGACAAAAATTCCTCCGTAAATATCAATAACAAAATGTTGAGCAAGTAAAACAGTAGCTGGGATAATTAACACAAACCAAGCAATCAAAGCCCAGGCAGTTCTAGCGATGCGTTTGCGTAATCTCCAAAGCGACAAAATGGAAATAACAGACCATGTCACGTGATTGGAAGGAAAACCGTTTAAAGGCTGATCGTTGCCGTAAACAACATGCACCAGGACCCAAGAGAAAGGCGAATCATCCGATACCTGTGGACGCGGTACTTTTGTTTGAAAGAAAAAGTAAGCAACATCCAATGAGATCTGACCAAAAATGATTGCGAAACCGTTCACAAGAAAAGCTTTGTAGTTACCAAATCTCAAGCTGAGATATGGAACTACGAAAGCGGCAAGAACATGAAAAGAAAGATAAGGAACAACGAATACTGGGATTACAGGAATCTTTTCATCCAACCATCCACGCATAACTAATGGCGGATAAGAAGGGTCAATTTTGTTAAAGATTTCATACGTTATAAAAGCCAATATAATTCCTGCGTAAATTCCGATTACACCCCATCGCTGCCTGTTCTTCATGTTTTTCTCTATTCGCCTTGTGGAAGCATTAAAACTTTACCCCTAGGGGCCGGCGCTGTCTTTAGCGCATCAAGGGCTCTTTCCCAATCTGCAAGTGGGTACCTATGTGTTGCTAGAAAGGTGAGGTCTAGTTTCTTTGTGTTAAATAGCTCCACAGTTCTTTTCCAAGCAACTGTTGTTGCTCCAAAGGAGGCAAAAATGCTGAAATCCCCATTCACCACATCATCAATAACAACAGGAATCGAAACTTCATGGCCGATGTATCCTAAAATCAAAAGCGTTCCTCCGCGAGCAATCTTTCGAAATGCACCTTCGCTGCCTTTTTTAGAACCTGAAGCTTCGATAACAAAATCATAAAGTTGGAGTAGTTCTTCGTCCGATGTGTAGAAATTATCTGCACCGGTTTGTTTCACTAGCGACTCTTGCTCTTTTCTTAAACCTAGGACATCAACTTGCGAAGGGGACCAGTTTCGAATCAGTGTGGCTGCTATTAAGCCAATTGTTCCATCGCCAATGACTAATACTTTTGCGCCGATTTTTGGATTTGATTTCAAGAAGCCAGTAGTTACCACAGCGGTAGGTTCGGCAAGAACTCCGGATTCAATTGATACGTGAGACTGCAAGACATAAACTAAATCTTCTTTGGCTATTACAGCACCAGATGCAGCGCCATCGCGCGTAAAACCATACTCATCATATATTTCACAACGATTAGTGTGTCCATCTTTACATTCTCTGCAATTGTTGCAGGGAATTATTCCTTGCACTACAGCACGATCTCCAACTTTTAGGGATCGTACTTTGCTCCCGATTTCTTCAATTTCCCCGCACCATTCATGGCCAATTGTTATTGGATAATTTACAAAAGCAGGATCAATTCTATTTTCAATAATGTCTACGTCGGTTCCGCAAAAACCAACAGCAAGGGGTCGAATTCGAACTTGATCAGCATTAATAGTTGGAATTGGGGAATCAATTAATTTAATGACCCCCTCGCCAAAAGCTTTTAAGGCTTTCATCCAAACTCCAATTCATTAATGCACCAGTTGTAAGTATTTAACGCATGTGAATCGTTGACAAGCGGTTGCTGTAGACGAATACTAGTATCGCCGAATCGAGTTCGGCATAACCGAACGGATAAAATCTTGATTGATTCACATACGAAACATGTTTTGAGAAGTAGCGAGTGGTTTGCTGGTACCGACGAAGTTGCACTGTCCCACCGTGTAGTGATGGCAGCAGTCGGACTTGAAATTGAGGCTGATAATAAGCGCCCGATTATTGGGATTGCTGATTCATCCAGCGATCTCAATCCCTGTAACTTGCCCCTTCGCGATTACATCGACGACATAAAAGCGGGAATTCTCGAAGCAGGAGGGTTACCTGTTGTATTCCCCGTAATGAGTCTTGGTGAAGACATGATGAAACCGTCAGCAATGTTGTATCGAAATTTGTTGTCGATGGAAATTGAAGAGTATCTACGTTCTTATCCAATTGATGGCGTGGTGCTATTAGCTAATTGCGATAAAAGTGTGCCTGGTGCGCTTATGGGCGCAGCCAGTGCTAACTTGCCAACAATTATGTTTACAGCAGGCGCCAGACCTGCCCCTGTTTATAAAGGTAGGAGAGTCGGCACTGGAACAGATTTGTGGCGCATGTGGGCAGATTTACGTTCTGGGAAAATTTCAGAAAAAGAATGGCGAGAATTTGAAAGCTGTTTAAATTGCGGGCTTGGATCTTGTAACACAATGGGAACTGCGTCTTCTGTTGCACTTATGGTTGAAACATTGGGTATGTCTCTCTCAGGCACGTCAACCATTCCTGCAAATAGTCCAGAGCGTAAAGTTGCAGCGCGTAATTCCGGAATTGAAATTGTGAAGATGGTTGAGAAGCAAATGTTGCCTTCTGACATTATGACTCCAAAAGCCTTTCGTAATGCGATTCGAGTTTTACATGCATGTGGTGGCTCAACGAATGCGCTCATTCACCTTCTTGGAATCTCTGGGCGCATCGGTGGCGAAATAACATTGGGCGATGTTGCAACACTTGGCGTAAACATTCCAGTCCTTGCAGATGTTGAACCATCTGGTGCTGGGCTAATTCAAGATTTTCACCAAGCAGGGGGGCTGCCAGCACTCGCATACGAACTTAAAGATTTGCTAGAACTCGACACTATGTCATTGACTGGTAAAACATTGGGAGAAAATCTTGTAAAGCGAAATGAAAAGAATGGCTCAATTCGTTCCATTGATAATCCGATGTTTCCAACAGGTGCATTTTCTGTTGTGAAAGGAAATCTTGCAGTAAATGGAGCTGTGATAAAAGTTTCTGCAGCTTCACCGGAACTGCTCACCCATACAGGTCCTGCTGTTGTCTTTACGGGATATGCAGATATGCGCACGCGCATCGATGATCCAGATCTTGAGGTAACTAAAGACAGCGTGCTTGTTCTGGCAGGATGCGGCGCAGTTGGAGTGCCTGGATTACCTGAGTGGGGAATGATTCCTATTCCTCGCAAACTTGCTGAGCAAGGGGTAGTAGATATGGTGCGAGTTACCGATTCTCGAATGAGCGGAACATCTTTCGGCACCTGTTTACTCCACGTTTCTCCTGAGGCGGCTATTGGCGGAGTACTTGCGCTGGTGCAAGACGGCGACCTGATTGAACTCGACGTTCCAAACGGCGCGCTTAATCTGAAGTTGTCCGATGCCGAAATTGCTCAACGCAAAGCAAACTGGAAGCCAATTCCGAGCGAGCATCTGCGCGGATGGCCGGCCTTGTATCAAGCACACGTTCTTCAGCCAGACGAAGGATGCGATTTCGATTTCCTACGCGCTCCAACTAAGGAAACGCGCAGGTTTGTGCCACCAATAGTTGGGCGTTCGTGACAACATTTACGGCATAACACCAAGCAATATTCCAATCTAGGAGGATCAATGCGAAAGAAACTTATACTCGCTAGCGCAATCGCCATTGCGCTAGTTCTGTCAGGATGCAGCAGTTCGTCAAACGATTCAGCTGCAACGTCTGATGCGCCTGTAACAATTACTCTTTGGCACAATTTGGGTGACACTCAAAATGCTGAAGCGACTAAGGCTTTGACTGATGCCTACACAGCTGCTCATCCAAATGTTACGTTTGAGTTGGTTAGCCAACCCGGCGATAATTATTTCGCGCTTTTACAAGCAGCTGCTGTTTCAAAGAACGGTCCAGATTTAGCACTGATGTGGACTGGCCTCTTCGCTCTCAAATACAAGAGTTACTTGACTAACCTTAAAGGTCTAGTCTCCGACGCTGCTCTTGCACGCGAAGGATCTCTTGAATGGACTGCAGATAACTTTGATGCTGCAAGTGGACCATATGTGATGCCACTAGATCGTCAGTTCTATATTGGTTTCTACAATAAAGATGCATTCGCTAAAGCTGGTGTGAGCGCAGTTCCAACTACTTGGAATGAACTCTATGCAGCATGTGGCAAATTGAAATCTGCTGGTTTCACTCCAATTGTCTATGGAAATGGCGGACAAAGTTTAGGTGCGCTTTATTACCCATGGTATGACGCAAGTTATATCGCTATCGGACAGTCATCTGTTTCAGGTCTTCGCGATCTTTATAGCGGAGCAAACCAGTGGAACTCTGCTGCAAACATTGATTCATATAGCAAGTATGCGGCGCTGAAAACTAAGGGTTGCACCAACTCTGATGTTCTCACAAAGACTAATAACGTCGAAGATTTCCTTGGCGGAAAAGCTGCAATGATTATCGACGGAACTTGGGACACCAAAAAGTTCACAGATGCCTTCGGTGACAAAGTTGCTGCATTTGTTCCACCATTTTCAGATTCACCAATAAAGGGTGTAGTTGAATTTGCTGGACAAGGCTTTGGATTAACCAGTTACTCAAAAAATCAAGCTGCTGCCGCAGCTTTCCTTGAGTTTATGACTACAGATGAAGCGGCTAAAGTTATTGATGGAGCTGGGTTAATTCCAAACGTCAATGGCGCAACCACTTCAAATGCCGTTAACCAACAGATGTTGGATTTTGCAGCAACTGGCGGCCTTGATCGCTATCCAATGTTGGACAACGTATTGCAAGGTGACGTTGTAGATGCTGGAAACAAAATCATTCCATCAATTCTTGGTGGCAAAACTGCCGTCAAGAGTGGTCTCGACCAGATGGCCCAGGTATGGAAAGCCTTACCTGCAGACAATCGCACGGAAACTTATAAGTAAAATCAATTAACGACTGATTAATAATGAGGTGGGGCTTGAATGAGCTCCACCTCATTATTTTTTCAAAATCCTAAATACCAATTAGGATTCAGTACGTAAACTGGATTGGTGGTGGGCAATGGCGCTAAGCGCAGTTGGTAAGCAAAGCTCTTTGCACCGCCAACGTAGAAAAACTGGATTTCTATTTTCTTTACCAGCCCTTGGCTTAGTCGGGGCGTTTCTTGGAATTCCTATTTACCAAGCGCTTTACTTCTCGATGACGAAATGGGATGGAATCATCGCAGAGTGGCTCGGACCAAGCACATATATCAATCAGTTTAAAAGTCCGATTTTTTGGCGAGTAATCGAAAATAATGCATTACTGCTTCTTGCTGTGCCTGTCGCAATCATTCTTCCTATGGGAATTGCGTACGTACTCAATGACAAAATTGCTGGATGGAAGATATTCCGAACAATCTATTTTCTACCGACTGCAATTTCTTGGGTAGTTATTGGCATGGTGGCGATGCGTTTTTTTGCGCAAGAGGGGCTACTTAATGATCTTCTTAAAGGAATTGGGTTGGGCTTTATCAAGACCGATTTATTGTCCTCAGAACGAGGAGCGCTGCTCGCTGTAGGCATAACATTCATTTGGTCAATGGTAGGTACTAACAGCATCATTTTTCTTACGGGTATGGCCACCCTTGATATTTCGTTATACGAAGCAGCACGTATGGATGGCGCAAGTAGTTTTAGAATTTTCCGAAGTATCACTTTGCCTCAATTGAAGCGCTTTATACAGTTCTCCTTCATTATTACAGTCATTAGTGCATTCACTGCCTTATTTACTTTGATCTTTGTTATGACTGGTGGTGGACCAGGATTTGGTACAACAACACTCGAATTCTTTGTTTACCAAAGCGCATTCTCGAGAGGAAATTTTGGAACTGGCGCAATGTTAGGTGTCATCCTATTTTTCATTATGGCAATTTTAGGTTCCGCCCAACTCTTATTAGTGAGAAATAAAGAATGAAACGTTTCAGCCTTGGGCGCGGTTTCACTTTTGTCTTGATGTTAACCCTAGCTTTCATCATGTTGTATCCATTTATCTTCATGATTAACACTTCTTTCAAGTCCAAAGCTCAATTCTTTGGCGCTCCAGGGCATTCTCTCCTCTCATGGCAGAAGGTTTTCACCGCTCTTCCTGTTGGACGTCAGTTAATAAACTCAACAATTGTTTGTGCTGGTGCGATTTTGATTATCTTGGCCGTAAGCTCTTTGGCTGGTTTTGCATTAGCAAAGCTCACATTTCGCCTCTCCCCCATTTTCTTTTTAGGAATTGTTGGTGCGATGTTAATTCCATTGCAGTCAATCATCATTCCTGCCTACATCAATGCAAGTCACCTACATCTATTAACTGGTTATTGGGGTGCAATATTGCTTTATTCAGCACTAGGTACGCCTTTTGCAACTTTCTTAATGACGTCATATTTTCGCGGATTACCTGATGACTTGATTGAAGCAGCTGTTGTTGATGGTTTGAGTTACACAGCGGTATTTCGAAAGATAGCGTTGCCTTTAGCTATTCCTGCGTTAGTCACGATTGTCGTATTGCAATTTATTCAAATTTGGGATGATCTTCTCGTTGGTCTTCTTTTCTTACAGAATCAGGATTACAGGACGATTACTGTTGGTTTAGGCGCATTGGCGGCTGGCCGTACAACCGATATTCCAGTTCTGATGGCGGGATCAATCATTAGTGCAATTCCGGCAATCATTGTGTATTTAATATTCCAAAAACAACTCGTTAATGGATTAACCGCTGGCATTGGAAAGTAATGCCCAATTTCTTTAGACTGACCTAATGTCCAAGCCAACAATGATCCTTGCCACGAGCAATGGAATTGGCATGGGCCATCTTGCAAGAGCATGTGCAATTACGGAATCGTTAAAGGGTTTTGCAGAGCCCATCATTGTTTCTATGGCGGGCGGAATTGCAGAGATTCCTGGTTTTATGGATGTTCGTTGTGAATATATTCCAGGCCGCGATCGTCAATGGATGAGCCGTGATGCTTGGGACATCTATCTCAGAGATCGCTTGGTTGCACTGATTGACGAGACAGATGCAAAAATTCTTTCCTTCGATGGCGTAGTGCCTTACCCAGGTGTCATTGCAGCAAAAATGCAACGTCCTCATGTGAAATTGGTTTGGGTTCGAAGAGGTTTATGGCAAAAAAAGCCGCAAAGATTTGTTCTAGGTCTTCAATCAAAAATGATGGACACCGTCATCGAACCCGGAGATTTTGCACGTAGTTATGACAAAGGCCCTACATCTACAAGGAGAGAGGCGCTTGCAAGTGCGCCGATTTCTATGTTCCAACACGAAAGTGCACTTGGTCGCGATGAGGCACGAAAAATTCTTGGTTTAGATCTCGCTAGACCCGCAGTTCTAGTTCAACTCGGCACAGGCGAAGGTGACGTTAATGAAAAAATGACGGCGGCACTTACTGGCTTGTTGGGGTGGAAAGATCTGCAGGTTGTACTGACGAAGAAGCCAGTAGATAGCAATGGAAAAGATTTAGCGCCCGCTGGTTTAGATATAAAAGTTGCCCGATATTTTCCTTTAGCGCGCCTGCTTAAAGCTTTCGATGCCAGTATTTGCGCTGCCGGATACAACGGTATTCATGAGCTACTAGCAGCAGGAATTCCTACCGCATTTGTCCCAAATATTCGCGGAACTGACGATCAAGAGATGCGGGCTAAATGGTGTGCAGACTTTGGTTATGCACTAATGGCTGATCAATCGAATTTAGAAGATATTGAAAAAACTGTTCGCAAGTTGCAATCAGAGGAGCTTCGACGCTCGTTCAGTGTTCAATGCGGAAATTTGCCAGAGGTTTCGGGTGGTGCTGAGGTTGCAGAAATATTCTTAAACATCGCAAAACAACAGACCCCTAAGAAGCGAGCCCAAGCATTTCATTATCTTTGGTTAAATTTAGTTTTGCACTTCAACCGTGGAAGCAGGCATTTGTTTTTCATTCTTTACCGTCAGGCAGCACGGATATATCAAATATTTAAGCCATATACACCGCCACCATTGGTTGCAAATGTTCCTCCAATTTTTAGTCAATCTCGGGATTCGTCAACGTTAAGAGATTTAATAAAAGGCCAAGCGCGTTTTGAGCACCTCATTGATCAATCTTCAGATGGGTACAAACAAAAACGTGAGCAGATTGCTAAAACTGCCTACGGGTTTTCAATTGCCCAAGAGTCTGGAAATCTCGGTTAATACTTCCGGGTTCGCCAGCGAACCTAAATTTCTTACTTCCCGACCATGAGCTAAATCCGACACAGCAATCTCCGATAATTTCCCGTTAAAAGTGCGAGGTAAATCTGAAACAAAATAGATTTGAGAAGGCACATGTCTTGGTGAGCATTTAAGACGAATTTTTGCCTTAATTGAATTCACGAGCTCCGTGTCGTTCGTTCCGTCATTATTTCTAACAGCTAATAAAACAATACGTTCATCAGCTTGCCATGGTTGCGTAAAAGCTAAGCAAGCGCTTACCCCGGGAAAGTCATCTAGGGCGCTATAAATTTCACCTGTTCCAATTCGAACACCTCCCACATTAAGCGTTGCATCCGATCGTCCATGGATAATTACTCCGCCTTCTTCTGTCCATGATGCTAGATCTCCGTGGCGCCAAATTCCTGGCCATGTGTCGAAATATGTTGCCTTAAAACGTTCTCCATTTTTATCCCCCCAAATTCCAAGTGGCACCGTGGGAAAAGGTTCTTTACAAACCAATTCACCCATGACACCGGGTGCGCAACTTTTCCCTTCATCACTCCACACATCTATATCGTTTCCGAGAATGGGTCCTTGCATCTGACCTGCATACATTGGGCGCAATGGGTTTGGACCAACAAAACAACCAACTAAATCTGTGCCTCCAGAAAATGGTGCGATCAATACGTTTCCGCCCATTTCTTTAGCAATCCATTCTGCTGTTGAAACCGAAAGGGGCGAACCTGTGACCATAATCGAACGCAAATCAGGAAAACTTCCAAGACTTGCAGGAGTGAGATTCGATTCCTTAATAACATCTAGAAGCCGTGCGGATACACCCAAATGAGTTAATTTCTCTTTTTGTGCAACGCGAAATAGAGCAAGAACATCTGGGTGCGATGGTGAGCCATCAAATAAAACAAGTGATGCCCCCGACGCTAAAACTGAAATTTCCCAATTCCACATCATCCAACCAGTAGTTGTATAAAACATGACTCGATCCCCGGGGCGAATATCGCAATGCAAGCCCTGTTCAACATGATGTTTAAGAAGTACTCCCCCTGATTTATGAATTAGACCTTTAGGAGCACCAGTTGTTCCAGAAGTGAAAAGTACATAAGCGGGAAAATCAAAGGGGCGATGTTTGAAAGCAAGTGGCTTCGTTGATTCTTCAATTTCCAACCATTTAACTGTCGAAACTTTATAGCTTTGTTTGTCATCGGTGTCACCCACAAGAATCAATAACTCTATGGATGGGAGCGCAGTAACCACCGCTTGAATTAATTCGTTCTTATCAAAATCTTTGCCCTGCCATGTATAAGAAGTTGTGGCGATGAGCACCTTCGGTTGGAGTTGGCTAAACCTAGAGATAATCGCAGCATCGCCAAACTCAGGTGAGGCGCTAGCAATAACTGCTCCTGACTCAAAGCCAGCAAGGGCAAATGTTAGAACTTCGATTCCCACTGGAAGAATTGAAACTATTCGATCTCCCTCATGAATTCCATGCTTAGTAAATAGCGCCACAAGATTGCCCACATATTGCATTAGCTCCTCGCGTGAATAGGATCGAGTGCTCTTTAGTTCTTCAATTGCTGTAACGCCAGACATTTTGGTGAGTAGATTTTTTGCCAAACTTAAGGTGGCATCTGGAAAGAATCCAGATGCGGGCAGAGTTGAGGGAACAACTGCACGTGTTCCTTTTTCACCAATGACGTGGCTGAAATCCCAAACTTGACTCCAGAATTGGTCTGGACTCTCTACGGACCAACGGTGCAAGTCGTCTAAACCATTGTGAAATTGCGCAGTTTTTTCTAGAAATGCTTTTAGTAATGGTGTTCCGGATTCAGGCGGTGACCAAATTAATGGCGCGTTGGTCATCTAGCCGTCCAGCCATTATCAATGGCAAAGGAGGATCCTGTAATTGAATTAGAGTGCGGTCCGCAAAGGTAGAGAGCCATCTCTGCAACTTCATTTGGCTCGATCAACCTTTTAATCGCCGCTGGCGCCAACATGATTTCATCTACAACTCGTTCGGCCGTGATGTTATGTATTTGTGCTTGATCTGCAATTTGTTTTTCAACTAAATTCGTTCGAACATATGCAGGCGCGATGGTATTTGCAGTCACTCCGTGTGGGCCGCCTTCCAGGCTGACCGCTTTATGTAGCCCTTCCATACCGTGTTTGGCCATTGTGTAAACAGATTTAAATGGCGATGCAATATGTCCATGAATACTCGAGATGCCAATAATTCTTCCCCATTTGTTTTTATACATATGTGGCAATGCTTTATGAATCAAATAAAAAGGCGTACGGAGCATTAGATCCAACATGAGATCCGCTTTATCCATAGGAAAATCCTCAACAGGTGACACATGTTGAATCCCGGCGTTGTTAATTAAAATGTCAACATCTAGGTCATTAGGAAAGAATTTCTCTGGCGAGGCTAGATCTGCCACTAGATATTTCACTCCGCGCTCTGCCGACAAATCCTTGAGGGATTGTTCATTCATATCTACTGCAAGGACGCTAGCCCCGGCTTGAGCAAATGCAATGGCGCACGCTCTTCCGATTCCGCTACCAGCACCTGTAATCATCACCTTTTTACCTAGGAGCGATGATTGATCTTTGTGAACCATAATGGCGAGTTTACTTACAGGTTTTCAGGAGTCAATGTTTTTAAATCAATTCCACTTGTGTTGTGAATGCGACGTTCTGCCCTGCCGAAATAAATGTAGACCTTCCACCTTCAGACGCTCCAGTAAGTGCATCATCTGGATAGCACGAAGCTGGTTCTAATCCAGTCATTTCTGCTCTTTTGAAAAACGGGAACCTTGGTGAAAATCTTTCTTGCCAATACCAAAGAAATGGAAATATCTTCTTATCCCATGTGAGAAGCGCGCCTGTCCCGCGTTCTTCGTCAACAATTTTCACCCAGCCTTCGTTTCCGCTATGTAGAAAAGCTAATCGTTCATAAGCGCTCTCGATTGGCGCGCGCAAGTCAGGTCTACCTTTTCCAGACTCACTCCATAACATTGGTTCCCCGCCGTCTTCCTCAAAACCTTTTGGAAATGCCCATGTGCTCTTTTCTGGTGCGTTAATGCGGGCATTGGCTGACCCTTGAAAAGCTACGTGTTCTACAATCACAATTTCTTGCACTATGTGTGTTGTGTTAGTGATTTGTGTGTGAGCCCGAAAAATTGCGGTTTCGGGATCTATTTCAAGGATTCTTTGCACGTGAAGAGAGTCAAAAATAGTTAATTCTAAAGTCATTTGATTATTGCTTCTTGCAACAACAGTCCAAGGAAGAATCGATGACTCACCATGACAGGAATGGCGCCGTCCTTCATGAACACATTCATTGCCGGCATTGGGTGTAAGAAATTGCCATCCGCCGCGATAGCGCGAAAGCCAATGTGTTTCACTTTCATTTTCAGGGTAAGCGACACTCATTGGTTCTGGCGTATCCCACTCATACCAAGCTAATACGTTCGTTGTTGGATCAAGCGAGCGGCCAATATGAGAAATAGTTCCGCCGTTAATTGGGTTAACAATCGCGGTGATGAATTGATTTTCTAAACGAAATTCCACCCTATTTACTACTTACCCCAAGAAGTATGAAGTGGTCGGCCCTCGGCATATCCAGCTGAAGATTGAATTCCAACAATCGCACGCTCGTGAAATTCGTTGAGATTAGTTGCCCCTGCGTACGTACACGATGAGCGCAATCCAGCAATGATTTCATCCAATAAATCTTCAACTCCCGGACGATCAGGATCTAAGTACATCCTCGATGTTGAGATTCCTTCTTCAAACAATGCTTTGCGCGCGCGATCGAATGAATCCTCACTTGATGTTCTGGCAGCAACGGCACGAGCCGAAGCCATTCCAAATGATTCTTTAAATAGCCGCCCAGTTGAATCGCGGTGCAAATCACTGGGTGATTCGAAAGTTCCTGCAAACCAAGAGCCGATCATTACATGAGATGCGCCCGCCGCTAAAGCAAGTGCAACATCGCGAGGATGGCGTACTCCACCATCTGCCCACACTGCTTTATTCAATTTCTTAGCTTCGGTTGCGCACTCCAGTACCGCAGAAAATTGCGGTCTTCCTACTCCGGTTTGCATGCGAGTAGTGCACATGGCTCCGGGACCTACACCCACTTTAACAATGTCGGCTCCTGCGTTGATCAAATCGTGAGTACCACTAGCTGTCACAACATTTCCGGCAACGATTGGAACGTTTGGATTTGATGCTCGGATTGCCTTTAGCGCATCAAGCATTTTTTGTTGATGGCCGTGTGCAGTATCAACAACAAGTAAATCAGCACCAGATTCAATGAGTGCTTGTGCTTTTCCCGCAACGTCGCCATTAATTCCAACAGCTGCGGCAATTCTGAGTTTTCCGTTCTTATCTAGTGATGGTGAGTACAAAGTTGCACGAAGAGCGCCTACGCGAGTTAAAATTCCGACCAAGTCACCGTTTTTTGAAATAACTGGAGCCAGTTTTCTGCGTTGATCACTAAGGAACTTAAATGCTTGTTTTGGATCACAATCGTCTTTAAGTGAAACTAAATCAGTTGTCATGACTCGACTAACTTGCGCAAAGCGATCTACGCCTTCACAGTCATCTTCTGTAATGATTCCAACGGGTTTTCCGTTTTCCACAACAACAATTGCGCCGTGAGCTCGCTTATTAAGCAGGCTCATCGCTTCAGCAATTGTTTGAGTTGGAGAAAGAGTTATTGGAGTGTCAAAAAAAGTGTGGCGGGCTTTAACCCAAGAAATTACATCATTAACAATTGCATGTGGGATATCTTGAGGAATAACAGAAATTCCCCCGCGACGGGCAATGGTCTCAGCCATTCGGCGACCTGAAATTGCTGTCATATTCGCTACAACGATTGGGATCGTTGTTCCTGTTGCATCGCCGGATGAGAGATCTACTTCCATGCGGCTTGCAACGGTGGAATGACTTGGCACCATGAAGACATCATCGTAGGTAAGGTCAAAAGTAGGTTCAGTTAAGAAGCGCACGAGCCGAAAGCCTACTCAGGACACGAGAGTGGGGCAATCGGATTTCATAGATTTGCGATGCGAAATCTATTGACCACAGCCTCGCCACACAATAAGTTTTTACCGATTCACTTAGGACGGAGAGATTAATAGGTGATGGGCTCAGCACTTACTTCCGAGCAATTGCACAACCAAGCCTATTTCGATGACCCTTTTCCTATTTGGCAACAAATGCGTCATGAATACCCTATCTTTCACGACGTTATAGATAACCGGTGGCTCATCACACGTTATGACGACGCCGCTGAAGTATTTAGAAATCACGCTATTTACTCTGCTAAACCATATTCGCGTTTCGGTGATGTTATAGGTCAAACAATGGTGCAAATGGATGGAAAAGATCATGACATACGCAGGTCGATTGTTGCCCCCGTTATGGTGGGAAAGAAACTTGAGCATGACTATCAACCGTTAATAAATGGTGTTATTGATCGTTTACTTGCAAAACTTCCTTCTTCTGGATCCTTCGATGCAATGAAATCTATTACTTCACCTCTACCTCTTAAAGTTATTGCGACAATGCTTGGAATGCCTGATAGTTATGACTCCTACCTTTATGACGTAACAGTAAAAGTGTTTGCCGCGCTTGCAGGTACTGAGCCAGAAAAGTCAGAAGGAAAATCAAAGCATGAAGAATTCGCATTACAGATCGATCAAATTATCAGTGAAAGAATGAAATCACCAACCAATGACCTCATCACTGGAATTACACAAGGGCGAAGTGAAGATGGACAATCACTTTCGCGACAGGAAGTTGCCTCTTTCATTAGTTTGTTGTTGGTAGCTGGCGGAGAAACCACAGACCGAACGCTTGCCAATTTTTGGTATGTTTTGTTAAAACATCCAGAAATTGTTGAGATGATTCGTGCTGATTTCTCACTCCTAGAGCCCGCAATTTCAGAATTTATGCGTCGTGATGGAATTGTTGTTTACGAGGATAGAGAATTAACACAAAATGTTATTTGGTATGGACAAGAAATCCCTGCGGGGGAAATTATTCGAGTAGCCATGATGTCGGCAAATAACGATGAGAGTGTCTTTGCAAACCCCCGCACATTTGATATTGCGAGGAAAGACTTGAATTTAGGGCCAGAAAAGAGACCAGGTGGGCGTTTAGAAGGCGTCGCTCACCACATGGGATTTGGATTAGGTAAGCATTTCTGCATTGGGTATCACCTAGCTCGAGCAGAAATGACCAGCGCTACTGAAAAGTTGTTTACTCGCTATGACAACCTTGGATTTGCAGATGGAGCAGAACCTGACTTAAGTATTCGTTGGCATATGAGACATCTTGACCATTTGGTATTGAAAGCTCACTAATTACATTCTTTTAAACCTGTTTTTCTGAGAGTGTTAACTCTCACTTGAAAACGGATAATCATATCTTGCGCACAAGTTTTTCTGCTGTGCGCTAACTCTCTTGTTTTTTTGCAAATTGGGAAATATAAAGGGAGGAGACTGACTAAATACACAGTTTGTGTATTTGTGAAAGGCAAGAACATGACAAGAACATATGTAATTACTGGAGCAGCCTCAGGTATCGGTGCAACAACTATGGAGTTGCTTAAGGAACGTGGAGCAATTGTTTATGGGGTTGATATTCATAACACTTCAATCAATGAAGATTTAAGCACTCCTGAGGGACGCAAGAGAGCTGCGTTAGAAGCGGTAGAGATGAGCGGCGGACGCATTGATGGAGTAATCGCTTGCGCGGGACTGGCTCACCCAATTGCTAAAACTGTCTCAGTGAATTATTTCGGAGTAACAGAATTTCTTACAGCGCTATTACCAACGCTAAGCAAGAGTCCTTTTCCTAGAGTGGCAATTACAAGTTCTATGGCCTCACTGATGCCAAATTCTCCAGAGCTAGTAGCTGCAATGCTTGCCGACAATGAGACTGCTGCAGTTGCAATTGCTCAAGAACTTGTTGATGCCGGCCCAGAGAGCGCTGGTTTAATTTACGGATCTACAAAACGCGCACTAAGTCGTTGGGTTAGAAGAGAATGCATCAAGCCAGCGTGGGCTGGTGCTGGAATTCCATTGAATGCTGTTGGGCCGGGAATTGTTGAGACGCCAATGGTTGCAGAGATGATTAGTACAAAAGAGGCAAGAGCTGCAATCGACACAATGGTTCCGATGCCGCTTCATCATTACTTGAAACCTCGACAAGTTTCTTACCTATTAGCGTGGCTTACTGCCGAAGAGAATTCACATACAACGGGGCAAACTATCTATATCGATGGCGGGTCCGATGCATCACTTCGTGGTGATGACGTCTGGAAATAACTCTTATCTGAACTAGATACTTTCTCCAATAATTTGGAGACACAGTGGTTAGATGTGAGAATGAAAACCAGACGACAATTTCCAGATTTGAGATTCATTCTCCCTTTAATCAACTGGAGTTTGCCAACTTTTAGAAGCAAAAAATCTGTTCTTAGTAAAGTCGTGTTAATCCAAGACTTCAAAAAGGTCGCCTCCCGCAAAGTGCCAAAAGCGGTGTATGACTATGTAGAAGGTGGGGCACATCAGGAAGTATCACTGCAACGTAGCGCTGATACTTTCTTGCGGGTTGAATTCCAACCCAACGTTCTACGAGATATTTCCAAAATTGATACATCCGTGGAAATTTTTGGTAAAAAGATTTCAATCCCGGTTATTTTTGCGCCCACTGGTTACACCAGAATGATGCATCATTCTGGTGAGATTGCCGTTGCTGAAATTGCAAAGAGAAACAATTTGATTTATTGCCTATCGACAATGGGAACTACCGCACCTGATGAATTAGCTCTGGCCGTTCCAGGTGCTCGTTTATGGTTTCAATTTTATTTAATGAAAGACCGACAAGCGAGTGCGGAAATGATCCACCGAGCTCAAAAGCATGGTTTTGAAGTGTTGATGCTTACTGTGGATACCCCAGTTTCTGGAATTAGAGCGCGCGATATTCGAAACGGTCTCGCAATCCCTCCAAGAATTGGCGCTAAAACTCTTTTCGATATGGCCAAGAAACCTTATTGGTGGGCAAACCTTTTAACTACTGCGCCTCTAGAGTTCGCAGCTTTTCGTGGCTATAGGGAACCACTTTCACAGATTGCTGCAAAAATATATGACTCATCGCTGAATTACGAAGACATCACATGGTTGCGCACGGTTTGGAACGGTCCAATTATTATTAAGGGAGTTCAATCTGTTGACGATGCTGAAAAACTTGCAAGCATTGGAATCGATGCAATAGTTCTCTCAAATCATGGGGGCCGGCAATTAGATAAAGGCCCTGTAATG
>CAILKF010000002.1 GCA_903834705.1 uncultured Actinomycetes bacterium
GCCTATAACCGAGAAGGTCGCGCCCAACGCTCCATCTCACTTGCAATCTGGTTTGAAGGACGCCTTGTTGGCCAAATTTCTATGGGAGGAATCATCTTTGGTGCCCTGCGAGGTGCACACATTGGGTATTGGATTGACCAGGCTTATTGCAATCGTGGCCTTACAACACAATCCGTTGATCTGCTTACCGAATATGGGTTTTCATCACTTCAGCTTCATCGAATTGAAATCAATTTACGCCCCGAAAATATTGCCTCACGAAGGGTTGCAGAAAAAGCTGGATACAAGTTGGAAGGCGAGCGACCTCGCTATCTTCATATAGATGGGCAATGGCGAGATCACCTTTGTTTTGTTAGAGAAAACCCTTCAATTTCGTAACCTTTTTCTTAAGAAAACTTCATTAATTATGCGCGTAAATCCACGATAGGTATCAGGTTCCCGTCTATCTTTATGCATCATGGCTTCAGGACTTATCTATCTAGCGATCGTAGGAATGTGGATCGCCTATTTCGTCCCTCGTTGGGTACATAGTCATGATGAATTTTCTGGTAAGTCCGTTGAAAGATATAAAAGCGCTCTTCGAATAGTTGCAAGCGGAACAGGTTCTGAAGTTTCACCTAACAGTGTGCTTCATACAGACCTTGACCATGAATCTAAAATGGCGCAAGTACTTATGCGTCGCCGAATAGTTTTCGCCCTACTATCGATAACACTCGTGGTGACACTTATGCAAATAATTTTGAATTCATTACCGTACACGTATTTCTTTTTGCCACTAACAGGACTCATCATTTATGTGGCGCACATAAGGCGACAAAGTTTGGCTACCAGAATTCAACGCAGACGAGTAATGCAGTTGCAAAGATCAACTGCAGGAATTTCGGCAACAAATTTATCGCAAGTTGTAGCACCAAAACTTGCACAAGATCATTGGGTTCCACTTTCTGAGAGAGAACTCACGGGAGTTGTCTTGTTACCAAAAGGATCTGCACAAGATAGAAATGCATGGCAGCCAAATTCGATTCCAGTTCCTACTTATATGAACGCACCTAAAGCATTTGTTCCAAAACGAACGATTGATTTAACTATTCCTGGAGCTTGGTCTGAAGAACAAGAACGCCTTGCACAAGAGGCGCTCTCAGCAGCAGCACCATCTAAGGATGAAGTATTTGATCAACAATTAGCTGATGAAGCCGTTGATCGACTCAAACAAAATCGCGCAGCGAACGAATAAAAATTTCCTTAGATCCAAGAAGGCCACCACATTCTTTGGTGCCATTGGTCGTAGGAAATAACTGAACCATTAAATATGGGCATAAAGTAGATAAAATTTAGAGCGATTGCTGCTACCAAGGCAATCACCAAAATAACTCTCTTTCGCTTCCAAGGCGCAATTCCCAAGTATTTATGTACGCAGTATGTAAGCGACAGTATGAGAAATGGTTCGAAAACTATTGCGTAAAAACTGAAAACCGTTCTCTTTTGGAAGAAGAACCAAGGTAGGTAGCCAGCAATGACGCCAGAGAGAATGAAAGAAATCCTTTTATCTTTTCGCCCATGTGATGCATTCGCAATCCAATACCCAATAAGAATTGCCAGTGCAATTGTGCAAGCCCACCAGAGCAATGGCGTTCCGAGTGCAAGAACTTCTTGAGAACATGAGCTTGCCCCACAACTTTTTGGAGTTTCATAAAAGAATGAAGTCGGTCTGCCCATGACTAACCAACTCCAAGGATTTGCCTGATAAGAGTGATGCTCTGTCAAAGTTGTGTGGAAATGGAGAATCTCTGCATGGTAATGCCAAAAAGAGCGAATTGAGTCCGGTATGAAACTAAAAGATGTTGGATGCTTTTCCGCCCAATGACGATCCCAACCTCGTGAACTAATGAACCAACCGGCCCATGAAGCAATGTAAACAGCAAGGGGAATGAAAATGAATTGTGCAAACCTTTGTGCAACGCCTTTGAGACTAAACTTCATTCTGTTGCGAAGTTCCTTAAGCTCTGTACCTGCAAGATCTCTGTAGATAGTGATGATTGCAAATATTGCAAGAAAATAGACACCGCTCCATTTTGTTCCTATTGCTAATCCAAAGGAAATTCCCGTTAACCAATAATTTCTTTTGAGCCAAGATAGTGCCCCACAAAGTACGAAGAAAGTGAGGAATAAATCAAGAAGCGCTGTTCGAGAGTGGACTAGGTGGAGTCCGTCCATTGCCATCAGCCCAGCAGCAAAAGCCGAGATGAATTGAGATTCAAATAAATAGAGAGCAATCCTTGCAACGAGAATGATTGTCAGTGCGCCAACAAGTGCAACTGCAAATCTCCATCCGAAAGAGTTATCACCGAATATTTTGATTCCTAAACCTATAAACCATTTTCCTACAGGCGGATGCACGATGAACTCTGGTGCTTTGCCCGTAACTTCAACTCCATATTTCAATAGATCGCGTGCGCCATCTACGTAATACACTTCATCGAAAACTAAACTTTTTGGTCGACCGAGTTTCCACATACTCATTCCAAAGGAAATAAGTGCAATTACGATCGAAGCCATGTCGTTAGCCTAAGCGTGAGCAGGGGAATTACTGGCAAGATTGCACTATGAGTTTAGTTTTGGCAGGCACTCCACTAGGAAATCCGGGGGATGGAAGCCTGCGTCTTCGTCAATCTATCGAGGATGCAGATTTCATTGCTGCCGAAGACTCTCGTAAATTTCATAGACTTTGTCTTGACTTAAATGTGAAATTTAGCGGGAAAGTAATTTCATTTTTTGAAGGAAACGAAGAAGATAGAACAGAAGAGCTTCTAGGCCATTTACGAGCCGGGAAGAAAGTTCTTGTTGTCTCCGATGCCGGAATGCCAACAATTAGTGATCCCGGGTTTCGCCTTATGAGAGATGCAATTGCTCAAAAGATTGAAGTCAGCGTTGTACCCGGGCCAAGTGCTGTAACTACCGCGCTTGCGCTCTCGGGCCTACCAACGGATCGATTTATATTTGAAGGTTTTTCTCCTCGCGCGAAAGGCGCAAGAGAAAAATTCTTTGAATCGCTGCGCTTTGAAGAAAGAAGCATCATTTGGTTTGAGGCACCCCACCGGCTCGTAGAGTCACTGGAAGATGCAATTAAAACTCTGGGCGATCAACGCCTTGGCGCTATTTGTAGAGAAATGACCAAAACGTATGAAGAAATTATTCGTGGAACTCTTGGCGAACTTCTTATTTGGGCGAAGAGCAAAGAAATTTTAGGTGAATTAACAATCGTGATAGCGGGGGCAGAAGAAGGCGCCCACGATGTATCAAGTGCGAATATTGTCGCCAGAGTTAAAGAATATGAAGAGGCAGGGATGGACAGAAAAACTGCAATAAGTACCGTGGCTCAAGAATTTGATATTGCCAAGCGCCTCGTATTTTCTGCGGTTGTTGAAGCTAAATCAACCTCTAAGATATCCCCGTGAGCAATTCAGGAGATAAAGCGTTCTATTTAACGACGCCTATTTATTACGTTAATGATGCTCCACATATCGGCCATGCGTATACAACCGTGGCAGGAGATGTTCTAACTCGCTGGCATCGGCAACGTGGTGAAAAAGTTTGGTTCCTTACGGGTACAGATGAGCATGGGCAAAAAGTGATGCGCACCGCCGATCTCAACAAAGTTTCTCCGCAGGACTGGGTAGACCGCCTTGTAGAAACTGCATGGAAACCAAACTGGAAATCACTCAATATCGCTAATGATGACTTTATTCGCACCACCGAACCACGTCACACTGAACGTGTTCAAAGATTCTTGCAAGGCTTAAAAGACTCAGGACATATCTACGCAGGAAAATATGAAGGTCCATACTGTGTTGGTTGCGAAGAATTTAAATTGCCAGGAGATTTAATAGAAGCTAACGGAGAGAAGCTCTGTCCAATTCATAGCAAGCCAATTGAATTAGTAAATGAAAACAATTGGTTCTTTAAGCTCTCGGCGTTTGTTGAGCCATTGTTAAAACATTACAAAGACAACCCCGATGCTTGCCAACCTGAGAGCGCAAGAAATGAAGTTGTTTCCTTCCTTGAAGGAGGCGTTTCAGATTTATCAATTTCACGTTCTACTTTTGATTGGGGCATTCCAGTTCCATGGGATACAGACCAAGTTGTTTATGTCTGGTTTGATGCGCTTCTCAATTATGCAACGGCAGTTGGACTTGGCGACGATCCAAAGAGTGAGGGTGGCATTAAGTTTGCACAAACGTGGCCAGCCGATGTTCATCTTGTTGGAAAAGACATATTACGTTTTCATGCCGTGATTTGGCCTGCAATGTTGATGGCCGCCGGACTTGCTGTTCCTAAGAAAGTTTTCGCCCATGGTTGGCTACTTGTGGGCGGGGAAAAGATGAGTAAGAGCAAATTAACGGGTATTGCACCCAGTGACATCACTGATCACTTTGGTATTGATGCATTTCGCTATTACTTTTTGAGAGCTATCCCATTTGGAACCGATGGTTCTTTCTCTTGGGAGGACATGAGTGCTCGCTACACCAGCGAACTCGCTAATGATTTTGGAAATTTAGCTTCAAGGCTTACCGCAATGGTTGAAAAATACTGTGCAGGGATTATTCCTTCAGCGGCGAAAGACCCAGGACTAGAAAGTGCCCTACAAGCGACAGTAAATAGGGCCGATCCTGCAATGTGTGCCTTGGATTTCCAAGGTGGCATTAATGCAATTATGGAGTTTTGCAAGAAAGTTAATGGTTATGTAACCGAGAAAGAACCATGGAAACTAGCGAAAGATCCTGCCAACCAGAAAGAATTAGAAGAAGTTCTTTACAACACCGCTGAATCATTGCGTGCATTAGCGGTGTTGCTCAATCCAGTCATGCCCACTACCTGCGAAATTCTTTGGGAAAGCCTGGGTGCACATGCAACTATGGGTCCAATTTCCAAACAAACAATTTCTGACGTTGCGCGATGGGGTCAGTTGCCACCTGGCTCGAGTGTTATTAAGAGTGCAGTTTTATTTCCACGTTTAGATGTCAGCGAGTAACGCGCATGGCAGATCGCCACAGTAGGGATTTAGAAAGGCAACCGGCCCCGTTGCCCGAACCACTTCCTGTCCCAACCGTAGATTCACATGCACATTTAGAGATGATTACCGACACCGCTCCTCATTCAAAAGAAGTCAAAGAAATATTAGAGCAAGCAAAATCTGTTGGCATCGATCGTGTTATACAAGTGGGATATTCGGCAGAACAATCCCGCTGGTGTGTTGAGGCGGCGCAATATTGGAGCGAGAGCGTTCTAGCTGCTGTGGCGCTTCATCCAAATGAGGCTCCAGTAGTTGAAGATTTAGAAGCAGATTTAGCAATTATCGAAGAACTCGCTCAGCATCCTCGCGTGCGCGCTATTGGTGAAACTGGACTTGATTATTTCCGTACCCCACCAGAATTGCGAAAGCGACAACAAGAATCATTCAAGTGGCATATTGAATTGGCGAAGAGAACCAAGAAGGCATTGGTAATCCATGATCGAGATTCCCACGATGATGTTTTATCCGTTTTGTTAGAAGTTGGCGCACCAGAAAGAACTATCTTTCACTGCTTTTCCGGCGATGTAGAGATGGCTAAAACGTGTATTGACCGGGGTTACATACTCTCTTTTGCTGGGACGATGACATTCAAGAATGCACCTCAATTGCGTGATGCCGTGAAGTTAGTGCCTATAGATCAACTACTTGTTGAGACTGATTCTCCATTCTTGGCTCCGATGCCACATCGTGGATCACTCAATACACCCGCAAACATTGCAACAATTGTTCGCGCGATAGCTGTGGAGCGGGGCGATGATCTTGCAGAACTTGCCACGGCGTTAGGGGCAAATGCCGAGCGCTTCTTTGGTTCGTTTTCGAACAGCGCACCTCATGAATGATTCATTAGGTGCAATCGAAATCCGCGCTCTGGCAGAAAAACTCAATCTCAAGCCTGCTAAGTCATTGGGTCAAAACTTTGTCATCGACGCAAATATCTGCAGAAAGATTGTCAGAGTTGCCGAAGTTTCATCAACTGACCATGCGCTAGAAATTGGTCCTGGATTAGGCTCTTTGACGCTAGCTCTATTAACCCAAGCAAAATGGGTAACAGCAATTGAAATTGATTCAAGATTGGCCAATGAGCTTCCATTAACTATGGCTCTGCATTCAGAGAATGCCAAAAACTTAACGGTTATAAACGCAGATGCGCTTGTTGTTCAAGAAGTCCCCAATAACCCAACAGTTCTCGTTGCAAATTTGCCATATAACGTTTCAGTTCCGGTACTACTGAGGTATTTAGAGAAATTCCCAACCCTCAATTCTGGTGTTGTTATGGTTCAAGCAGAGGTCGCAGATCGATTAATTGCAAAACCGGGAACAAAAGATTACGGAATCCCCAGTGTTAAAGCCGCATGGTGGTCGCAGATGGTTAATGCAGGTTCGGTAGGTCGTTCAGTATTTTGGCCAACCCCAAATGTTGATTCAAAACTTGTTCGGTTTACACGAAGGCCAACTCCAGGTGATGAGGAATTGCGACTCAATGTTTTCTCCGCAGTGGACGCCGCTTTCGCACAGCGCCGGAAAATGTTGAGGTCCGCACTCTCGTCGTGGCTAGGTAGTTCGTCAGTAGCCGAAGCAGTTCTGCAACGAGCTGGAATTGATCCAACTTTGCGTGGGGAAGCGTTGGAAGTTGATGGCTTCTGCGCTATCGCGAGAGCAAAGCAAGAAATGGGAATAGGGTTTTGATATGAGTTCCTTCGCACCAACCACTGTCGTTGTTCGCGTTCCTGGAAAAGTGAACCTTCAACTCTCTGTTGGACCAAAGGAAGAAGACGGGTTTCACAACATCGTTACAGTTTTTCAAGCAATTTCTTTATTCGATGAGATAACAATCTCGCAAGGTCCACAAGGCTCGGGAATCACCATTTCAATTACTGGCGATCACACGCACGGCGTTCCAGTGGATGCTACAAACCTTTCTGCACGTGCTGCACAAATTATGGTGAAGAGATATGACTTGCCAGAAGATCTCAACATTGAAATTAAGAAATCTATTCCTGTGGCTGGAGGCATGGCAGGTGGAAGCGCAGATGCTGCTGGAACAATTTTGGCGCTAGATGCGCTCTATTGTTTGGGTTTATCTCGAGAAGACATGCATGCAATTGCGAAACAATTAGGTAGCGATGTTCCCTTCATGCTTTCAGGTGGAACTGCAGTTGGCAGAGGTAGAGGCGATGACGTTACTTCCGCCCTCTCCCGAGGCACTTATTACTGGGTATTAGCGCTGTCAACATCAGGACTTTCAACCCCCGCTGTTTATGCAGAGTGCGATCGTTTGCGCGCTGAACTTGAAATTGCAACGCCTCAAGCAAATGATCAATTGTTGCAAGCGCTACTTGGCGCAGACAGTGTTCAAGTGGGGAAAAATTTAGTAAACGATTTGGGCTCTGCTGCTATTTCACTTCGTCCAGCGCTACGTTTGATATTGGATGTTGGAACGGAATACGGAGCACTTGGCGCGGTGGTCTCTGGGTCAGGGCCGACAGTTGCATTCCTTGTCGGAGATGAAGAGCATGCTTTAGATTTAACTGTAGCTCTTACATCAAGTGGAGTTGTAGGTAGCGTCACAAGGGCAACAGGTCCAGTGCCTGGTGCAAAAGTTATTGAAGTTCGTTAGTACTTATTGACCTTCAGAATCAAAGGGTCCTGCTAGCTCACTCAACATAGTTGCAAGTTGTGTTCTCTCAGCCTTTGTTAATGAGATTAAGAATTCACGTTCTCGTTGAAGCAAGTCCTCCATTGCACTGTCTACTGCACGCATTCCACTTTTAGTTAAGGTAACCAAACTTCCGCGACCGTCATTAGGGTCTGCTCGTCGAGTAATTAACTCAAGTTCTTCAAGGCGATCCAAGCGATTTGTCATCGTGCCACTAGTTACTAAAGTTTCTTGCATTAATTGGCCAGGAGAGAGTTGATACGGTTCACCAGATCTGCGCAGTGATGCAAGCACATCAAAACCCCATGTATCTAAATCACCAAAAGCATTTCGCCGTGCGATATCTAGATGACGAGCGATACGAGTTATGCGACTAAGAACCTCAAGCGGTGAAAAATCTAGGTCCGGACGCTCTCTCTTCCACGCCGAAACGAGTCGGTCCACTTCATCTCGCATGTATTCAGACCTTCCGCCAGGGCTTATGGCCAGATATTTGGGGCGTTCATACGCTTTCTAGAGCCAAAATATCCCCAAGACCGGTAAAGGTTTGGCGCTAACTGGTCGAAAGCACTGCTGTTATACGGGAGAATACAGGTTCCGCCATTGTGTAGTGGCTAGCACATGGGCCTTTGAAGCCCAGGGTCCAGGATCGATACCTGGTGGCGGAGCGCACTATGCGAAGCCACACGAAAGTAACTTCGCAGGCAATTAACAAGTGAACTAGTTGAGCAATTAGGCTAGGACATGAACTGATCCATTAGCGCTAGCGATGGGAGCTTGATTTGAGTGGGCTTGATTACGCAATCGTCTTAGCAGCTGGTGAAGGCACGCGTATGAAATCAACAACACCCAAAGTTTTACATTCCATTGCAGGTCGCACACTTTTAGGTCATGTATTAACTGCCGTTGAAGAACTTTCACCAAAGAATATTCGCGTTGTCGTAGGTTCTGGGCGCGAAAGCGTTGAGGCGCACATTGCGCAAATCTCTCCACTATCCAAATCGGTTTTCCAAGAGCGCCGCGGTGGCACAGGGCATGCAACTCAATTAGCTCTTGAAGGTGTCTCTGCAACAGGCACAGTATTAATCCTTGCTGGTGATACACCGCTTCTTTCAGCCGATTCATTGCGTCAGTTAGTGCAAGCCCATCTTGATGGCGGACATTCTGCAACCGTTTTAACTGCTGAACATCCTGATCCAACTGGGTATGGGCGGATAATCCGAGATGATTCCGGAGACTTAATTGCAATAGTTGAAGAGCGCGACGCAAGTGATATTGAGCGTGAAATAGAAGAAATTAACTCTGGTGTATATGTCTTTGATCTCAAGAAATTACAATCAGTAATAGGGGAATTAACTAATAGCAATTCGCAAGGCGAGCTTTACCTCACAGATGTCATTGCACTTTTGCGTAAGAAGGGTGATCGAGTTGTTCCGATTCTCACTCCAGATTTTATTGAGATATTGGGAGTCAACGATCGCGTTCAATTGGCAGAATGTGCTGCTTTAATGCGTGATCAAATCAATGATCATTGGATGCGCCAAGGAGTTACATTCATTGATCCGACCACAACGTGGATTGATTCATCGGTTGAACTTTCCCCAGATGTCCTTATCTACCCAGGAAGTGCCCTTGCTGGCGCGACGAAAATTGCCAGTGGCGCAGTTATCGGCCCACGTACAACTCTTATTGATTGCACAGTAGATGCCGGAGCACATATAAAAGAGTCTTACTGCTCTGGAGCAAAAGTTGGCCAAGGCGCAGTAGTTGGACCTTTTGCTCACTTGAGAACCGGAGCAGTCCTCGCCTCAGATTCTCGAGTTGGCGCTTATGTCGAAATCAAAAACTCAACTTTGGGTCAAGGATCAAAAGTTCCTCACCTTTCCTATGTTGGCGATGCCACTATCGGAGTCGGAACAAATATTGGTGCCGGCACAATTTTTGCCAACTATGACGGGCTGGAAAAACATCAGACCGCTATCGGTGACCATGTTCGTATTGGTAGCGACACTATTTTAATCGCCCCCGTCACAGTTGGAGATGGTGCTTACACGGCAGCTGGTTCAGCAATTACAGAAGACGTGCCGTCGGGATCTATCGGAGTTGCACGGGGTAAGCAAAGAAATGTTCTAGGGTGGGTCTTGCGCAAGCGTCCTGGTACTAAATCTGCAGAGGTTTCTGACACGAGTGCTAAGAAAGGAAAACCCACTTCATGAGCGAACTTCGACTCGCCTCCGAAAAGCGACTAAGAATATTTTCAGGTCGCGCTTTTCCAGAGTTAGCAGAGCAGGTTGCTTCTGAATTAGGTATCCCTATCACTCCAACGTCAGCATACGACTTCGCCAATGGAGAAATTTTTGTACGTTTCGAGGAAAGTGTTCGTGGATGTGATGCCTTTGTTATTCAAAGCCATGCCAATCCCGTTAACAAGCACATCATGGAGCAGTTAATTATGGTTGATGCGCTGAAACGAGCATCAGCAAAACGCATCACCGTTGTTGCTCCTTTCTACGGGTATGCACGTCAAGATAAAAAGCACAGAGGTCGTGAACCAATCACCGCACGCTTGATGGCTGATCTTTTTAAAGCAGCTGGCGCAGACCGACTCATGGTTGTTGATTTACATACCTCACAGATTCAAGGCTTCTTCGACGGACCCGTAGATCATTTGTTTGCTCTTCCATTGCTTGCAAATTATGTAGGAAGGAAAGTTGATCGCACTCGTCTAACAATTGTTTCTCCCGATTCTGGCCGAGTTCGTGTAGCTGAGCGTTGGAGCGATTTGCTCGGCGGATGTCCTATTGCTTTTATTCACAAGACTCGCGATCCACGTATCCCCAACGAGTCAGTAGTAGGAAAAGTTGTTGGAGACGTAGAGGGTCAAACATGCGTTGTTATTGACGACATGATTGATACTGCGGGAACTATCACTAAAGCAGTAGACGCCCTTTTCAACGACGGCGCTCGCGAAGTCATTGTTGCTGCAACACATGCAGTTCTCTCTGGGCCAGCGGTTGAGCGCCTGAAGAATTCGAAGGTGAGTGAAGTAGTAATTACAGATACTTTGCCAGTGCCAGAAGAATCTCGATTTGATCGACTGACGGTTTTACCTATCGCGCCACTACTTGCTCGTGCGATTAAGGAAGTCTTTGAAGATGGTTCGGTCACGAGCCTTTTTGATGGATTGAGTTAAAGCCTCACTACATCTTGGTTGAGCCCGGTTGCCGGGTCATCATTTGCCTGTAACTCCATTCAATTGGCCAATTTGCTAGATGGTCGCCCGATTGGGTAATCTCAGCCCACGTTCCGGCGAGGGTAAGCACACCGTAATCGACGGCATTCTTGTAAATTCAAGATTGCATGTGCTCTCAAGCTGAAACTTACGTGTTAAGTCCGAAAAGTTTTTCAGCAGTATGTAAGAGCAGTTTCCACAGAGCACTAGAGGAGCAAGTCAATGGCCGAGATCAGCATCAACGCAGTTAGCCGTACCGAATTCGGTAAAGGCGCATCACGTCGTGCACGTCGCGATGGAATGGTTCCTGCGGTTATCTATGGTCATGGTGAAAAGCCAGTTCACATCTCACTTCCTGCTCGCGAACTTGGCACTGCGCTAAAGACTTCAAACGTGCTTCTCGACATTGTTGTGGGCGGAAAAACTGAACTCACACTTCCTAAGTCAATCGTTCGTGATGCAATCAAAGGCACACTTGAGCATATTGACCTTGTCATCGTTCGCCGTGGTGAAAAAGTTACAGTTGCTGTTCCTGTTCACACATCTGGTGAATACGATCGCGATGGAATTCTTGAGCATGTTAATAACTCAATCGAAGTTGAAACTGAAGCTACTTCGATTCCAAACTTCTTAACTTTGGATCTCACAGGTCTCGTTGCTGGTACATCACTCTATGCAGAAAATGTTGTCCTACCTGCAGGTGTAACTCTTATCAGTGATCCTCGCATGGCTGTTGTCCATCTTTCAGTGCGCTCTAGCCATGATGACGTTGAAGCTACTCCAGCAGCAGCGGATGCTACTGCTGAAGCACCTGCAACGGATGCCTCTGCTACTCCTGAAAAGAAGGACTAAGCAAGTACTCTTAATCCATGGTTTGGCTTGTAGTTGGATTAGGTAATCCAGGAGATGAATACTCATCAACGCGCCATAACATTGGCCAGATGGTTGTAGATCTTCTTGCTAGTCGGCATAGAGCAAAATGGAGCTCACATAAGTCGCGCACAGATATATCGGCGTTTAAGATTGGCGCTGGGGTTGATGCCGAGTCTGTAATTTTGAGTAAATCTAAAAGCTATATGAATGAAACCGGTGGCCCAATAAAGGCGCTCGCAAGTTTTTATAAGATTGCACCAGAAAACATTATTGCCATTCATGATGAGTTAGATATTGCCTTTGGGGCCATTCGCACAAAAATAGCTGGTGGAGATAACGGCCATAACGGATTGAAATCCCTCACCTCTTCATTCGGGAGCGCCGAATATTTCCGCGTTCGCATGGGCATTGGTCGCCCGATTGGCCCGCAAGATCCCGGGGATTTCGTGTTGAAGAATTTTGCCAGCGCAGAAAAGAAAGCCCTAGCCGAATTTATCGACAGGGGCGCAGATGCCGTTGAGTCCTTGATTTCTCACGGGCTGGAAAGAACTCAACAAGACTTTAATATCTAATCTCTCTAGACGGTTTGGGATTTAGCCTTATACACTCGCCCGCATGACTTCACGCAAAGATCACAAAATACTCCTTGACGAATCCGAGATGCCAACGCAGTGGTACAACTTAATTGCTGACTTGCCATCTCCACCGCCACCACCTCTACATCCAGGAACTCACGAACCCATTGGACCAGAGGCGCTAGCTCCACTATTTCCTATGGAACTCATCATGCAAGAAGTTACTGCTGAGCGTTACATTGATATTCCGGAAGCAGTGCAAGAGATTTACCGCCTATGGCGTCCATCTCCATTATTTCGTGCACACAATTTAGAAAAAGCGCTAGGAACTCCTGCTCGTATCTATTACAAATACGAAGGTGTAAGTCCTGCAGGATCACATAAGCCAAACACGGCTGTTCCGCAGGCGTATTACAACTCTCAAGCCGGTATTAAAAAACTCACAACTGAAACTGGCGCTGGACAATGGGGAACAGCACTTTCCTTTGCTTGTGCACTTTTCGGTATGGAGTTAGAAGTATGGCAAGTAGGTGCTTCATACGACCAAAAACCATATCGCCGTTTAATGATGGAACTTTTCGGTGCCAAAGTGCATCGTTCTCCATCGAACTTAACTCAAGCGGGTCGCGATCAGCTAGCAAAGAACCCAAATCACACTGGTTCGCTTGGTATTGCAATTAGCGAGGCAGTTGAAGTTGCAGCTCAAGATCCAACTATTAATTACGCACTGGGTAGCGTGCTCAACCATGTGTTACTTCATCAAACAATCATTGGTGAAGAAGCGCTGAAGCAATTTGCCAAAGTGGGAGATTATCCAGATGTCGTCGTAGGTTGCACAGGTGGTGGATCAAACTTTGCTGGTCTTGCATTCCCATTCATTCGTGAGAATCTCACAAAGGGTAAGAAGACCAAGATTCGTGGTGCAGAGCCAGCATCTTGCCCATCGCTTACACGTGGCGAGTACCGCTACGACTTTGGTGATACCGCAGGCATGACTCCACTCATGAAGATGCACACACTTGGACATGATTTTGTTCCAGACCCAATTCACGCAGGTGGATTGCGTTACCACGGCATGGCTCCACTCATTTCACATGTCTACGAGTTGGGACTTATGGATGCTGTAGCCGTTGGTCAACTTGATTGTTTTGCTGCTGGTGTTCAATTTGCTCGCACTGAGGGAATCGTTCCAGCACCAGAACCAACACATGCTCTCGCTGAAGTTATTCGTCAAGCTAAAGAGTGCAAAGAGACTGGCGAAGAGCGCGTACTACTTACAGCTCTTTGCGGACATGGTCACTTTGATCTTGCTGCATATGACGCTTACCTAGGTGGTGCAATGGTTGATCACAAACTCTCTGATGCATCAATCAAGGAAGCGTTAGCAACAGTTCCTGTTATTTAACGCTTAACCTGTATTACGCAGCCCTGCTGCGACGCCATTTATTGTTAGCAGTAATGCGCGTCGCAGTAGGGGATCTGCATTCTTGTTCCCTCCACGAACTCTTTCGAGCAAATTCACTTGCAATAAATGCAATGGCGCTAAATACGCATCACGCACTTGAAGAGTTCTAGCCAAAATTGGTTGATCTCCTAGAAGTTCTGTTTTGCCAGTCAGTTGTAAAAGCTCTCGCTTCGTGAGTTCAAATTCTTCGGTAATTTCATCTAGAAAGTGATGCAAGTCAGGTGAGACGAGTCTGGTTACGTACCTTCTGGCAGTAGCAAGATCAGTTTTTGTCACAGTCATCTCTACATTTGAAATAAAGGTGCTGAAGAAGTGCCACTCTTTAAGCATCTTTTGCAAAACTTCGCCCTTGCCAGCCTCGCGAGCTGATTTAAGCCCGCTTCCCACACCAAACCAACCAGGGACAATTTGTCGTGACTGAGTCCACCCAAATACCCAAGGAATAGCGCGCAAGCTTTCTAAACCAACTTCCGCGTCCGGCCTCATAGATGGACGTGACCCAAGAAAGAGTTCACCTAATTGTTCTACCGGTGTCGATGAATAAAAATATGCGGGCAAATCTGGGTGATCCACGAGTGCCCGATAGCGGGTGAAAGAGTTTTCGCTGATGAGATCCATGCATTCATCCCACTTGGCTAAGTCAGCAGGTGATTGACGAGGTCCACGATTGAGAACTGTTGCCTCGAGTGCTGCGGCAAGTGAGAGTTCAATATTTTCTCGAGCAAGTGCAGGTAGTGAGTATTTATCACTAATGACCTCACCCTGTTCGGTCATCTTTATCTGACCATCAATTGATCCCCAAGGTAGAGCGATTAGCGCGTCATATGTTGGCCCACCACCTCGACCAACTGATCCGCCACGGCCGTGGAATAAACGCAATTTAACGCCATATTTAAATGCAGTATCGCGCAGACGTCGTTGCGCTCGGTGAATTTCCCACTGACTTGTAGCAATACCAGCATCCTTATTTGAATCTGAATAACCCAACATCACTTCCTGAATATCTCCACGAAGAGTTACTAATTGACGATATGAAGGATCTTTAAGTAACGCATCGAGTATTACATCTGCAGATCGAAGTTCTGCAACCGTTTCTAAAAGTGGTGCGAAACCAATGAGTGCCTTCTTTGCCGAAAGGTCAATGAGCCCGGCTTCTTTGGCAATTACAACTGCAGCTAATAAATCATCGGGACCTTTAGTCATTGAAACTATGTAAGTCTCAATAACCTCGGGTCCAAACCGATCAATTAAATCGTTAATTGCAAGGAATGTGTCAAACGTCTTTTGTGTACCGGCACTGAGCGAACGTATTGGGTGGCGATCTGGATTTGCCAATTCATGTGAAAGTTTGGCAAAGCGATCCTTCGGGGAAAGTTTTTGATAGTCATTCCCCAAGATTTCTTCCAGGATTAAGTGATGCGCTTTTGCATGCTCACGAATATCCATAGTTGCATGTGTTAATCCAAATGCTGACACGGTGCGGATAGTGCGCTCAAGTAGGCCGGTAGCAATGAGGGCGCCCTTATGTTGTAGCAATGAATCGCGCATAAGAGTTAAGTCAGCAACTAATTCGTGACTGTCTCTGTAATCGCGGTGAGCAACATGAGGACCTGCTTTTGCATGTCGCTCTCTTGTGAGGTTGAGCCGGTGCACAATTGCAGTTGCCTTCAATCGGTAAGGCTCCTCTGCGTTGATTCGCTTAAAACGGGCTTCAATTTCAGGAATAAGTCTTAAATCATTCTGAACAGAATCCAATAACTCTTGCGATACACCAGCAATGCGTGTGGAAATGGAAAGTGTTTGTCGAATTTCATCCATTGCAGCCAGAGTTACTCGAATCGCATGACCGACTTGCAAAACCATTGTTTCGCGAGTGACATCTGCAGTGACGTTGGGATTGCCGTCGCGATCTCCACCAATCCACGTTCCGAAAGTGAGTGGACGACTTGTGGGAGGCAATTCGACACCGAGCCGCTTTACTTCACGAGCAAATCCATCGAGTACATCTGGAACTGTGGAACGAAAAAGATCATCCAAGTAATACAGCGCATTCATTGCCTCATCAAGGGGTTCGGGTTGCCCTAGACGAAGTTCATCGGTCTGCCAGATTAAATCAACAGTTTCACCCAATCGACGTTCTTGTTCTGGTGAATTCTCTTGATCTAATAACGAAGCAACACGACCGAGTTTTCCAAGAAGAGACCTACGCGCAGCTTCAGTTGGGTGCGCAGTGAATACTGGACGAAACATAAAGTTACTTAACCATTTTTGAATGTCATCTTGAGTAAATTCGTGCCCCTTAGAAGGGTTCTTCTGCGCGCTAATGATTTTATCTACCGCTTGCGAAATCCAAGATCCATTATTGGTTCGTGACTCAGCAATAATTCTGGAACGGTGAACTTGCTCTGCAACATTTGCCAAATGAAAGTAAGTGCTAAATGCTCTAACGAGTTGCACTTCTTCATCAACCCCAAGGTTTGCAAGAAGTTCTTGACCGCCACCTTCGCGCACTGCGCTTCGGACTGCTTCAACGAGTTCTAATAGCTCAACGCCTTCTTGGCGCACAAGTGATTGCCCGAGGAGATCTCCTAGTTTGCGAACGTCACTTCGCAGTTCGGCGTCATCATGTGGTGCGCTCTGAGCAGACATGGGCGTAATCATCTCAGGTCTTTTCTCCTCTAGACTCACCTTTGCGCCCCTCCCATCTTTTTGGGAGTGGGTGCTAGTTGGCATTCGCCACGTGTTTTCGACAATGGTCGAAATCAAGTAGGAAGGCACCTCATGCGCGGGTTACTTTCGACCATCTCACATAGTGGCCCACTTGCTGAAGCAATTTCCCAATCGCGCACCCTTGTTGCACCTTCACCCCTTTATCCATTTGCACTAGCTCTTCGTGCCAAAGAGCGTCCGCTAATAGTTGTAACGGCATCCAGTCGTAGCGCAGAGGACTTAGTAAGCGAGCTACGTACTTTGCATGAGTGTGTTTACGAATTTCCTGCCTGGGAAACACTTCCACATGAACGCTTAAGTCCGCGTAGCGATACGGTCGCGAAGAGAATTCAAACACTTTACGAAATTGAAAATTGGAGATCTGCTCCGAATCAAGTGAATCCAATAATCGTAACTCCCGTACGCGGGTTTATACATTGTTTTATTTCAAATCTTGGCAAAGCGCCGCTCATCCAGTTACAGGCTAATCAGGAAATTTCCTTGACGGCACTGGTTGAGCACTTAGCTTCACTGTCATACACGCGCACAGATTTAGTAGAGCGCCGTGGTGATTTTGCTGTGCGGGGTGGAATTGTAGATATCTTCCTGCCGCTTTCTGCTCATCCGATTAGAGTGGATTTCTTTGGCGATGAAATTGAACAGCTGAGCTATTTTGATGTATCTGATCAAAGAACAATTCAAACAATTTCTGAAAAGCTCTCAATTTACCCGTGTCGCGAATTATTACTCACTGATGCAGTCAGAACCAGAGCGTATGAATTAGTAGAGAAATATCCTGCAGCGAAAGAAGTTCTCGACAGAATTAGCCAAGGAATTGTCACCGAAGGAATGGAATCATTAATTCCACTCTTAACTGATTCGCAAGAAAGTATTATCAAGCGTGCGCTTCCTTCCACGGAAATCATCTTTTTAGATAGCGAGCGAATTCGTTCGCGTGCCACGGATCTACTTTCAACAAATAAGGAATTTCTTGCTGCGTCATGGTCAAACGCTTCGGTTGGCGCACAATCACCACTCCACGATGGGGACGGCACTTACCTTTCTTGGGATGAATTACAAGCCGAAATGGCAGCAGCAAACCTGCCACTTCAGAATTTCAACCCATTTGGCAGTGACTTAGAGGAGGAAACTTTCTTCGCAGATTGTGCACCCATTGAGCCCATGCGAGGCAATGCCGAGAGTGCAATTACATTAATTTCTGACTTAATTGCACAAGGGTACGCAGTGGTTTTCTCCGCACTAGGCGCTGGTATGGCGCAACGTTATGCAGAAGTATTTCGTGGCGCAGATATTGCCGTAAATGTGAGCGCCACATTAACTTCAACGCCAGCCCCTGGAACACTTTCCATCACAACATCAAATATTGGTCATGGCTTTATTGCAAATGATTGTTCGTTGGCACTCATTACTGAACGTGATCTCTCTGGCAGTAAAGGTGGAAGCAAAGATGGCGATCGTTTACCATCTCGACGAAAGCAAACCGTAGATCCGCTTGAACTTAAAGCTGGCGATTTTGTTGTTCATGAGCAACATGGCATTGGTCGCTATATAGAAATGGTTCACAGAACCGCGGGCTCGGTCACCCGCGAATATTTAGTCATTGAGTACGCATCCGCCAAACGCGGACAACCAGGTGATCGAATATTCGTACCCACTGATTCATTAGAACAAGTGAGTAAATATGTTGGTGGCGAATCTCCAACAGTTCATAGAATCGGAAGCGGAGAATGGCAAAAAGCTAAAGGTCGCGCTCGCAAGGCAGTTCGCCAAATTGCCGGAGAGCTCATTCGGCTTTACGCCGCACGTACCAGTGCGCCCGGCTTTGCATTTTCTCCCGACACTCCTTGGCAAAGAGAACTGGAAGATGCCTTTTCTTATGTTGAAACAACCGATCAATTGTCCACGATCAATGAAGTTAAAGCGGATATGGAAAAACCATTCCCGATGGATCGCATCATTTGTGGTGATGTTGGCTATGGAAAAACCGAGATTGCGATTCGAGCCGCGTTTAAAGCCGTACAGGATGGAAAGCAAGTTGCAGTTTTGGTTCCAACAACTCTCTTAGTGCAACAACATTCGGCTACTTTTAACGAACGCTATTCCGGGTTTCCTGTAAAAGTTGCAGGTCTGTCACGATTCAATTCTGTAAAAGAAAGTAAAGAAATAATTGGGGAATTGGCATCGGGGAGCGTTGACGTCATTATCGGTACACATCGGTTGCTCTCATCCGATGTAAATTTCAAAGATCTAGGACTCGTCATAGTCGATGAAGAGCAAAGATTCGGTGTTGAGCAGAAGGAGTCTTTAAAGAAACTAAGGACCACCGTTGATGTATTAGCAATGTCAGCCACACCGATTCCACGAACGCTAGAGATGGCAGTGACTGGTATTAGGGAAATGTCAACGATTACAACTCCTCCTGAGGAGAGACATCCAATCTTGACTTATGTAGGACCGAGTGAAGAAGCACAAATAATCGCTGCAATCCGCAGAGAGATGTTGCGAGATGGTCAAGTGTTCTATGTACATAATCGAGTTGAATCTATTGATCGCGTGGCTTCACATTTACAAACTCTTATTCCTGAGGCGCGGATAAGAGTTGCACATGGTCAAATGGGTGAGCATCTGTTGGAAGATGTAATTCTTGGTTTCTGGAATCGTGATTTCGATGTTTTAGTTTGCACAACCATTGTGGAAAGTGGTTTGGATATCGCCAATGCCAACACTCTCATTGTTGAACGTGCAGATTTGTTCGGGCTATCCCAATTGCATCAACTCAGAGGTCGAGTAGGTCGCGGTCGTGAGCGTGCATATGCATATTTTCTCTATCCAGCCGATCAACCACTTACAGAATTAGCTCATGATCGTTTGACAACAATTGCCGCCAATACAGAACTTGGTGCAGGCATGAGAGTTGCACTTAAAGATTTGGAAATTAGGGGAGCTGGGAATCTTCTTGGTGGTGAACAGTCTGGTCACATTGCCGATGTTGGATTTGATTTATACATGCGCATGGTTGGTGAGGCGGTGCAAGATTACAAGAGCGGAATTATTGAAAGTGAAGAGAAACATCGTGAATGCAAAGTGGAGCTTCCAATAAATGCTCACCTCGCCCCCGAATATGTTCCGGGAGAACGCTTGCGATTGGACCTCTATAGACGTTTGGCTGATGTCACCACCGATGAGGCGGTTGATGAAATTCATAATGAACTCGTTGACAGATTTGGTGCACTTCCGCCCGAGGCTGAGAAGTTGCTTGGCGTCGCTCGCCTTCGCGGGAGAGCCAAATCAGTCAAACTCACCGAAGTTGTTTTACAAGGCAAATACTTGCGACTTGCCCCGATTACGTTATCTGAGTCACTCCAACTCAAACTTATGCGCGTTTATCCCGGCTCTATTTATAAATCCACCACAAATTCAGTTTTAGTGGCCCTTCCAAGCGCTAAAACATGGGCGCCGTCATCACCTGGGGCTTTGATAGGGGATACTTCTCTTCTGCCCTGGGCAACCGAGGCTATTGAAAACGTAACGATTCCAATCTCGCCAACGAAAGAGAGTTAACAGTGAAGAAAATACTTGTAGCGCTAACAATTGCTAGCGCGTTAATTCTTACAGGATGCTCTCATGTAAACGTTGCGGCTACCGTTGGTTCTACGAAAATTACACAAGCTGAATTGCAGAAAAGTATCGATTCCGTGCTTGCAGAGCGCGTTGGGATTGATCAATCAGGTATGCAATTGCAAACTGGAGAAGATCTCACTCGTGGCCAGCTTCGCTTTCACTTAATCTCTGTGCTTTTTCATCAAATCGCCACTGAAGCAAAAATTCAAGTGAGCAAGGCTGAAATCGATGCCCGTCGAGCCAGTATCGTGAATCAAGTTGGCGGGGAAAAAGGTCTACCTCAGGCACTTGTAAGCGCCAATATCGCATCAGTTGATCTTGATGCCTACCTAGAACTTCTCATTCTTTCTGACAAAGTTGGACAAGCGGCACAGGCCGCTGGCGTACCTGCCAACAGCGTTAATGACGAAATTCAAAAACTAGTTGCAGGTAAAGCACAGAGTGCCAAGATTGATATAAACCCACGTTATGGAAAATGGGATTATGCAATGGCCGATATCGTCGCTGTTGATTCAGCCAGCCCTGCAACAAGCCCTGCAACAACGCCATGACCCAATCTCACTTGCAACGTCTTGTTGCAGTGATGGACCAGTTGCGGTCACCAGGTGGATGTCTTTGGGATGCAGAACAAACCCACGAAACACTCATCAAGTTTTTATTAGAAGAATCTTATGAATATATAGAAGCGGTCGAAACAAATGATCGCGAGGCAATGCTTGAAGAACTAGGCGATGTTTTACTCCAGGTCTATTTCCATGCCCGCATTGCGCAAGAGCATCCGACAGAACCTTTTTCTATTGAAGATGTTGCTGAGAAAGTGGCTGACAAACTTATTCGTCGCCACCCCCATGTTTTTGGCGACGTGAAAGTTTCTTCTAGTGATGAAGTTCTTGAAAATTGGGAAGCCCTTAAAGCGTTAGAAAAGGGGCGTACTTCTGCAGTAGATGGAGTTCCTTTGGCGCAACCTGCACTCACACTTGTCAGCAAATTGCTTTACCGTGCAGAGAAAAACAAAATTAACCTCTCTTTGCCAACGTCAATCCAGAAGCCTGCACAGGCAACACAACAATCAGTTGGTGAAGTCCTACTTGCGACAATTGCTTGGGCTCAAGAAAACGGCGTTGATCCCGAAGGAGCGTTAAGAGATGCGGCTCGCGGTTTGATGGCTGAGATAGCTCAAATTGAAAGCGCGGTACGATAGCCCTCTCAACACATTTTTTGCCTTTATTAATTTTGATATATAAAAGGAGACTCACTGTGGCCGTCATCAAAACCCTCGGAGCTCGAGAAATTCTTGACTCACGTGGAAACCCAACGATTGAAGTTGAAATTGGATTAGATGATGGCACTCGTGCCCGTGCAGCAGTTCCCAGTGGCGCATCAACTGGAGCATTTGAAGCTTCCGAGTTACGCGATGGCGGAAAACGTTACGGCGGCAAAGGCGTGCATAACGCTGTCGGATTTGTTGTAAATGAAATCGCTCCCGCAATAAAGGGATTCGATGTAAATGATCAACGTAAAGTCGATGACACTCTCATTGCGCTCGATGGGACTCCAAATAAATCCCGCATGGGTGCAAATGCAATTCTCGGCGTTTCACTCGCAGTTGCAAAAGCAGGTGCAACAAGTGCAGATCTGTCTTTATTTAGATTTCTAGGCGGAGAGCAAGCACATGTATTGCCAGTTCCTATGATGAATATTCTCAATGGCGGCGCACATGCAGACACAAATGTTGATATTCAAGAATTTATGGTCGCACCAATTGGGGCACCGACTTTTAGCGAATCCCTTCGTTGGGGCGCAGAGATTTATCACAGCCTTAAATCGGTCCTAAAAAAGCGCGGGCTAGCGACAAGTGTTGGCGATGAAGGTGGATTCGCTCCTAACCTTGAGAGCAATCGTGCAGCGCTAGACCTTATTCTTGAGGCAATTACATTGGCAGGTTTTGCACCAGGCAAAGAAGTAGCCCTTGCAATGGACGTTGCAGCTACTGAGTTTCATAAAGACGGTAAGTACACATTTGAAGGATCCCAAAGAACTTCTACCGAGATGATTGCTTATTACGCAGATTTGGTGAAGTCATATCCGTTGGTTTCAATCGAAGACCCTCTCAATGAAGAAGATTGGGCTGGTTGGGGTCAGATGACAACAGAACTAGGCGGAGCGATTCAAATAGTTGGAGACGATTTATTTGTTACCAACCCGGTGCGTTTAGCAAAAGGAATTGCCTCACATACAGCGAACGCGCTCTTAGTGAAAGTAAATCAAATTGGAACGCTTTCAGAGACTTTAGATGCCGTGAACATGGCGCATAAAGCCGATTATCGTTCAATGATGAGCCATCGCTCTGGTGAAACAGAAGATACAACGATTGCAGATTTAGCAGTAGCTACAAACTGTGGTCAAATCAAAACAGGTGCACCTGCGCGTAGTGAACGAGTTGCTAAATACAATCAGCTACTCCGCATTGAAGAAGAACTTGGCAAGAATGCGTCATACGCAGGCCGTGGTGCGTTTCCACGTTTTAAAGGATAAATTTTGGTAACGCGCCGATCGCCTTATGCTCGTGGCCCCCGCCAATCGAGATATTCGCGCACCCGAAACAATTCTCGAAGCAGGGGATCTGGACGCGCACTTACACTTGGCATAATTTTATTTATTCTTGCTTTTACATTGGCTCCGCCAACTCAGAGATATTTTGCGCAGAGAGCTCAAATAAGTGCAGTTAAGGCACAACTTCATGCAGGAGATATTGCATTGGCAGATGCCAAGCGCGAATTAGAACGATGGCGCGATCCTTCTTATATTAAATCGCAAGCACGTGAACGGTTGCATTTCGTTATGCCGGGTGAGCGCCAATACATTGTTACTGATTCAACTCAGGCAACTCAAGAGGCTCCAGCCACTGCGGTCTCGAAAGACTTGCCTAGCGGGCTTCCTTGGTACAACAGAGTGATTTCCTCCATTACCGAGGTGCAGAATTCGTGAGTCCAGAGAAAGCAACACAATCTGATCTCGAAGCCATTGAAATTCAGTTAGGTCGAACTCCTAGAGATGTACACGCAATTGCATACCGTTGTCCTTGTGGCCAACCTGCAGTCGTGGAAACGGAACCTCGATTGGCAGATGGCACTCCATTTCCTACTTTCTATTATGCAACTTGCCCACGTTTAACTGGTGCTATTTCAACTCTTGAATCAAGTGGTCTCATGAACACCATGAACCAGAAACTCCTTACAGATGCAGATTTGGCCGGTAAATATCATGCTGCACATGATGACTACATTGCAGCGAGAAGCGCATTAGGTATTGACGTACCAGAACTTGAAGATATCTCTGCAGGTGGGATGCCAGATCGAGTTAAATGTTTACATTCACTTGTTGCACATTCACTTGGTGCGGGCCAGGATGTTAATCCACTTGGTGACGAGGCTTTGGCACAACTTCCCACGTGGTGGAGCAGTCAACCTTGCAGTGAAAACACAAGTGAGATAGATAAGTAATGCGCGTTGCAGGAATTGATTGTGGAACAAACTCAATCCGACTTCTCATTGCCGATATTGACGGAAGCAATTTTCGGGAAATTTATCGAACTATGGAGATTGTCAGATTGGGTCAAGGCGTAGATGAAACCGGGCAATTTCACCCAGATGCAATTGCTCGCACACTCAGCGCTGTAGATCAATTTGCAGGTGAAATTGCACGAAGAGGTGTCGAGAAGATTCGATTCTGCGCAACAAGCGCTTCTAGGGATGCAACTAATCGAGATTTGTTTCTTAACGGCGTGCATGAGCGTCTAAGTCTTTACCCAGAAGTTATTTCTGGAGACGAGGAAGCGACACTCTCCTTTCAAGGCGCTACAAAGGAATTGCCATCAAGTGGTGCACCATTTCTTGTCGTTGATATCGGGGGAGGATCCACCGAGTTTGTATTTGGTGGAGCACATGTTGAAAGTGCAAAAAGTGTAAATATTGGTTGTGTGCGGATGTCAGAACGTCATTTTAAATCAGACCCTCCAAATCAACTAGAAATTGCATCAGCAACCATCGATATCCAAGAAGCTATTGCCTTATCTGGACAAAGCGTTCCACTAACGAAAGCCAAAACTTTAGTTGCAGTCGCTGGTACGGCGACTACCGTGGCAGCCGCATCACTAGGTTTAGATACCTATAACCGCCACGCAATTCATTTGTCGAGGGTGTCTGCAGAAAAAGTACATGAAATCTCACAAATGTTTTTAGAGATGACGAGAGATCAACGTGCCAAATTGGGATATATGCACCCCGGCAGAGTTGATGTAATTACTGCAGGATCTTTGGTCTTATCCCAAGTAATGATTGCAACGGGCGCAAAAGAGTTTGTTGCATGTGAGACAGATATTCTCGATGGAATTGCCTGGTCTCTTGCCTCCTCGTAAGAAGTCACCTGAGGTTCGCATAAAGAAAAGAGAACTTTCAAAAGTAGCTAAGTCCACCACTTCATTGAAATTATTGGATGAAAACATCACACACTGTTTTGCATGTCCTCGCTTAGTAAAGTGGCGAGAAGAAATTGCAGTTACAAAGCGCAAGGCGTACCTGGATCAGGAATATTGGGGGAAACCCATTAGTGGTTTTGGATCAGATAAACCGCGAATGTTGATTATCGGTTTAGCTCCTGGTGCACATGGTGCAAATCGCACGGGAAGAGTTTTTACAGGCGACCCCTCTGGTGATTGGTTATTTGGTTCACTCCACCGCATTGGCATTGCGAAAATCGGCACAAGTACGCACAAAGACGATAAACAAGAACTCAAACAGACTCGAATCACTACAGCAGTGCGTTGTGCGCCTCCAGATAACAAGCCAAGCAACGACGAACGTGATACGTGTGCGCCTTGGCTTTTACGTGAATTCGAATTAGCACTCCCAACAACTCGAGCATTTGTTGGCCTTGGTTCATTTGCATGGAGCGCACTTTTCGCAACTCTTCGCGAGTTGGGACATCCACTTAATACAACTAAATTCGGCCATGGCGCAGAGCTTCGGTACACACATGAAGGCGTTGAGTACCTTCTTATTGCTAGTTATCACCCGAGCCAGCAGAACACTTTTACAGGAAAACTAACAACAAAGATGTTGGATTCCGTGCTCATCAAAGCATCACGTTTTGCGCGTATAAATTAGTTGGTCTTGCCCCAGATTAACCTCTAGTAGGATTTGGTTTTCACGTGGCCCCGATAGCCCAATGGCAGAGGCAGAGGACTTAAAATCCTCCCAGTGTGGGTTCGACCCCCACTCGGGGCACAATTGCAGTCTATTTAATTATCTTCGTGGGTGAATTATCCATCGATCTGTAAGCAATTGCAATCACTGCTTTTTCAATTCATACACAATTCATACACATTGCCCGAGGATTTTCAGGC
>CAILKF010000003.1 GCA_903834705.1 uncultured Actinomycetes bacterium
ATTAAATACGCTCTTTACTCTGTTTGCTGGTACGAGGGAAACTACTTTTCTGATCCAGATCGTGCAAGAGTATTAAATCTGCCATTTTCTAATGGGGATGCAACCAGTGACTACTGTAAACGTCGTTGAGATACCTACTTCTTTATACTTCGCCAAGCCAGAGACGGTGCGAGAGTGGATTTTGTAGAGGGTCCTTGACCAAAATCCTTGAGGATTACTAGTATTTTTGCATGAAAAAAATCCTAATGTTTCTATCTTTGATTTCAATGTTTTCACTTGGGATCTCCTCGACCGCGAACGCTGCGATTAAACCAGGATCGAAGTGTAAAACTAAAAACGAAGTCACATTTTCTGGAAATATGAAATTTACCTGCATTAAGTCAGGAAGTAAGTTGGTTTGGAGTAAGGGAATTTCAGGGCCTAACAATTCAAAGACGCAGAGTAATTCAAACGCAACTGGTGATGAAATTGAATCGCTTCCGATAGATCCGACTGCACCCCTTAAAGTAGATTTGAAAGGTGCCGGCCAAGGCAAAGGATTAACCTATGTCCCATTTGGGCTAAATACTGGCCCACGCGGTGAAGGCGCCACCGGCTCAGGAACTGTTAACCCTCAACCCGTTTTGTATGCACCTCTTGGAACAGCAGTATTGGCTATCAAAACTGGAACAGTTATAAAGGTCACTAAACTATATTCAAACGATTACAACATAATGATTGCGGCTGAAAATGATCAGAAGAATGTTTGGGAATTAGAGCATGTAATTGATGTAAAAGTTAAAGAAGGCGACCGAGTCAAAGCGGGTCAAGCAATAGCAAAAGTAGGTGATTTTGACGAACGATATACACCTGGAATTGGCTTGGTTGAGTTTGGATTATTGATAAATTCAAGTGGCCCACCAACACATATCTGTCCATTTATGAAAATTGCGTCATCAGCCAAGAATCGGATTGCGGCTGAGCTGACTGCAATTATTGAAGCCGATAAAAATCGTGGATACGACAGCGGACCGATGGCTGTAATTGGTTGTACGGCATTGGTGTCAGTGGAAGGTTGACAAGGACTAAAGCTGGCGGAGGATGAGGGATTTGAACCCTCGGTAGGTTGCCCTACACACGCTTTCCAAGCGTGCGCACTCGGCCGCTATGCGAATCCTCCAAGGAGAGCACTCTATCGGTGTGCTAACTATGCTTAGACCCAGATCCCTCGCGCGGCATTACCGTGCTGAACTCCCCCAGGGCTGGAAGGCAGCAAGGGTAGGTGCGCTCTTATGGGTGCGCGAGGGGTCCTTTTATATGTTGTATAGAGATGTATCGATTGAAAAGGAGAGGAAACGATGTCGTTAGCGCTGTATCGCAAATATCGTCCTTCTCTTTTTAGTGACGTCATTGGTCAAGATCATGTAACTGTTCCACTCTCCAATGCACTCAAATCTGATCGCACACATCACGCATATTTATTTTCAGGCCCTCGTGGTTGCGGAAAAACTTCGAGCGCTCGCATTATGGCCCGCAGTCTTAACTGCGAAAAAGGTCCAACCCCCGATCCTTGCGGAACATGTCAATCATGTACTGACTTAGTTGCAAATGGTCCAGGTTCACTCGATGTTATTGAGCTAGATGCAGCGACGCACGGTTTAGTTGACGATGCTCGCGATCTGCGTGACAAAGCATTCTTTGCGCCAGTTCATAGTCGTTACAAGATTTATATTATTGATGAAGCTCACCAACTTGGGCCTGGCGCCGCTAACGCGCTTTTAAAAGTTGTAGAAGAACCACCGCCTCACGTTATTTTTATTTTTGCTACGACAGAGCCAGATAAGTTAATTGCAACTATTCGCTCTCGTACTCATCACTATCCATTTCGTTTAGTTCCTCCAGGAATTCTTTCTGCCCACCTTGAAAAGATTTGCAATGCAGAAGGTGTCAAAGTAGCTAAAGGCGTTATTCCTCTAGTAGTTCGTGCAAGTGGTGGCTCTGTTCGTGACGCCCTATCAGTTCTTGGGCAACTCCTTGCAGGTGCTGGCGATGAAGGTGTTAGTTATGACATTGCTATTCAACTTCTCGGTTTCACTGATGGAGCACTACTCGATGATGCAGTTGATGCGTTAGCTGCTCATGATGGCGCAACGCTATTTAAAACCATCGATCGTGTTATTGAATCAGGCCATGACCCCCGACGATTTGCTTCGGATTTTCTTGAGCGGTTGCGCGATCTCATGATTGTTGACGCACTTGCTGCAGGAAGTGCAAATGCAATCTTGCGAGAAGTATCAGATGATCAACTCGAGCGTATGCGCACACAAGCACAACGAATTGGTTCTGCAGGACTTTCTCGCTCTGCAGATATTGCAGCTGAAGGTTTAACTCAAATGCGTGGAGCAACAGCGCCGCGACTAATGCTCGAACTTATTTGCGGGCGCATGTTATTGCCATTAGGCGATACAACCGAGCGCGGATTACTTGCTCGCGTTGAGAGATTAGAGCGAGCCGATGGTTTAGCTCCAATGAGTAGCGCGCAACCTGCAAAGCGACCAACAGAAGATGCGAAAGCAACACAAAAACCTGTTGAACAAAGTGGCAACGCAGAGGCTGCCTCGGCACCGGTTGAACAAGGTGGAAATGCAGACTTGAGCACGAAGTTGGTTGGTGGAGGAGACGCTAAAAAAGTTCTTCCCGCGTCGACGAACCAATCCGATGAGGGCGCTGCGAAATCAAAACCAAAGGGAACAACCGATATTGCAGGCCTCCGTCGCCTATGGCCAGATGTTATTGAAGATGTTAAAAAACGCCGTCGGCTTACGTGGTCGCTATTGAGTACCAGCGCACAGATTCTTGGCGTAGATGATGGCGCAATAACTATTGCAATTGTTAACGCCGGTGCGCGCGATTCCTTTATTCGTTCAGGAAGTGACGAGATTTTGCGCCAAGCTTTTATTGACATCGTCGGACTCGATCGCAAGATAGAAGTAGTTGTAGATCCTTCGATTAATCCCAACACTCCACAAGCACGCGCTGTTCGTTTAGATGAATCGCCATCTGATGCCGATCAACTCTCGGGACAAGCGTTACTTGCAAAAGAGTTAGGTGCAAGTTTTGTCAGTGAGACACAGCGTCCATGAGTGGCATGTATGAAGGAGCAATTCAAGATCTTATTGATGCCCTAGGTCGCTTGCCTGGTATCGGTCCAAAGAGTGCACAACGCATTGCATTTCACATTCTCCAATCAGATGCCGAAATCGCAGGAGCGCTCGTTGATGCTATTCGCACAGTAAAAGAGCGCGTTAAATTTTGCACCGAATGCGGAAACGTTTCAGAAGAAACCCAATGTCGTATCTGTCGCGATCCTAGACGCGAGAACACATCAATCTGCGTTGTTGAAGAAAGTAAAGATGTCATTGCAATAGAGCGCACTCGCGAATTTCGCGGCAAATACCATGTGCTTGGTGGCGCAATTAGTCCTATAGATGGAATCGGCCCTGATCAATTACGTATTCGCGAACTTATGGCCCGTTTGGCAGATAGCTCCGTGACAGAAATTATTTTGGCAACAGATCCCAACTTAGAAGGCGAAGCAACGGCTACCTATCTCGCGCGATTGATTAAACCTCTGGGGCTTAAAGTCTCGCGATTAGCCAGTGGCCTTCCTGTGGGCGGGGACCTGGAATATGCCGATGAAGTCACCCTTGGACGCGCATTTGAAGGTCGTCGCACTGTAAATGAGTAGTTGTCTCATTATTTGAACTGCGCGCTGTATCAATATATGAGATAAATTACCAAATCAAGGAATCTTCCTTCACACTTAGGCCATGGGTCTTATCGTTCAAAAGTTCGGCGGCTCCTCCGTGGCCGATGCCGAGGGTATGAAGCGTGTGGCCGCTCGTATCGTGGCAACTAAGCGCGATGGCAATCAGGTCGTTGTGGTGGTGAGCGCAATGGGCGATACCACCGATGAATTGATCGATTTAGCTAATCAGATCACTCCAATGCCAAAAGGGCGCGAGCTCGACATGTTATTAACTGCCGGAGAGCGAATTTCTATGGCGCTTCTTGCAATGGCAATTTCAAATCTTGGCCACGAAGCACGTTCTTTTACAGGAAGCCAAGCAGGAGTCATTACGGATTCCGCACATGGTCGCGCTCGCATCATTGATGTCACTCCAGGACGAATTCAAGAAGCACTTAAAGAGGGTGCGATTGCAATTGTTGCTGGCTTTCAAGGAATTAGTCAGGATACAAAAGACATTACAACTCTAGGACGTGGTGGATCAGATACAACTGCTGTCGCACTAGCTGCTGCACTTGATGCCGATGTGTGTGAAATCTACACAGATGTCGATGGAGTCTTTAGCGCAGACCCTCGCGTAGTACCTGCTGCTCGAAAACTTAAATCTGTTACATACGATGAAATGTTAGAACTCGCAGCAAGTGGCGCAAAAGTATTGCACCTGCGCTGCGTCGAATATGCACGCAGATATGAAATGCCAATTCACGTTCGTTCATCTTTTTCAACCAACGAAGGAACATGGGTGGTCAAAGATCATCCTGAAGGAGGAGACATGGAGCAAGCAATCATTTCAGGAATCGCTCACGATAAGAGCGAGGCCAAGATTACGATCGTTGGTGTGCCAGACCGCACTGGCGTTGCTGCGCGCATCTTCCAAGCAATTGCAGATGCCGACATCAACATCGACATGATTGTGCAAAATGTTTCTGCAGCAGCAACTGGATTAACAGATATTTCTTTCACCCTTCCTAAGAGTGAGGGTGCTAATGCGACAAGTATTTTGCAACGTATTCAAGGCGAGGTGGGTTATGCCTCGATTCAATACGATGATCAAATTGGAAAACTTTCACTAGTTGGCGCTGGTATGCGCTCGCACCCAGGTGTTACAGCCACATTTTTTGCTGCAATGTCAGAGGCTGGAGTCAATATTGAAATGATTTCAACATCAGAAATTCGTATCTCCATTGTTTGCCGCGCATCTGATCTTGAGCGGGGCGTTAAAGCAGCACACACTGCTTTCGAACTCGATGCTGACCAAATAGAAGCAGTTGTTTACGGGGGATCTGGCCGATGAGTCGCAAACCATCTCTTGCAGTTGTTGGAGCAACAGGGGCTGTTGGAACAGTCATGCTCGACATTCTTTCAACGCGTACAGATGTCTGGGGAGAAATTCGCCTTATTGCATCTGCTCGTAGCGCAGGCAAGAAATTAATCTGTCGTGGAGAGGAGCTAACAGTTGTTGCTCTAACACCTGAAGCATTTGATGGCATTGATGTTGCAATGTTCGATGTGCCTGACGAGGTTTCTGCAGAGTGGGCACCAATTGCAGTTTCACGTGGCGCCGTAGTGGTCGATAACTCTGGCGCATTCCGTATGGATTCAGATGTACCTCTGATTGTTCCTGAAGTAAATCCACAAGAAACCAAGAATCGCCCGCGCGGAATTATTTCAAACCCTAACTGCACGACCCTTTCCATGATTGTTGCAATGGGTGCGCTCCATCGTGAGTATGAATTAAAAGAATTAGTTGTTTCCTCCTACCAAGCTGCATCGGGAGCTGGACAGAGCGGTATTGATTCATTGCGCGCACAAATGTCTGCAGTTGCAAATAGCGCTGTTGGAGACGTTGCCCGAGATGTTCGCACAAAGATTTCTGACTTTGGACCTTTCCCAGCACCTCTTGCACTTAATGTCATTCCTTGGGCTGGTTCGCTTAAGCAAGACGGTTATTCATCAGAGGAGTTAAAGGTACGGAACGAATCACGAAAGATTCTGGCCCTTCCAAACTTAAAAGTTTCGGTCACCTGCGTACGTGTACCTGTAATAACAACGCACTCCCTAGCTGTTCACGCTGTTTTTGCTAAGGAACCTTCACGCAAAGGCGCGCAGGATATTTTGCAAAATTCGGCTGGAGTTGAATTAGTGGATGATCCTGAAAACCACATATTTCCAACGCCGGCAGATGTAGTGGGTACGGATCCAACTTGGGTGGGCCGTGTTCGAAAGAGCCTTGATGATCCAATGGCGCTTGAATTATTTGTCTGCGGTGACAACTTACGTAAAGGCGCAGCTCTTAATACCGCCCAAATTGCAGAACTCTTAGCAATCGAATTTACGAAGTAATTTACTTACTTGTAAAGGTTACTAACGAAACTTCAGGTGGGCTTGCAACTCTAATTCGTGCAAATGGACTAGTCCCCATACCTGCGGATACATGGAGCCAGGGTTCTTGACCGAAACGAGTTAATCCACGTGCCCGCCATGTTGGCAGATCGCAGTTGGTGACAAGTGCCTTACTTCCACCAATCCACGGTAATCGAACTTGTCCGCCATGTGTGTGTCCAGCAAATATTGCATCTAAGCCATCGCGATGCATTGCATGCAATACGCGCAGATAGGGAGCATGAGTTACACCAAGTGCAATGTCGGCACTTTTAACTCGCGCCCCACTTACTAGCGCATAATTATCGCGATTCAAATGGGCATCATCGGTGCCCCGTGCCTCGATTGTGGTTCCGTTGATTGCAATCAGCGCTCGAGAGAAATTAATATCATTCCAGCCTCTACGGGTTAGACCGTGTGCAAGATCTTCCCACGGCAGTTCATTGCCAAACTTTCTTATTCCGTCATCCTTCGTTAGATAAGAAAAAGGATTCTTAACTCTTGGGGCGTAATAATCATTTGACCCGAATACAAAGAGTCCGGGAATGTCGAGTAATTCATCGAGCGCATCAAGAACAGTAGGGACAGCATCCATATGGGCCAGAAAATCACCGGTGCTAATGACTAGGTCTGGCTTGTGTTTAATGAAACTTTTGATATCTGCAATTTCGCGCGTGCGAGATGGCGTCAGATGAAGGTCTGAAAAATGCAGTACTCGAATTGGGGCTGCGCCAGAGGACAAGATAGGGATTTGCGCTTGGCGAAGCTTGTAGCTCATAACATGAGAAGATACCGCTATGGGACTTAAAGAACGACTCAAAACCGACCTGACCGAAGCAATTCGCAGCAGAGATGAAATTACTTCGGGCACTATTCGCATGATTTTGACTGCTATTACTATGGAAGAAGTTTCAGGCAAAGAATCTCGCGAGCTTGCAGACGCAGAAGTAATTACCGTCCTCTCACGTGAGGCAAAGAAACGTCGAGAAGCCGCCGAAGCATTTGATGCTGGTGGGCGAACAGATAAAGCCACACTTGAACGTGCCGAAGGCGAAATTATCGCTAAGTATTTACCAGAACAATTGAGTGATGCGCAGTTGAATGAAATGATTAAGGCAGCAATTGCTGAAACGGGTGCTTCAGGGCCATCCGGTATGGGTCTCGTTATGAAAATTATTGCTCCAAAAATTGCAGGCAAAGCCGATGGTGGCGTTGTATCTGCAGCAGTAAAAGCCGCGCTTGCCTAAAGGAGAGTCATGAAATTCGAATATGTCACAGTCCCGCTATTAACACACGCGACAAAACAGATTCTCGATAATTGGGGATCTGAAGGTTGGGAGCTGGTGCAAGTTATTCCAGGACCCAACGGTGGAGATCAACTAGTTGCCTATATGAAAAGAGAACTTGCATGAGCGATGTCAGAGCAAAACTTGCTGAATTAGGACTCACACTTCCCGTAGCTGCTAAACCAATTGCCGCCTATGTGCCAGCAGTTCGTACAGGCAATTTAGTTTTCACAGCAGGGCAACTTCCTATTGTCGATGGGAAAATAGCTCTAACAGGAAAAGTTGGTGGAGCCGTTACTGTTGAACAAGCCAAAGAATTAGCTCAAGTATGCGCACTTAACGCCTTAGCTGCTGTTGAGACAGTTGCACATGTTGATGACATCGTTCGAGTTGTTCGTGTAGTTGGTTACGTTAATGGCGTACCTGGCTATATAAATCATCCAGGAGTTGTTAATGGTGCAAGTGAGTTATTTGTACATATTTGGGGTGAAGACGGAAAGCATGCCCGCTCTGCAGTTGGAATTGCTGAGTTGCCATTAGATTCACCAGTGGAAATTGAACTTACAGTGGAGCTACGAAGCTAATTAACGACCGCGTTTTCCTAAACGCTCAACGTCGATAATGAGTACTGCTCGTCCATCTAAGCGAATCCAATTTCGTCCTGCGAAATCTGCAAGAGCTTTATTGACGGTTTCGCGAGAGGCACCAACTAATTGAGCTAACTCTTCTTGAGTTAAATCATGATTCACATAAAGTCCCTCGGGAGTATCTTTTCCAAAACGCTCTCCGAGATCAATAAGGGCTTTTGCAACACGACCCGGAACATCAGAGAAAACTAAATCTCCAACAACTTCATTTGTGCGTCGCAACCTTTGAGATAAACGCCCGAGTAAATCAAGTGCAACTTGTGGATGTTGAGTAACCCAAGGAATAACTTTGTCGTGTCCAAGGCTTAGCAAACGAACATCAGTTACAGCAGTTGCAGTGGCGGTACGAGGCCCTGGATCAAATAAAGATAATTCGCCAAACATTTCTCCGGGCCCGAGAACTGAAAGTAAATTTTCACGACCGTCTCCGCTAGATGTACCGAGTTTCAATTTACCTTCGACGATGACGTAGAGATGATCACCTTCGTCACCTTCTGAAAATAAAACTGTTCCTTTGCCTAACTTCACATTTTCCATTGACGCGCGGAGTGATGCAGCAGAGGCATCATCAAGGGCGCTAAAAAGTGGGGCTCGGCGAACAACTTGGTCATCAGTCACAGGCGCACTTTACTATTAATTTGGAGGTAGTTGGACCGCCTTAAATTCGGGCGTAACCTTCCTCAAATGAGCGCTGGCACAGATCTAAGGAGTAGCGCTACTGCCATGTATCGAATATTGAGAAAAACCTACCCAGAAGTGCGATGCGAGCTCGATTTTGCTAACCCACTTCAACTACTCGTTGCCACAGTGCTATCTGCGCAATGTACGGACAAACGAGTTAACCAAGTGACGCCGAATCTTTTCAAAAAATATAAAAACGTCAAAGCGTTCGCCACCGCCGACCTTCGTGAACTGGAAACACTTGTTCATTCCACTGGTTTCTATCGTGCAAAATCCAGGAACATTAAAGGTTTAGCAGCATCGATAGTTTCAGATTTTGGGGGTGCAGTGCCGAGCACTCTAGATGAACTCATCACCTTGCCCGGAGTCGGACGAAAGACGGCCAATGTTGTCTTAGGGCACGCGTTTGATATCCCAGGTATCACTGTTGATACACATTTTGGAAGGTTAAGCCGTAGATTTGGATGGACGAAAGAAAAAGATCCCGTAAAAGTTGAATCAGCAGTGGGAAAGTTAATACCGGAAAAGGAGTGGACCAATTTGTCACAGCGAATGATTTGGCATGGACGACGAATATGTCATTCACGCAAACCCGCATGTGGTGCATGTCCGCTTGCAAAACTTTGCCCCTCAGTTGGAATTGGTGAAATGGATCCAGTTAAAGCACAAGCGCTAGTAAAAGTTGATGCGGATTTTCGATGATAAGAAAAATTGCATTCACGTGCTCGCTACTTTTGTTGTTAACGGGTTGCTCATCTCAATCTTCTGCAATTCCGGCACTTGGTGAAGTAGTGAGTTGCGATTCGATTATGCGCTCTGCATCAACCGAAGGGGTAGAGCTACCTTGTTTAGATGGGAAATCTTCAATCTATTTCTCCGCATTACAAGGCCCATTGATTGTGAATGTTTGGGGTTCCTGGTGCGCCAGTTGCAAAGATGAGCTTCCGATTCTTCGATCCTTTTATGCAAAAGCACAGTCACGAATTCAGCTTATGGGTGTAGATGTGGAAGAAGCGAAAAGTGATGACGGGCGTAGATTTATTGTCAAAAATGGAATGACATGGCCGAGCCTTAATGACCCAGACGGTAGAACGCGTGGAGATTTTGGAATGGGAGTCCCCGTGACCTGGTTTATAGATGAAAGCGGTGCTGTGGTTCATAAAAAAATTGGCGTATTAACAAATGAAGCAGAACTTCATGATTTAACTCTGCAGTATCTACATGTAGCAATCGGCTGATTCATGGTTATTGACGCCGTACTTCTCATCAGTTTTTGTCTAGCAATATTCTTTGGTTATAGAAGAGGATTCCTACAGACAATCTTTTCAACAGTTGGATATATAGGTGGCGGAGTTCTAGGACTTATTTTTGCTCTCGAATACAGTCCACACATCCACAACACTGTTTATAGATTCCTTGCCATACTTCTTTCGATTTTTGTGGTTGCAGAAATCGGGCGGCGAGTTCTCGGCGCAGTTGCGAAGTTTTTCAGAACGAAATTACTGTGGGCGCCATTTCGCTTTGTTGATTCTCTTGCAGGCGTTGCACTGGAATTAATCAGAGTTGGCCTTCTTGCTTTTGTACTCGTCTCACTCATTCTTTGGTCACCCTGGACCAGTGCACGTGATCAAGTTGCTCACAGCAGGATTTATCCAAAAATAAGCGCGCATGTACCAAATTTACTCAGCCAGCTTCGTGTTGAGATTGAAAAGAAACTAACTATTAATCTTCCGAAGTAGTTGTCTTTAAACCGTCTGCAATTAACTTCATTATGTTTGGATCTGCAAGCGTTGTGGAGTCACCAACTGCACGATTTTCTGCAACATCACGAAGCAAACGCCTCATGATTTTTCCACTGCGCGTCTTTGGAAGCTCTGCAACAACCATTATTTGACGGGGGCGAGCAATTGCCCCGATCTCTTTTGTGACGTGCGCGCGAAGTTCCTTTACTAGATCTTCACCATCGGCATGTGCAATACCGCTTCGCAAAATAACAAAGGCAACAATTCCCTGCCCTGTCATTGCGTCCGTCGCGCCAACTACAGCAGCTTCAGCAACGGCGTGATGTGAAACAAGCGCCGACTCAACTTCGGTCGTTGAAATACGATGCCCTGAAACATTCATGACGTCATCAACTCGACCAAGTAACCAGATTGCACCATCTTGATCTAGTTTCGCGCCATCTCCCGCAAAATAAAGTCCATCAAACTTTGACCAGTAATTTTCTTTGTAACGCTCTGTTTCGCCCCAAATTCCTCGCAACATTGAAGGCCAAGGCTCATTAAGGATGAGATATCCGCCGTGACCATCTGCAACTGGTTTTCCGTTGTCATCAACAACTTTTGCGCCGATGCCAGGTAGCGCGCGCATTGCTGATCCTGGTTTGCAGGCAGTAATTCCAGGTAAAGGTGAAATCATGATTGCACCCGTTTCGGTTTGCCACCATGTATCTACGATTGGACAACGTTCGCCACCAATAACTGTGTGGTACCAAACCCATGCTTCAGGATTAATTGGTTCACCGACCGAACCGAGTAATCGAAGTGAAGAAAGATTATGTGCTTGTGGAAACTCATCTCCCCACTTCATCCATGTGCGGATAAGTGTTGGAGCGGTATACAAAATAGTTACTCCATATTTTTCAACGATTTCAAACATTCGTCCTTTATGTGGAGTATCAGGCGTTCCTTCATACATCACTTGTGTAGCACCATTAATGAGCGGTCCATAAACAACGTAAGAGTGGCCAGTTATCCACCCGATGTCGGCAGTACACCAATAAACATCACTTTCGGGCTTGATGTCGAAAACCATTTTATGAGTGAAGGCGGCTTGCGTTAAGTACCCACCTGTAGTGTGAAAAATTCCCTTTGGCTTAGCAGTGGTGCCTGATGTGTAAAGAATAAATAACGGATGTTCACTGTCGAAACTTTCTGCAACATGCTCGGCGTTCTGGCGATCGACAATTTCATGCCACCAGACATCACGATTGTTATCCCAAGCTGTTTCTTGACCGGTACGTTTCACAACTAAAACTTTTTTGACGTTTGTTACACCTAGGAGCGCTTCATCTACTGCAGGCTTTAGAGCAAATGGCGCACCTTTGCGATAACCACCATCTGCAGTGATTACAAGTGTTGCATCAGCATCTTGAATACGTGAAAGCAGCGCTTCTGCAGAAAATCCGCCAAAGACAACTGAGTGAGGTGCACCAAGTCGGGCACAAGCCAACATTGCGATCGCAGCTTCAGGAATCATTGGCATGTAAATCGCGACGCGATCACCAGACTTAACACCTAGTTCGATAAGGGCATTAGTAGTTTTCTTTACATCAGCAAGCAACTGCGCATAAGTGATAGTGCGAGTGTCTCCTGGCTCGCCTTCAAAATGAAATGCAACTCGTTCTCCGCGACCTTCAGCAACGTGGCGATCTAAACAATTAACACTGGCGTTAAGTTTTCCGCCAATAAACCATTTCGCAAATGGAGGTTGCCAATCTAAAACGGTGTTCCATGGCGCATCCCACTGAAGTTCGGATGCTTGGCGCTCCCAAAACGCTAAGCGATCTTTGTTGGCCTCTGCATAAATAAATGGTTGAGCATTTGAATCGGCAGCGAATTCATGGGAGGGCTGAAAAGTTCTCGTTTCAGTTGAGAGATTTTCTAGTGTTTCTTCGCTCATGATTTGAGGAGGTTACTCCGCAGAGAAGGTTTTAGGTAGCGATTCACAGTGACGAGTTATTCACAACAGCCTTAAAAAGAAAATTTAGCGCTCAAAGCGGGAGTGAGAATGCACCTCATCCCATCCGTGAACACCTCTCGAGATGTACAGCAGTAAGAAAGGAAAAATGACACTAGCGGCATTTATCGCAGCCTTTATGAAGATCCTCTCTACCCCGTCTCTGGTTGGCAAGCTCTTTTTGCTTCTCGCCAAGATGCTGGGCACCTTGCCTCATTGAGTTAGCGCTTGCGCTCAAAGTAAGTAAAAATCGCCATACGGGCACATAACCGTATGGCGATTTTGTCCATCGGGGCTTAAATGTGGTGGGATTGGGCGTAAGCCTCAAAGTCAGCCCAAAGGCGCGCTCGATTCGAGATTTACATTCGTGCGAGTGAATGGGAGATAGATATGCCAATCGCTAGTCCTGAGATTTATTCACAGATGTTGGATCGGGCTAAAGCGGGTGCATTTGCATACCCGGCAATCAATATTTCATCTTCATCAACAATTATTGCAGCAATTCGCGGATTTGCCGAAGCTGGTTCTGACGGAATTATTCAAATTTCATGGGGCGGTGCTGAATATGCATCAGGCTCAACAGTTAAGAAGATGGTCGATGGCGCAGTCGCGCTCGCTGAATTCGCACACGTAGTTGCAAAAAACTACAACGTTCACATCGGACTACACACAGATCATTGCCCAGCAGAAAAGATTGACGGATTTATGCGCCCACTATTAGAACTTGGTGCGCAACGAATTAAAGACGGTAAAGCTCCACTTTTTAATTCACATATGTGGGATGGCTCAGCGGTTGATATGAAAGAAAATATGAAAGTTGCAGCAGAGATGCAAAAACTTTCAATCGCGGCTAAAACAATTCTTGAAATTGAAATTGGAGTTGTAGGCGGGGAAGAAGACGGTGTTGAAGCAAAACATGATGCCAAGTTGTACTCACACCCTGAAGATGCTTTGTTAACTGTCGAAACACTTGGTACAGATCCAAAAGCGCGATATTTAGTTGCCGCAACATTTGGAAACGTACATGGTGTGTACAAGCCAGGCAACGTTGTCCTGCAACCAAAGATTTTGCGCACTCTTCAAGACGCAGTAGCAAAAAAACTGGGACTACCTGAGGGCAGTAAGCCAATGGACTTGGTATTTCACGGCGGTTCTGGCTCACTTTTGAGTGAAATTCGAGAAGCCCTTGATTACGGCGTAATAAAGATGAATATCGATACTGATACTCAATATGCATACACGCGGCCTGTAGCAGATCACGTTCTCAAAAACTATGACGGCGTTCTAAAAATAGATGGCGAAGTGGGAAACAAAAAAGCCTACGACCCTCGTGCGTGGGGCAAAGCTGCTGAAGCCGGAATGGCTGCCCGCGTGGTTCGCGGTTGTGAAGATTTGAGATCTACCGGTACTTCCTTACTCGCTTAATTGTCCTGCTCGTCATAACAGAAAGGCTTAACTTATGCCTGCATTAGTTCTCTTAGGAGCCCAGTGGGGCGATGAGGGTAAAGGTAAAGCCACAGATATTTTGGGCGACCGAGTTGATTATGTTGTGCGCTATCAAGGTGGCAATAACGCTGGACACACAGTTGTCATTGGCGATCAAAAATATGCGTTGCATTTGTTGCCATCGGGAATCTTAAGTCCCAACGTAGTTCCAGTAATTGGAAACGGCGTTGTTATTGACCCAAGTGTTTTGCTTGAGGAAATTAAAGGATTAACTGAGCGCGGCATTGATTGCTCAAAGTTAGTTATTAGTTCTAATGCACATCTCATTACGCCTTACCACCGGACAATCGATAAAGTTACTGAGCGCTTCTTGGGTAATTCCAAAATTGGAACTACAGGTCGAGGAATTGGTCCAGCCTATGCCGACAAAATTAATCGAATCGGAATTCGCGTTCAAGATTTATTTGATCCATCAATCTTGCGTCAAAAAATTGAAGGCGCATTGCGCGATAAGAATCAGGTACTAATCAAGGTCTTTAATCGTAAAAACATTGAGGTTCAAGAAGTTCTTGATGAGTATTTGGGCTACGCCGAAATTTTGCGTCCATATGTAACAGACACAGTGCTATTAC
>CAILKF010000004.1 GCA_903834705.1 uncultured Actinomycetes bacterium
AGGAATGGAAAGTCCGATTGAAGTCAGACTGCCTATAAATCTATCGAGCTTGCCACCAGGCTTGAGGATCGATAGCGGCGCAAGAATGAGTGAGAAAATACATGAAAGCAGAATAATGAAAAAAGTGAGCTCGAGCGTTACAGGAATTCTTTCACCAACAAGTTGCGTCACTGGAAATTGCGAAATATAGGAAACACCTAAATCTCCACGAACCGCGTGGGACAGCCATGAGAAGAGTTGCGCGAGAAGCGAGCGGTCTAAGCCCGCTTCTACGCGCAACGCCTCAAGAGCTTCAGGAGTTACTTCGGTTGCTGCGCCCAGCCGTGCAAGCACTGGGTCACCAGGAAGGACTCGAATCGACAGGAAAACCAATACCACGCTCGTCGCTAAAACGATCGAACTAGATAGTGCCCGTCGAAACAAGTACCGACCCAATGTAACTCCTTTTCTTTTTACTATAGAGGACTACTCAATCAAATTACTTGATTGTTACGCCTTCTAGGTGAAGTTGTCCGCCACCCTCAACCCAAGCGCCCTTAACGTTTGCTTGTGCTGCGTGAAGAACTGAGAACACGAATGGAGTGATCAATGGAAGTTCTTGGTTTTCCATCTTCATTGCATCACACCAAGCAGTCTTACGCTTTGCAGTATCCAAAGTTCCAATGGCCTTTGTAAATGCTGCATCGTAAGCCTTGCTGTTCCAGTTGCTCTCTGCGCGACCTGAAAGTAGGAAGTTCATTGAGAAACCTGGCTCAGCAGGTACTGACTGATAGTTAGGAAGTAGAAGACCTGGGTAGGTCAAGCCAGCTGGATAGAACTTAGCTGCCCATGTTCCAACTTCATTACTTTCAATCTTCATATCGATACCAATTGTCTTGAGGTCTGCCTGAAGTACTTGACCCATTGCATCGAACTCTGGAAGTGCGCCAGAAACGCTCCACCATGTGAAGCTCGTTACACCAGCTTCAGCAAAGAGTGCCTTAGCTTTTTGTAGGTCGAATGTGTACTTAGTTAGTCCGCCAGCAGTACCGCACTGCCAGATGCTGTTATCAGGAACGATGGTGTTGTATGAAGATACAGCGCCAAATCCCTTGTAAGCAGCTTTCAAGATAGACGCACGGTTTGTTGCGTATGCAACAGCTTGACGCGCCTTGAGGTTATTAAATGGGGCAGATGTTAAATCGTATTCCCATGTAACAGCCATTGTTGAAACCTTTGCACGAACGATCTGCAACTTCTTGTCCTTCTGAAGTGGAGCAGCATCGCCAAGTGGCAATTCGTACATGACATCAATGTTTCCTGAACGTAGTGCAGTTACTGCAGCAGTTGGATCAGAAAGCTTGACGAATTTGATCTCAGTTAGCTTCGAAGCAAATCCAAAGTACTTTGGATTCTTAACGATTGTAAGTGAAACGTTTGGGCTGAATTCCTTGACCATGAATGGTCCAGATGAACTTGGCTTTACGTTAAATGTTGCAACTTCGCTTACCTTGATCATCTTGATTCCAGCAAGTGCTACTGGAAGAAGAGCGTTAGGGGTTGAAAGGTCAAAGATAACGTTGTTGCCAGAAGCGGTAACTTTTGTGACCATCTTGACGTTGTTACGCTCTTGAGTAACTGTCTTTGGATCTAGAACATAATCAATAACTGCCTTTACGGCTTTGCCATCAATTGCTGTTCCGTCTGAGAACTTTGCGCCCTTTCTCAAAGCGAATGTCCACTGAGTTCCAGCGTCATTCATCTTCCATGAAGTTGCAAGATCTGGTCCAACAGTTCCGTCTTGCTTCCAGCGGGTTAGTGCTGACCATAGAACTCCGTACAGAGTTTCGTCATAGGCGAAAGTACGAGTAATTGGGTTAAGTTGTGGAATTCCTTGTGTGGAACCAACAACCAAAGTTGTCTTTGCAGCTTGCGCTGGTGCGACAGCAGTAGTGAGTGTGAAGATCATTCCGACAGCAACAGCTGCTGCAAGAACCTTCTTCTTCGTTCCCATCTGTGTTAACGACATCTATATTCCTCCAGAGTTTGGATACTTAGGATGACGGCAAGAGTTGCCCACATCCTCGAGTGGTGTAGTAAGTGAAGTGGCAATGAATAAGCGTGTCAACTGAAAAGTTCGGTACTACCTAACATGGGTAGGTGATTTTTTGGCGCAAAAAAAGCTTTATAACATTTCGTAACTAAAGGCGACCGAACAAGAAGTACTTAACGCCTTTCGCGCGATTTCCCGCGTAATTCTCTCGTGATCGATTCAGCGCATTTGAGAACTAATCCCCCATAAAAAGCAACACGCTTTTCTCGTGCACTGCTCTTAATTCCTGTTGCGCTCACAGCTCCCACGCATTCACCCGTGTGATCAAAAAATGCTGCGCCAAGACAGAACACGCCATCTACATCTTCCTCATCATCAATTGCATATTTTCGCTCACGAATATCCTCTATGTCTTTCATTAAAGAAGCGAGCGTTTTGTGTGTCTTTTTTGTTCGCACCTCAAGTCCGTCTTCTTCAATAATTTTGGCAATTTCATCATTACCAAGTTGAGCCAAAATTGCTTTTCCGGCGGAGGAAACATGGGTGAGCTCTCGAACTCCGAGCATTGTATGAAATCTAATTGCTCCAGGTGCATCCGCGCGAGATAAAAACATCGCCCGTCCACCGTCATTGATTGCAACACGAATTGTCATTCCCGTTTCTTGAGAAAGTTGATGAATGTAACTTTGAGCGATTTCATCGATGGGTTGTGTCGAGCCGGAAAGATCACCTAAACGTACAAGTGCCATGCCTGGAAAATATCTCGGTCCTGGATCTCTTGCCCTGACATAACCTGCATCTGCAAGAGTTCTAAGTAGAGCTAACGTTGATGATTTTGATAATTCCATTGCCCGCGCTAATTCGCTTAAGGAAGTTCCATCAGATGGGCCTTGCACCACACGTTCAACAAGGTTGAGTGCTCGAGCAACACTTGCAACGCGGTCTGATGTGTCAGGCATGTATTCTCCCATTGACATTGTTCGAATAATTCTTAATACTCGCATCCTAATACTACCGAATGCGGTTCGGCAATACCGAACGAGGAGCTATGAATTTAACTGGAGTCTTTACCGTTTTACAAACTCCGCTAACAAAGGCGGATGAATTTGATGAACCCATTTTTCAAAAGCAAATTGACTGGTTGATTGAAAATAATGTAAATGGTGTTGTGCTTGCAATGGTCTCTGAAGTTATGCGACTCAGCGCGCAAGAACGTCGAGAGCAATGGCAGATTGTTGTTAAACAAGTTCGTGGCAGGATTCCAGTAGTTGCAAGTGTTGGCGCTGAAAGTACACACATTGCAACATCTCTTGCTCGCTTTGCGCAAGCCGACGGCGTAAGTGCATTGATGGCCACGCCACCAACTTCTTTTGCAACCACAAATGAGGAAACTTTTGCTTACTACACCGCCATTATTGAGAGTGTAACAATCCCAGTAATCGTGCAAGACGCAAGTAACTACATGGGCCAACCACTTGAGATGTCTCTTTATGCTCAACTTTTAGAAAAATATGGCAATGATCGTGTGCAGTTTAAACCAGAAGCTAAGCCAGTCAAAGAACGTATGCGCCAATTGCAAGAAGTGGCAAAAGGAAAAGCAAAAGTATTTGAAGGACAAAGTGGAACCGACTTGCTCGATACATTCCCACTTGGCTTAGTTGGAACTATGCCCGGATCGGAAGTCCCATGGGCAATTGTTGCGCTCTGGAACGCACTCAAAGAGGATAACTGGGATTTTGCTCGCAGAATTCACGAAGGAATTCTTTCCTTAATGAAATTCCAGCCAACTCTGGATGCTTACGTGGCAGTTGAAAAATACTTGTTAGTTAAACAAGGTATCTTCACAAGTACCCAACAGCGCGGCCCAGTTGGAATGCGCCTATCCGATGCCGATAAAAAAGAGATCGATATCTGTTTTGACGCCTTGAAGGCGACTGTTAACGCGAAGTAGTTTTAGATTTTGATCGAAACCAAACAAGACATGTGGCGCTAATCAAGAACGTAGCTGCTCCGCCAATAAAGATTGCCTGGCGCACGCCTAAATTCTGAGCCAGCGCACCAACCAATAATCCCCCGGCGCAAGAACCGATATAGAAAATACACAGGTAAATGCCATAAATCCTGCCTCTAAAGTCCTCTGGCGCACTCGCTGCTACTAATCCATTTGATGTAACCATAAATGTCAGGTGGAAAATGCTTGCAACGCAAGCCAAAATTGCGTAGAGCCAAAAGTTTTGTGCAAATGCAGATGCCATCCAAAAAATTGCAACAAGAATTCCGCTTTTGAGAAGAGTGGTCAAATGTGGAGCATGGCCAGGAACGGACCAACGTGAAGCCAGCGCTGCACCAATTGCACTCCCGCCTGCAACCGCGATTCCGATATATCCCAAGTAAGAAGCATCTTTAAGGAAAATGTTCTTAACCATCAGTGATGAAGTTTGACCAAAATGCATTCCTAATCCGAAAAAGACTGCTGCTAAAGTCATCGATAGAAAAATTATTGGTGACTTTTGCAAATATCTCAGCGCATCAATCATCTTGCCTGGTTTAGCTTTTCCAAATTGCGCCACGGGAATCTCTTCGACCTTGAGCCGGTTAAGGAGCAGCGCAATTGCTATATAGAGGAATGTGAATACAAGCCACGGCGTACCGTTATCAAAATGGGCAATGAGTAATCCTGCAGTGAGAGTGCCCATGAGGCGACCCAAATTAAAAGTCAGGGAATTAAGTCCCATAACGTTGGCCATATTTTCTTTGTTAACTACTTCTAGCGACAAGGAGTTACGGACTGGGCTCTCTGTTGCATTCAGCGTTCCGTGGATAACTACAATTATTGCCAGAATTGCATAAGTCAAATGACCGTAATAATAGAGAGCAAAAAGCAGGGCTGCTATTAGCGCGTTGAGCACACAAACGAGCCTTAGAAAATTCTTCTTATTAAATCTGTCAGCAATAGTTCCGCCAACAAGTGATATGAAAATGTAGGGTGCTAATTGAATGCCAACCATATTTCCCAGTGCTGTTGAACTATGCGTGAGATCTAGAACTAGCCAGTCAATTGAAACTGCATGTCCCCAGCCAGCAACACTCATGAGAGAGCTGTACGTGAAAACTAGTCTGTAATTGAAGAACTTAAATGAGGTAAACATGGAAACCTCCTTCAATGGTCTTCGAAATATCCATTCTATGAAAGGCTCTTCGTTATCTGCTCTTTAGAGCCCGCAAGTAGGGCTTGCATGACACCCTTGCCAAAAGGAGGTTGCCAGGCTGTATAAAGATTGAGGTCTTGCAATTGATCGGGAACAACATAACCAATAGCTTCATAGTCAACGCAAGTGATCGCAACTACCGCATAGTCAGGAAATGCTTTTCGGAGTTCGCTTTGCCACATTGAATAAACTTCGCACTGTGCGCCTACGAGCAAAACTTTTCCAATTCGCCATCCGTAGATTGTTAACTCAATTCCCGCACTTCCAGACATTAATTTAGCGATTGACTTTTTTCTAAATATTCGCTCCTTCGCGAATGAATCCTCAGTTTGAGCCCACTGCTGATCTAACTCCCCAACTGTTGGCCAAGGTTTCGTAGGCAAACCAACTTGATTAGCGCCAATTCGAACTTGTGTAGGAACCTCATATGGTGCTGGCTCCCAGTATCCAAGCGGTGCACCTGATTCGACAGCTCTCTTGAATTCAAATTTTTCACCTGCTGGATTCATCGATGCGAGAACACCTAGGGCTGCGTAACCTAACTGGGCGCCATGTTGGTCTGCGATGGTCGTGTCTGCCACATATTGATAAGCAGGTGCCAAATCACCCGATGCGCCTTGTAAAAACAGACAAGGTGCTCCAGGAAATTGCGCTTCAACTATTTCACGCATTGCTCCAACATAGTCAGGGGACGCTAACTTGTTATCCCAACCGAGTGAAGTGGGATGACATGCATAATTGACGATTGTTCCAATTACGTGTGAATCAGAGATGCGAGTGATGCGACCTACGAGAACTGTTTCATCGGCGGGAGTATCAGGATTGAATCCAGTTAAGTAACGAGTTGGATCGTGAGGATCAAGTAAATCTCGGTTGCTGGCAAGAGAACATTTTCCATCGCCAAAAGTCACAATGGACTGGCTAGCGTTTGCAATTGCCTCTTTGCCAGCTTTGCAAAGTGCGTCGCTGATGTCATGTAAATACTGCTCTACTAAATCACCACCGGGCATCTGCGCTCGGGATCTAGCAGACCATGGAGATGCATGGGTGTGAGAACAAGCCAACATCAAATGAGAATCAGTGAGGCCAAGAGCGGTACATACACGCTCACGCAACCAATGTGCTTCTTGACCATCTAAATCACCAAGTGATGCTGCGTCGACGGCAATCAAGAGAGCGGGCTTATCGTGTACAGATTGCTGAATTGAAAGAGCGGTAACGAAAAGTGGTTTGTGCGCTCCTTCCGAACGATCATGGTTCGATGCGCCCCACATACGCCCGTAAATCCCAACTGGCGGAGTTATATCTACGCGCGCTATTCCAATCAATGCGCTGCCTTCATGCGGAATTACTTCCAAATGTGCCATAACTCAATTCCCTACATAGCATGCGTTAATGATGCATTTTTACATAGTACTCAACTCTTGTCTTAATGACACACCTATGTTTAAACTGCGAACATGAGTAGCACTGTTTCTTGTTCTTTCGATCTGGATAAACCTGGAAAAGATGCTGGATATCTTGTAATCGGTGATTCAACCAACAACAGTGGTTGGTCCACGTATAACGTTCCAATCATTAAATTCTCACATGGAACTGGACCAACCGTGTTGGTACTTGGTGGAAACCATGGAGATGAATATGAAGGTCAGATCGCAGCATCATCACTTGCCCATCAATTGGAACTTGAGCAAGTACAAGGTCGAATCATCATCATCCCTTGCTTGTCACAAGAAGCATCCCGTGCAGGAACTCGTTTGTGGCCCAACGGTGCCAACTTCAATCGAGTATTTCCGGGAAATGAAAACGGACCACTCAATGACAAACTCGCTCACTATTTAAGCAACGACTTATTTCCTATCTGCGATGGTGTTTTAGATATGCACAGTGGTGGGCGGAGCATGTATTTCATTCCAAGTTCAAATATGGTCTGGGTTTCAGATCCAGCGCAAAGAGTAAAAATGATTAAGAACATGCTGGCTTGGAATACCGATGTACACATGATCGGCGGTGAACAAGCAAGTACAAATCCGTACGCACTTCTTAACCGAGATGCTGAGCGGCAAGGAAAATCTGTCTCAACTGGAGAATTTGGTGGAAGCGGCTATACAACACCGGAGAGCATCAAAATAATTAAAGATGGACTACGTAATTTCTTAAAGGTTTTCGGGGTTCTCAAAGGCACGCCAGATACGCGTGAGGGGCTAGGGCTCAAACCAGCCGAGATCGTGGACTTTCGAGATCCTTCCGGCTTCATCTCTGCAACTCATGCAGGAATATATGAAAACTGCGTCCCACTAGGAGGCGAAGTTAAAGCAGGAGATCTGGTTGGAAAGATTCATGATTTTGATCATCCTGATGTTGCGCCTATTGAATTGACGAGCAAAATATCTGGCGTTATGGCCGTCATTAGAGGTTACCCACCTGTAACTATTGGCGATGTGGTTTGTGTAGTCGGAAAGAAATTTAGTTCGATTGCTGAGATGGAAAAGGTGGCTGGTTAATATGAGTAGCACTGTCTCATCATCAATTGACCTCAACGCAGAGGGAAAAGCGACTGGCTACCTGATCATTGGTGACTCAACCAATAACAGCGGATGGGCAACATTTAATGTTCCTATTATCAAAGTTAAAAACGGGGTTGGCCCAACCGTTCTCGTGCTTGCCGGAAACCATGGCGATGAATACGAAGGCCAATTTGCCGCAGCTACTTTGGCTCACGAACTCAAAGCCTCCGACGTCCACGGTCGAATAATTATCATTCCTTGTCTTTCTCAAGAAGCATCCAAAGCTGGAACGCGTCACTGGCCGACAGGTGTCAACTTCAATCGCACTTTTCCCGGCAATGAAAATGGGGCAGTAAGCGACAAGTTGGCGCACTACTTAACAAATGAACTATTTCCTATGTCGGATGCGGTTATGGATATTCATAGCGGTGGGCGTGGCATGTACTTCATTCCATGTTCGCACATGGTCTGGGCAAAGGATAAAAAACAGCGCGCAAAAATGTTTGCAAGCATGTTGGCATGGAATACAAGCCATCATTTAATTTTTCCGGAACAACCTGGGACAAATCCTGCATCACTACTTGCAGGTGAAGCAGAGCGTCAGGGCAAAACACTTTTCACCACAGAACTTGGCGGGGCTGGTGTTGCCACTTTCGAAACAACACAACTTGCGAAAGATGGACTACAGAATGCACTGCGCATGTCTGGCGTTATTGATGGCGCTCCAAAATCTAGAGTTGAGCTTGGTTTATCTGCGCCCATATTCGTCGATATGCGTGGCCCACATGCATATCATTCGGCTACGCATACGGGTCTTTACGAAAATATCATTGGTTTGGGCAAGGCAGTCAAAAAGGGCGAAGTTATTGGCCTTATTCACGAGATGGATCATCCTGATACTCCGGCAGTCAAGATATTTGCAGAACAAGATGGCGTTGTTGGAGTCATGCGAGGTTTTCCAAGAGTGACACCTGGAGATGTTGTGGCAGTTATTGGAAAGCCTTATGCATCTACAGATGCAATGCCAGAAAATATCTAACTAAAATCCGAGCTTCACAATCTGTTGATCGATAATCTCAAGTAAATCTTCAAATCCGCCAGGTGCTAATAGCGTTTGTGATGACTGATAAGCGTTTCTTTCATAGGCGCTCCGCGTTGGAACGTAAATATAGCCTGGGCCATTTGTCATATCCAGAAACAAGATCACGCGTTTAACGTGCCTGCGCCGTAACTCTTGAGCCATCTCAAGGTAGGCCTCTCCGCAATGAGCAATGACGAGGGCATCACCTAGCTGCCAAAACCACACTGGGTGATGAACTACTCCCCCAGGTTTCACGTAGTCAATGCGCATCTCAAATTGTTTTCTAATTCTAAATTTAAGAAATTCCTCCGTTGCGGTCATCGTGGTCCATAGCTTGCGCATTTGGTTTTCATCAAGCAACTCTTTGTGTTTCAAAAGCGCATCCACTCTTGTGGTGATCAGCGTTGAATTTGGAATAACTGATCGTGGTTCCCATCCAGCTAAATTGGAACCAGACTTTATAACCTCTGTAAATGCCAGCTCTGTTGCTGGCGGAAGCATTCGAGAAAGTGTGGCGAGAGTGGAATACCCCAACATTTCACCATTGCTATCAGCTATAGAAACATCGCCACTGTATTGCCTGCGTGGTGCAACATTGCCACATGCCCCTAACAAGAAAAGCATGGGTGCGCCTGTTTCATTTTCTACTAGCTCACGAGCTCTACCTATGTAATCTGGACTGATGAGTGGACTATCCCAACCAACACTTGTTGGGTGGCACCCGAAGTTAACTAAAGTTGCCACATGTTTGCCTGAAAGCTCTCTCACGCGCCCCACAACGAGAGTGTCATCTGGTTTTAACTCTGGGTTGTAACCAACAACATCTGTATCTCCGATAGGTAAATCTCGAACTGTTCCTAAATCGCATTTTCCATAGGCCCATGTAATGTCAGCCAGAGCAACGCCAGAACGAGCTTTTTTGCATATTTCAGCCACAGTCGAAATTACTTTTTCAATGAAATCTGGAACTAGCTCTTTGCCTTCACGGAGCGCTTCATGCACGCACATGGGCGGACCTTTATGGGTTTGGCTCAAATTCACTAAAAGATCGTCGATGCCAATTCCCAATTCCTTGACAACCCGACCTCGAAATTTGACTACATCGCATTCGTGGCAACCTATCCAACCGAGATCCAAAGTGACGATGAATTTATCACTCTCACCTCGAATGCAGAGTGCAACGGCCATTAAGGGGCGATGCACTCCAGTAGAAATTGCACTTGTGCTTTTACCCCACGGGTTTGAAGAAATACCAACAGGTGGAGTGATATCTGCTTGCGCAACGCCAACGCTTAATCGTGCAAGCGAAGAAGGTTCATGGTCAACGAGGGGACGAGCTGAGGTCATAAATTTGGGTTTTTTGGAAACTTTGAAATCTCTGCCGATACTGCATTGGTGATTATTTCAAGTGCGCCAGCTGCTAGCAAAGTTTGCCATGATTGGTAACGGTGGCGCTCATATGAGTCGGGAGTTGGCAGATACATATATCCGGGCCCATTAGTGCAATTGAGAACAAAGATCACTCGATCCGGGTGACGTTTGCGCAACTCTGTTTGGAAAAATGAATACGCCTCACCGGGTTGACCAACAATAACTGCGTCACCCCACATCCAAATCCAGACCGGATGCGTTGCTGCACCATCTATAACGTAGCCAGCGCGCAATTTCATGGCACGATTAATACGAGTCTCGCGTGCTCCCTCGTCCACATTTTTCCAGCGTTCACGAAGCTCGTCGATAGTAGGAAGTTTTTGAAGTGGAACATCGACATTGAGCCGCACATGTGCAACGCCACTTGGCGGAGTGAATGCTTGGTCTTCCCAATCTCCCAAAAGCGCTCCAGATTCAACCGAACCTAAGTAGTGCATTCGCATTCCAGGATGAGCCATCTTTTCTAGTACTGCCAGAGTTGCAAACCCTAAAATGCGCCCATTCTTATCTGCCACTTCAACATCACCTGAATAGTTATCTCGAGGTGATAACTCACCTGATGCACCTTGCAAGAAGAGCATTGGGGCTTTAACTCGGGCTTCAATAAGATCTCGAGCACTACCAACAAAATCAGGCGATACTTCAGTATTTCGCCAAGCAAGTGTTGTTGGATGGCATGCGTAATTAACAACTATTCCAAGGGTTTTACCAGCAAGGTCGCTGACTCTTCCAACAGTCAAAGTGTCATCTGCTGGCAACTCTGGATTAAAACCAATAACATCTTCAGAACCACAGTACAAATCGCGATTTACTGCAAGGTCACATTTTCCATAACCCCACGTGATGTTTGCCTCTACTGATTTATCGCGTGCCTCTTCACATGCGGAGATAATTCCTGCTATTGCTTTGGCATGGTATCCAGGAACTAAATCTCCGCCTTCAAGGTGTGCAGCATCAGATGCCGTTGTTGGACCAGCATGGGTGTGAGTTAAGTGCAGCTGTAACTGATCTTCCGCAATTCCTAAGGCTTTTATTACTTCACCGCGCACGGCCATATCGTCTGCCTTGCCCTGCCACCATCCCCAATCAACTGTGACGAGGTACTGGACAAAGTTTTTCTCAGAAATAACTGCCATTGCTGTTGTACTAATTTTATTATGAATACCTGTTGCAACATGAACTTTTGCAGCGCCCCAGCTAGCAGATCGAATACCGACCGGTGGATTTATCTCTCGCTGGGCAACTCCGGCTTTTAAACGTGCACTCGGTGGAGTCCAGACATCTTTAGGTGGCCTTAAATCTTCACGAATTGAAACAGCCATTATTTTCCTCCAATGAGTCTTTTAATCTCGGCATCTGCCCCATCGATAACTGCGTCCAGCGCACCAGGTGCTAACAACGTTTGCCATGCTTGATATGCAGGGGCAACGTATGCGCTCTTGGTAGGTAAATAAAATAGGCCTGGATAATTTGTAAGGTTAAGTACGAAAATCACTCGGCTAGGATTTCGCTTACGAAGTTCTGTTTGCAAATATGAATACGCTTCGCCAGGTTGTGCCACAAAGAAGGCATCGCCCCACTGCCAGACCCAGACGGGGTGCGTAACCATTTGACCTGATTCATATCCAATCCGCAATCGAACTGCGCGTTGAATTCTCTCCTCCAACGCGCCAGGATCAATTCCAGCCCATTCTTCACGCAACTGATCAATGCTCTTCATATCTTTAACGCGCACTTGCACATCAAGTCGTTTTTCGCAGGTTATTGATGAGCCCTTTGTAGGGAACTCATGCCACTCACCCAGAAGTGCCCCAGATTCAACAATTCCCTGCCAACGCAACTCTGTTGATGGAGATTGCATTGAAGCCAGAGTTGCAAGAATGGAGTGTCCTAAATTCGTTCCATTCTTATCTGCCAGCCCTGTATCGCCACTGTATTGATTACGTGGTGAAAGATCTCCTGATGCTCCTTGAAGAAATAGCATCGGAACCTTGGTAGATCTTTGAACAATTTCGCGTGCTTCGCCAACATAATCAGGAGAAATCGCTCTGTTATCCCAAGCAAGTGTCGTTGGATGACAGGCGTAGTTAGCAATTGTGGCAATAAGTTTGCCACTCTTGTCACTAATTCGACCAACAGCCAAAGTGTCATCTGCAACTATGTCGGGATTAAAAGCCACGACTTCGTGGGAACCGCAAGGCAAATCTCGGTTAACTGCCAGATCGCATTTTCCATATGCCCACGTCACATCAACATCAGAGATCGCACGTGCTGCTTCTTTACAGGCCTTAACAGTGCCGGCAATTATTTGGTCAATGAATGCAGGAACAAGTTCATGCCCATCCTTTTTGGATCTATGTGTGCACGGCAACGGCGTTGAGTGCGAATGACTCGAAGTAAAGAGAAGTTGATCTTTATCGATCCCCAATTGTGAAGCAATTTGCGAAAGCATATTCTCTGCACACTCAACACAACCCAGAACACATAAATCAATGCCTGCAATATAAGATTTTTTTCCAGTTGAATCCTCGCGGGCTAGAACAGTGACAAAGAGTCCAATATGCACTGCCTCAGACCTTGATATTTTGCTAGCACCCCATACTCCAGATTCGATACCAACAGGTGGCGTTACATCAACTTGTGCGATACCTAACTTGAGAGCGCTGAGATTCTCACGCCATGTCGTTGTAGATGGAGTCAATTTCGCGTTCGGTGATTGCGTCGATGCCATTGTGCTTAGAGCCTCTCATTCGCGATTGCAGATTCTCTTCCACCCAACCACCGACACAGTTCTATGTCAATGACAAAATGAAAACTGTTCAGATTTTGTTCGTCGCTTCCGAACGAAAGCGAAAAAGCACATACAAAGACATAGTTAGCGCCATAACTGCTCCGAATAAGACTGCAGTTCTAGGAGAGTACTGTTGATTGATCCAGCCAAGTATTGGTGCGCCAAGTGCAATAAGTGATTGCCACATGAAGATGTAAACGCCCCATGAACGCCCATAAAAAGCTGGGTCGGCATAGGTGCGCATAGAGGCATTGCCTGAAATGTTTACTCCCATAGAGCACCATCCACAAATGAATAAGGCCATGGCGAAAGTTGAATAGTTCGGAGCAATACCTGCCAGAAACCATGCACCTGACATTAATAAGGCGCGAAGGCCGATGAGCTTTATCGTGGGCAAGGTTTTGCGCCGTGAGAAAGAAAGAGCGCCCAGTACCGCGCCAAGTGCGAATATCGAACCCAGAGCACCGAAAGATGCAGCCCCTCGCGCGAATGTTTCCTTTGCCATCATCGCAGAAGTGATCTGCATATCTTGCCCCCACATAGCAAGGAATGACACTGCAACGATGGACATTAATAGCTCAGGTTTGTGTAATACATGTGAAAAGCCATCTCGAATCTTTGCTTTGGTTTCGTTGCTTTGCACCAAGATTTTCAGCATGTATTCAGAGGGGCGAATCTGGGCAACCGATAGAAATACAACGAGGTAGGTGATCGCATTGATGATAAAAGATGGTCCTGTACCAAATGCCTCTATAAGGAGCCCTGAAACTACAGGTCCTATTAATCTTCCTACATTGATATTTGCTGAGTTCAAACTTGTTGCGTTTGGTAAATCTCTCTCTCCCACCAAAATAATGTAATAACTCTGGCGGATGGGGCCATCGATAGCATTCGTTGTTCCTAGTAAAAATGCCGACAAAGCAACGCTCCACACATGTACATGATGGGTCAGAACTAAAACGCCGAGAACTAAAGCGATAAGTCCTCCTGCAGCATTGCAACCCATAAGTGCTTTTCTACGATCGAGTCTGTCTGCAAGGGAACCACCAAAGAGACTAAAGAAGAAACCTGGCAGAAACTGTGCACTGATAACAATTCCTAAAGCTTGCGCGCTATTTGTTAACTCAAGTACTAGCCAGTCTTGAGCAATGCGATGAGCCCAGGTACCAACGCTAGAAATGGTTGATCCAATGTAGAAGATTTTGTAATTGCGATGTTTAAAGGATGAAAAGAACATCACCCTCCTCACCTCTTTGAATTGATAACCTCACGAAAAGTGCTTTGGAAACGGTAGCCAAGGAGTGCGAGGCTACATTTCAATTGCCCCTTGGGAAAGGTTCCGATATGGGAGCGGGGAGTGAAAATTGCGCCTACCTAGGTTCGGGAATACCGAACCAACCTATTGACACCTGGGGTTACCTCTCCGAGACTTATACCCCCTCGGAGAGGCGCTGCGCCTCACTAGCAAAGGAAGTATCAATGGCAATTCGCAAACTACGTAACTGGATTGCTCCAGTTGCAGCTTTATCACTTGCGGGAGCTCTGCTCGTTGCAGTTCCTTCGGCAAATGGTGCAACAGGAGCTTCTTGTACTCTCAGAACTCCAACCGCTTCAGCGCAATGCGATTTAATTACTGTCGCACTTGTTAACAAGGTTGTCACACTTGATCCAACATCAAGTGTTCGCACAACTAACCAGAACTACATCACTAAATTTTTGGTGCAAGGTGCCCTATGGCGCGTTGCATCAGATGGCAAGCCAAAGTATGACTTGGTTGCCTCTCATACAGTTTCAGCAGATGGTCTGACATGGACAATCAAGATGAAATCTGGAATCAAATATTCAGATGGCGTTACGCCAGTAACTGCAGATGATGCAGTCTTTATGTGGGACTTGCTCAAGGCAGCTCCACCTCCAGTATTTAGCGGAGTAAAGACAATGACATCATCAGATGCTTCAACACTTGTGGTCACTTTGAAGTCAAAGTTTGCTGAGTTGCCATATGCGCTCTCAAGCATTTACTTCTTCTTAAATCCTCGTTCAAAAGCTGAAGATAAGCCTGCTTACTGGACAAACCCACTCAGCGCTGGCCCATACAAGATTAAGTCTTGGACACCTGGCAACGATGAGTTCCTTGTAGAAACAAACCCTCAATACTGGGCAGTTCCTGCAGTGAAATCAATTCGCTTCCTTGCAGTTCCTGATCCTGTAACACGCGTTATTGCTCTCAAGCAAGGCACTATTGATTACGCCTTCGACTTGCCTGCAGCAATTGCTCGTGGACAGCTCAAGGCAACTTCAACATTCCGTGGAATTCCAGTAAAGCTACAAGGAACTTTCACACTCGACTTTAACCTACGCAGCATGACCGATGGCAAGCCATGGCGTAACGTGAAAGTACGTCAAGCGCTATCTATGGCCATCGATCGCAAGCAGATGGGTAATGTTGCATTCTTCGGAGATGTAAAGCCAGGATGTTCAATTACGTGGGCATCAAGTGACTATGCAATCTGCAAGAACCCAGATGGACTTAAGCAGAACATTGATGGTGCAAAGGCACTTCTCAAGGCTGCTGGATATGAAGCTGGTTTCCCAATCAACCTCACAGTATTCAACCGTCCAGGTTGGTCTGATGCAGCAGCACTTGTTGCAGCTGATTGGAAGAAGATTGGCGTAACAGCCACTGTTATTCCTCAAGCAGATGCAGTCGGATCAGCTGCTCAATCATCCGGTGATTTCCAAGTGCAGTTCTCTGGAGCAACTGGCCAGATTGCAACTTTGATCTTGCGCACGTACTACGGCAAGACTGGTGCCTGGACTGTATGGTCAGGTTCTGGATCAAATGATGCATGGATGGATGACATCGATGCAGCAGATCCTGCTAACAAGCGCGCCTTGATTGGCAAAGTTGAACAAGCCATGTGGGATGAGTCAGCACATATTCCTCTAGGACAACGCTCGGTTTACGGGGCAACTCGTCTGCCTAAAGACATTTTCCAGAACGTTGCTGGAAATGACACTTACTATGTAAAGCAGACACCAGCACTTTCATAAGTTAATCCAAGGGAATATGAATGAGGTGAGGCCAGATTTCGGGCCTCACCTCATTCATTCCAGTTTTGTATTCCTAGCAATTCGTTGATTAAATAGTTGATTGAGTTATATAAAATTTTTGGAAAATTGCAAGGAAGGAGAGTCTGATGACACAACTGCCGACTGATATAAAAGAAGCGGAAACTAAAGATCGTAACAAATTAGCGTTGCGACGAATGTTTCTCGGTCGTATCGTCAGATCTCTCAGCGTAAGTTTTTGGGTAATGGTCATCGCTTTTCTCATGATCCGCTTGAGCCCTGGAGACCCAGTACGAATCGCCCTCGGCGCCGAAGCGACTGAAGCCGCTGTTACAGAAATGCGCCACAAACTTGGACTTGATACCAGTATTTTCTCGCAGTTTTATCATTACTTCACCGGAATATTCAGTGGCGATCTTGGTATGTCATTCTTCTCCGGTTTAAGTGTGACCAACGTTGTTGGAACGCACTTGCCCGTAACGTTGATGATTATCGGAATGTCGATACTACTTGGCATTATCCTTGCAATTCCTATCGCGCTTTTTGTTGCGCTCAGCAAGAATCAAATTGCAACCTATCTCTTCCGCGCATTCACTTCTGTTTCACTTGCGCTGCCAGGGTTCTTTTTAGCGCTCGTAGGATTGCTATTTTTTGGAACAACTCTCAATTGGGCACCAGCTGCTGGCTACACAGGCGCTTTCCCCGGCAATTTACATTTCCTTTGGCTTCCGGCAGTAGTTAATTGTGGTTCGTTAGTGCCCGTTCTATCCCGCGTTTTACATAGCTCTTTAATGGATACTCTCGATGAAGAATTCGTTGAAACAGGTGTGATTCGTGGAGTTCGTAAAATTCGTTTCTATTGGTCGTACATGCTCAGACCATCACTGGCACCCACAGTAGTTTTGTTGAGTTACATGGTGGGCGTCATGATTGGCGGCACTGTAATCATGGAAACAATTTTCTCACTGCCCGGAATCGGACGTGAACTTATTACAGCAGTTGATTCCAGAGATTATCCTGTTGTCCAAGGCATAGTCATGATTTTTGGCCTCATAGTGGTCTTCTTTAGCTTCATAGGAGATTTACTTGGGTACCTATTAGATCGACGGGTAACGCTCTCATGAGTAACGCTAAAACAAAGAAAAAGAGACAAGTCCGAGAAGGTTCTTTTGGCTTGTATACCGGATTTGGAATGATGGGTTTACTCATTCTTGCCGGTCTCATCTTCCCGCTAATTAGTAAGTACGACCCCAACCAACCAGGTTTAGTGCCAATGTCCCCACCAGATGGCAAAACGTTTTTTGGTACTGACTTGTTGGGCCGAGATGTTTTCACAAGAGTTTTTGATGCCGTGTTTATTGATCTCGGTACTGCTCTTGTCGGAGTAGCCATTCCTCTTACTGTTGGAACGATTATTGGCACTCTTCTTGGAATCTCAAAGAATAAAAGGGTTAACTCCTTAGTTGGATCAATTATCGATGGAATCAATGCATTCCCATTCTTAATTTTCGTAATTGCGTTGATTGCATTTATCGGCCCAGGTCTCAAGAGCATTATTCTGGCTCTCTCACTAGTTAACTGGGCTCGCTATGCACGTATTGCAAGGACTCGAGCCGTTGTTGTGAACCAACAAGGCTATGTTGAAGCAGCGAGAATCCTAGGTTTCTCAAAAGTAAGAATTCTTTTTAAGCACATCATTCCAAACGTGTCATCCGAAACTCGCGCTTACGCACTGAGCGATTTCATCATTGTCATTATCGCTGTAGCAGCCCTCTCATTCCTCGGAATGGGATCTCCACCTCCGCAAGCCGAGTGGGGTGCAATGATTCGAGATGGTGCACAAATTTTGACTCTTGCTTGGTGGCCAACAATTTTCCCAGGGCTTGCGCTCTGTTGGGCTGGCGTTTCTGTTGCCTTTATCGCAGAAGGTTTGCAACGTCGCCTTCGTGAGGTAAATACAAAATGACGAATACAACTAAGAAATTACTACAAGTCACTGACTTGCAGATAGGAATTCCGCATCCACGTCGCGAAACACTGGTAATCGTTAACAAGGCGAGTTTTGATGTTGGTTACGGTGAAATGGTTGGAATCGTTGGTGAATCAGGCTCTGGTAAAACAATGGTCTGTCGAAGCATGATTGGCACGCTAGAGCGCCGCGGAGCGAAAGTATTAGCTGGGCAAGTTCTCTTTGAAGATCAAGATCTTGCACACGCCAGCGAAACCACATGGAAAAAATTGCGTGGAAAAGCAATTGGTTACGTTCCGCAAAGTGCACTTGCCGGCCCAAACCCGGTGTTAACAATTGGCGCACAACTTTCTGAAGCACTTAAGAAGAGCGATACAAAGGGAACAATTGCTGAGCAATCTAAGGCTCTCCTTGAACTTGTAAAGATTCGTCGAATTGATACGGTCATGAAGCAATACCCCAACCAACTTTCAGGTGGAATGCGCCAACGCGTCATGATTGCTTGTGCTCTTGCCAGTAACCCTAAATTACTTATTGCCGATGAGCCAACAACGGGCCTAGATGTAACGGTCCAAGCCCAAATCATGGTGTTGCTCAAAGAGATTCGTAACGAATTTGGAACAGCAATTATTTTGATTTCGCACGATTTGGCTCTTATTGATGATGTCTGCGATCGCGTAGTTGTTATGCATGCTGGAGCGACAGTGGAAGTTGGGTCTGTTTCAGAGATGACAACTCCACGCCATCCATACACTGTGGCGCTTAATCAATCTCGTATTGATATCGCAGTTCCTGGCAGTGAACTAGTAACAATTTTGGGTAACGCACCTTCTGTTGGGCAATGGCCAACAGGATGTCGCTTTGCTGGGCGATGCACAATTGTTCAAAGTGATTGTACGAGCGGAGACCATCCCCCACTATTTGGTGATCGCGGTGCACATCAAAGTGCTTGCTTGCACGCTGACTTATTGAAGGGACGATGATGACACATATCATTGAAGCAAGAAATGTCAGCGTAACTTTTGGTTCGGGTGCAACGAAAGTAGAAGCAGTTAAAAACGTTTCTTTAACTCTTGCTGAAGGCGAACCGCTAGGAATTGTCGGAGAGTCAGGTAGCGGTAAGTCAACACTTGCCCGCGTGCTTGCAGGTTTACAACCACCCACTTCTGGTGAGGTGCTCTTTAACGGAAAGCCAATTTATAAAGGCAATAAATCTTACGTAGGCGATGAACGCCATCTTGTGCAAATGGTTTTTCAAGATCCTTATGCAAGTCTGAACCCACAGCTCACAGCCCTTAGCGCCGTGGCTGAAGCAGTGCGAATTCACGATAAATGTGACAGGAAAAGTGCTGAAGCAAAAGCACTTGAACTGCTTAAAAGTATGGGTATTGCATCCATGGACGCAGCTAAAAAGCCACGTCAGCTCTCTGGTGGTCAACGCCAAAGAGTGAGCGTTGCACGTGCTCTCTCTGCAAATCCTTCCGTGCTTCTAGCAGATGAACCAACTTCGGCTATTGATCAAAGTGCGCAAGCTCAACTTCTCAATTTGTTCAGAGGTTTGCTCAACCAAGGGCTGGCAATAGTTTTAGTTTCACATGATTTGGGTGTTATCCGCTACTTAACAAAGCGGGTCTACGTTATGAAAGATGGCGTCTTTGTTGAGTCTGGAGATACCGAAACAATTTTCAATGACCCACAACAGGCATATACAAAAGAACTACTTGCCTCAATTCCTGGAACTCTGGGTGTAGCCGCACGTAAAAAACTGCAGGGTTAAGATTCCTTAAAGCAACTGCTTTAGCTTTGTGGAATTGGAATCCATTTCGCGCCACCACTGAGTGCCATTGATTCATCAGGCAAATCAGGCATCGTAAACTGCCACCCGTATTTATCTGTTGAAGTGGTCTGCGCCTTGTTTGCAAAAATCATCTCTGCAAGTGGATCAACACTGGCTCCTGGTGCTGAAAATTCAAGTGAGAAAGTAGTTGCGCCAATTATGGAAGCAATCTGGGAATGCCAGGCATCATAAACATGCCAAGAAATTGGTAGGCCAGCTTTCGTTAGATACTCATCAAGTTGGATAAGTCTTGAAAGGCCACCTTGGCACGTTGCATCAATACGCAACATGTCGACAGCTCCCGTTTCAATAAACGCTTGTGGGTGATACAGATGGGCTTCATCATCTCCGCTAGCAAGTGGAACTTGCAGCAGAGAACGTAATTTTCTTAATTCATCCAAACTTCCTGGAATGAATGGGTCTTCAACCCATGCTAAATCAAGTCCCCCAACAATTTTCATTGCATCTTCTGGTGTACGACACGACCATGCGAGGTCAGTTGAGACAGGACAGAGCTTTGTATCAAGGGCGGCAATAATGCGATCGCGTGTAAGTTCAGGGGTTTTGCCGACCGGCAATTTCACTCCGACAGCGCCTGCTTCAACAGCTGCTTTAACTTCCCACGCAATCTCTTCAGGTCCGCGTGAAGGTGGATATCCAATGACTGCCCACGTTGGAAGTTTCTTTTTTTCTTTATTGAACCCTGCACCAACTGTGCGCTTTTCATGGCGAGCAACTGCGTCATATGCTGCTAAATCTACAAGTGAGAATCCACGAAGTGCTGCCCCCGATGAAAGTGCGGCGCTGGATTGTCTGAGCAAAGTATCCCAAGCTTTGAGTGGGTCTCCAGAGAAGATCTCTGCGTATGGCTTTGCAATCAAAGTATTAATTGCCTCTGCAACCGGTGCACCACGATCGAGTGCGAAAGCAGTTCCGACTGTTCCATCTTCTAATTCAACTGTGGCCACACAAAAACCACGAGCCTTAATAATGTAATTGCCCAGTTCTACCGGCTCTGGCAAGGTCAACGTAACGCGTCGGCCTCGTACGCTTTTTATCTTGATGTTGGTCATTTCTTCCACGGAATCTTTTTAGCGGTGAAACCACCATCAATGGTCAAAACTTCTCCTGTGATGTAGCTGGCGTCATCTGAGAGTAAAAATTTAACTCCCGTTGCAATCTCATTTGGCTCGCCATATCGATTCATGGCGTGCATCTCAACTATTGAAGGATCAATATTTCCCTTTGCTGTTGCTGCGACAACCATCTGGGTATTGATGTATCCAGGAGCAATAGCGTTAACGCGGATACCAAATTCTGCCCATTCAACTGCCAGAGTGCGCGTGAGTGCATCGATACCGGCTTTTGAAACAGAATACGGCAGGCGCCTTGGCCAACCGAAAGTGTGTGCAATAGATGAAAAATTGACGATTGAACCGCCCTTCCCACTGCTCACTAAATGTCTCGCCACTGCTTGATTCATATAAAAATGGCCATCCAAGTGACAATCCAAAACTTCACGCCATTGTTCTGGTGTCATCTCAAGGCTTGAATGATTGGTGCTATTTCCCGCGCAATTAACTAAACCAGTTACTGTTCCACCAAATTTGATGCCTGCTTCAACAATCTTCGCAGCACCCTGCGCAGTTGTAACATTTTCTTCACAAAAAAGCACTCTGTCCTTGCCGAATTCATCTTGCAGCGCAGCAGCATCACCAATTTTCAGATCTGCAGCGACAACTTTCACATCTGGCCAATCAGTTAAAATTCGGTAGCCAGATGCAGCCCCTAAACCGCTGCCGCCTCCTGTAATAACGACGGTTTTATGCCCACCATTTTTATCGCTCATTTATGAATCTCTAATCCACTACTTCTAAGGAATCCACAAAGTAGCTTCGACTTCAACACATAGCTCTGGCAACATCAATCGTCCTACTTCAAGAAATGAACAGGTTGGCAATATCTTTGCAAAGAACTCGCCATGAGCCTTTGCAATTCCTGGCCAATCTTCAATGTTTGTCATGAAGACGCGAGTTCTGATTGTATTTTCAAAAGTTGCACCTAGCTCTGCCACTGCTTTTTCGATCTCTTCGAGAATATATTTCATTTGACCATATGCATCATTGGGGAACATCACCGTGCCATCGCGTGTAGTCGAACTTGTTCCGCTTACTTCAACGAGATTTCCCATACGAACCGCACGTGAATATCCCACAATAGGAGCCCACGGACGATTGCCATCAACACGACCAATCGTTGTCATTTTCGAATCCAATCTATCTTTTCTAGGTTATTACGCTAACATTTCACATACTTAGGGTCAATAGATTAGGAAAGTAATTCATGGCACAAGGCAACCAACAGATCCATTATTGGAAATTGTCATGGAAAGAGATAGCTGCACTCGATCGCGATTCAACTCTCATCATCATTCCTACAGGTGCTATCGAGCAACACGGCCCTCATTTGCCAGTAGATACAGATATCTTTAACGCAACTGCAATTTCGGAAGGTATCGCCGAACAATATAAATCTAGTAAAAATCGCGTATTAGTCGCTCCTCCAATCTGGTGGGGTACTTCGCCTCATCACCTTGGATTTCCCGGAACGCTCTCACTTCGAAATGAAACGTTTGCGCAAATCATCACGGAAACTATTTCATCATTGCTTCCACATGGCTTCTATAGATTTTTATTGATTAATGGACATGGCGGTAATGCAGGAAATCTCACTGCGACTGTTTCTCAAATTAAGCAAGATTATGCCTTGTCTGTTCCAACGCTCTCGTATTGGACAATGATTAAGCAAACATTGATTGACATAGGAACATCTCCGCTTGGTGGCATGGGTCATGCGTGCGAAATGGAAACTTCGTTAGCACTTCATCTCCGACCAGATCTTGTGCGAATGGATTTAGCTATCGCTGAGATGCCAACGGAGATGACTAGTTGGTCCTGCATAGATTTCAGAGCCGGTGGGCCGGTTGGGATTGCCCTAGATTTCAAACGAGATAGCAAGCACGGCATTATGGGCGATCCGACTGTGGCAACTGCTGAAAAAGGTAAGCGCATCTATGAGGATGCAAAGAAAGCAATTCACTCGTGTATCGAAGAACTTTTCGCCTTGAAGAAAAGCCAACTGCTTAGGGATTAAATTGCTTTCCAGGTTTTAAACCTGCGCTTATGCCGCGAGCATGCGTTGAAAGTGCCATTTTACGAGAAGCCTCATCAATCATTGCTCCATCGTAAATTACGGCACCTTTGCTTCCGCCAGCTGTGGAGGTGTAGTACTCGTAAGCTTGCAGTAGCAATGAGGCAGCATCAAAAACTTCTTGTGATGGTGTAAATATTTCGTTGCATGCATCGATTTGCGAAGGATGTAAAACCCATTTTCCATCGAAGCCCATAGCCCGTGCGCGCATTGCACTTGCTTTGAATTTATCGAGATTATGAACATCGAGCACTGGACCATCAAGTGCCGAAACTCCAGCAGCTCGTGCTGCAACTAAAATCTTCATCAAAGGGTAATGAAAAATATCTGCGATTTCATATCCAGTTGGCTGACTAGTTACATCTGACGAAGGCATTCCGAGATCTGCCATAAAATCAGCAGGTCCAAAAGCAACAGAACTTATGCGAGGTGCTTTTGCAATCTCTTCAACATTAATCAACCCTTGAGCTGTTTCAATTTGTACATCTACTGCTATGGCCCCTTGCTTAATCCCACAAGTTTTTTCGACTTTACTTAATTCTGAATCCAGCCATTTCATTTCATCTGCAGAGGAACTTTTTGGAAATATAATTGCATCAATATGCTTACCAGCGCCTTGAGATAAAAAGTCTAGATCCTCTGCTAGCCAAGGTGTTCCTGTTCCATTAACACGGATACTTACAATGCCCGCCTTAAAATGACTCTTTTCTTTAGCTAATGAATCAAAAGTTTTCCCGATTAATTCGCGGGCTTGCGCTTTCATTCCGGGAGCAACAGCATCTTCGAGATCTAAAAAAACCTGGTCAACCTGGAATTCCAGCGATTTTCCAATCATCTTCTCGCTACTGCCAGGTACTGCAACAACACAACGACGAGAGCGTGACATGTGATGACCTCGTTTCTAAAAAACCTTGCTTATCAAATTAGAGAGCACTACCTTAGGCAAAGGTTACATTAAAGGAGCGTGCGATGTCGCAATTACTAGCAGGTGCTGGTTCATTTATTATCGATCCACCACTGCCTTCAGACCCGCAAGGATTTGTACGTCGCGCAGTTGCGGTACGTGATTCCATAGAGCCCAATGAAGTTCGTGCATGTGTGATTCAGAGCGGTGATAGAACTATCGCAGTCCTTGCAGCTGATGTAACAAACCTAGATACATACTTTGCGGACAGAATTCGTAAAGTGATTAGCACGACAACCGGAATCCCCTATGACAATATTTTGCTCAACTCCAGCCACTCCCATGCAGGGCTCTGGCCACGTAAAGAAGGAGAAAAGTTACATGGTGAGTTTGCAAAACTCACCGATGCCGAACATGCATATTTTGAATCTCTCCCATACGACTATGCCAGTGCCGTTGTTCAAGCAATTACACGCCTTGTTCCGGCTCGAATTTCTGGCGGAACTGGAATTGCTCCAGGAATTGCCGTTAACCGCCGTGAGAGAGATGGAAAGGGCGGAACAATTCTAGGTTGGAATAAGGAGAACTTCATTGACGAAGATGTTCCGACAATCCGCATCGATGGTCACGATGGAACTGCAATTGCAACACTTGTTGGTTTTGGTTGTCACCCAGTAGTACTCGGTGGTGAAGTACCATTTAGCGGAGCTGATTTCGTTGGCGAACTACGTCGTAAAGTAGATTTCCTACGTGGTGGAGTATGTATTTTCTTCCAAGGAGCCGCTGGAAATGTTTTACCCCTTGAAGCCTTCTTCGATCATCAAGGTCCTGAAATTGCAATGGGTGCTCGCCTGGGTCTAGAAGCCGTCCATGCAGTTGTAGATAAAGATCCACGTGTTATTGAAATCGAAAAAGTGGATTACGGCTCAGTGACACCGATAAGTCTTTATCGTCGCCGTGTTGTAAGTCCTCAGCCATCGCAACCAATTGCATCTGCTCGCAAAGTTCTACAATTGCCTCTTAACCCATCTCTGAGCGTTGCTGATATGCAGAAAGAACTGGCAGAACGCAAGGCGGATTACGACGCAAAGGTTTCCAAAGGTGCAGATCGCGCACTCCTAAATCCAATTGGTTATCACATCACATGGTTAACATCGATGTTAGAGATGGCAGCGCTAGCACCACTGCCAGACTCTGTTGAAGGTGAAATCTGGGTTGCACGATTTGGTGACACGGCAATTGTGGGAACCCCAGGTGAACTCTTTACTGAAATCGGTGCAGAGGTTCGTCGTAGGTCGCCATTTGAAACCACTATTTTTGCAGGATATTGCCAAGGAGTATTGGGGTACGTCTCCACTCCCGAGGAATATCAATTTGGTGGCTACGAGCCAACCGTTGCCCAACGTGGCTACGGACACCCTGCCCCATTTTCACCAGATGCAAGCAGAATGTTGATTGAGGAATCTGTTGCTCTTCTTGAATCTTTAAAATCTAAATAAGAATTAAAGGGAGAATTTATGAAAAGCGTTCAGACAGTCTGGTCCAATTCCAGCTGATCAACTTGGTGTCATCCTCCCCCACGAGCACCTCATCGTGGATACCTATGATGTGCGTAGAAACTCAGAAGGTGTCTTGCTAGATCGCGCGATGATGGTCAATGAAGTTGCTCTCTATAAACAAGCTGGTGGTCATACCATTGTCGAGCAAACAATTTACGGACTTCATCCAGATCCTGAAGGGCTTCGTGATATTTCACAAAAAACTGGTGTGAACATTATTGCGGGCACGGGTTTTTACTGGGAGATGTATTACCCAACATGGTTGAAAGATATGAGCGTCGATCAAATTTCTAAACGATTTATCGAGCACATCACCGTTGGGTTTCCTGGTACAGATATACGTGCAGGATTTATGGGAGAACTCGGGACGCATCACCGCGCTATCACTCCTACTGAAGTGAAAGTTTTGCAAGGAGCTGCTAAGGCACAGAAGGAAACGGGTATTCCGATTGGAACTCACGCGCTCTTTACCGAAATTGGAATCGACCAGCTCAATGTTTTAGAAAAGGCTGGAGCAGATCTAGATATCACCGTCATCGGACACTGCGATACAAACCGCGACCTTGATTATTCTCGTAAGTTATTAAAACGTGGAGTTTGGATTGCTTACGACGCGGTGGGTCAACTCGATAAACAAACCGATGAGCTGCGCGCGCAATCTCTGGCAACGCTCATCAGCGAAGGCCACCTCGAAAAACTATTAATAAGCACAGATATTGCTGGACGCTCACGCATGGTTGCCCACGGCGGCGCTGGTTATGCATTCTTGCTGACTAAATTCCTACCAATTCTCCTCAACGCTGGAGTAACGCAGGCGGAAATTAAAACTCTTACCGAAACTAATCCCCAACGCTTCTTAGCTGGGAAATAGTTAGTACATCAATAATCCACCACTGACGTTCAGTGTTGCACCATTGATGAAGGAAGCGTTATCTGAAGCCAAGAAAAGTACAGCGCGTGCCAATTCCTCAGGTTGACCCATTCTACGTAATGGGCATGCGGCTGTTGCATTGGCAACAATTTTAGGATCGTTGTCATCATGTTGCATTGGTGTATCAATTTGACCCGGAGCCAAAACATTGACACGAATTCCGTGTGGGCCAAATTGACCAGCAAATCCACGTGTCATGGTGACTACGCCACCTTTTGCAGCAACATAGGCATCACTGCCATTCATAGGTCCCGTCATCCATGCAGTTGATGTGCAGTTAATAATGCGCCCTTGCGTTTTGCGTTCGATCATCGCAGCGCCAACGGCCCGGTTGAGGAAAAATCCAGAACGTAAATTCACATTCATCTGATAATCCCAATCATCTTCAGTCACTACTGCCAATTTTCTACGGCGTAGGCCTCCTGCGATATGGGCTAAAACAAAAATCTCTCCATAGACTTCGAGTGCTTTTGCGACGATGCCCTCACACGCTCCTGTAGTTTCAAGATCTGCTACATGAAAAAAATGTTTAGCGGGTTCTTTCATCTCTTTTGCCAAAGAATCAATTCCTGCTTGATCTCTTGCAGTGGCAAAAACTTTCGCACCCACGGCCTCAAATAGGAGGGCGCTTGCACGCCCTATCCCACTTGAAGCTCCGGTGACTACAACTACTTTGTCTTCTAAGCCGAACCCTAAAGAAAGATCTGTCCGATTAGAAGGCATACTTGGCAAGAACTTTTTCGTTCACGTTAATGCCAAGTCCTGGCTTATTAGGAACACCAATGGATCCGTTTTCAGCCACAAATGGTTCATCAACTAGTTCGTGTTGCATTGGATTCTCATCAGGTTTCAATTCCTGCAAGAGGCAGCGCGGAGTTGAAGCTGAAAGTGCAATTGATGCTGCAGTATTTACTGCGCTCGACCACGCATGGCTGTTAAACCACAAACCAGCTGCTTCAACGAGGCGAATGATTCCGAGAGCTCCTGTAATACCTTCAGCGCGCCCGACGTCGCAACCAATGACATCGAGAGTTCCTGAGTTTATTACTTCTGAATACCCGCGGTAATCCCATTCGCGTTCGCCACCTGCAAACAAAGTTGTAGTGTGTTGGCGAAGCTTGCGGAAATGTTCAAACTCCCAAGGCTCAAATGGTTCTTCTACCCATTTGAGATCTTGCTCTTCCCATGCTTGAACTCGGGCAATAGTTTCGTCAACAGTCCAGTTAAGTGACTGTCCGCGATCCATCATGATCCACGCTTTTGGTCCAGCTGCTGCACGTAGATCTTTAACAAACTTAATATCGCGATCAAGGTCGTAACCAACACGAGCATCTCCGCGCTTTCCCATACCAATCTTAAATCCGATGTAACCGTCTTTAATGAACTTCTCATGGCGGGCAACTTCTACATCAAGATTTGAATTCCACACGTGAGTTGACGCTAGAACCGGTATACGAGTATCAGGGGACGCGTCGCGCTTGCCAATCATTTGAATTAGAGATTGGCCCGTGATTTTTCCTTTGAGATCCCATAAAGCAATATCAATTGCCGAAAGTGCAAAGTGTGCAAGACCGCCACGGTATGAATACCACCAGGTTTGCTTACGAATGTCCCGCCAAATACCAATATTCTGTGTTGGATCTTTACCGATGAGATCATCGGCAAGTCCCTTAATGATTTCTACTGTTCCGCGGGTACTGCCAGGAAACTGTGTAATTGCTTCTCCCCAGCCAACATGTCCGTCAGTTGATTCAATGCGCACAAAGGTGAGGAAACGCATCGAGTTATTATCATTTGGTTCTGCATAAGTAACAGGATGAACCGTTACGCGTGCGATTGTTGGGACGTTTGCCATTCTTTTCTCCCCTGTGTTTGTGTGCTTCTATTGTTTGAGATCTTCTGGATAGGCAGGTTGCATCTCTGCAGTTGTTACCCACCCACTTCGAGCATGAATAATTCTCTGGATTGAATTTGCCACCATATTTTGCGAACCTACTTGTGAACCTATTCCAGGCTTGAGCTGTGTAGTCTGGAAAACTTTGCCATCGAGGGATAGCTCAATCTCGTCCATTGCAGTCTTCCCGAGAGATGGAAGATCAATATGCCCATAGAAGTGCGAGGTAAACCAAACTTTGCCACCGACGTGAGCGCTATACGTTTGATTAACTCCTGCACTTTCTCCAGCTTTTACTGTAAATCGCCCGGGCAGATCAATTTCTTTTTCCGTAATGACGGGCAGAAGCTCTTTTACAATCTTTTCAATTTTCAATCCCATTGCAGTTGCAACAACAGTCATGGATTGCGGAAACCCTGCATGCCCCAAAATTTCTTCTTTTGCGACAGCTTCCGCAAAGGCTCCAGGAGTTTTACCGAGTCCGATACGTCCTAGAACAGTTGCGCCAAACCCTGCGATACTGACGGTTCTGCGTACAGCAACGGTGCATCCACGTGGAGCGGCGCCAAGCAAAGTTAATACAAGTGAGTCAAAGATTAATCCAGGATTAACACCTGTTCCTGCAATGGAGACTGACTTGGATTTTGCTAGCGCATCAAGTTCGTCGGCACGCTTTGCATCCACCGCCCATGGATAGGCGCATTCCTCAGCAGATACAAGAACATTTGATCCAGCTTTTACTGCACGTTCAATATCACTGGCTACATCTTTGAAACGAGTAGTAGTTGCGATAATTACTACATCGGCACCGGACTCAAGAGCCTTTGCGCTTTCCGTTCGTCCAAACGGGCCAAGTACTTTGTGATGCGGGATAGCTGATAACAATTGCGACACAGTGGTTCCAAGCTGACCTGAACCGTAGATCGCAATTGTTGCCATCTTCGTCTCCCCTTAGTACTGCCTATTTATCGACGCGGTATTGCGCGATGAAATCTTCGTCAAGTTCCCAACCAAATCCAGGAGCATCAGGAAGAACAAATTCACCATTAACCAAAGGTTGGCGATTGGCGAGCATCTCCCAGAAAATTGGATCACGTGTTGGTGAAAAGGATTCGACATAAGTTCCGTGAGGAACTGAAGCTAGTAAGTGTGAAGCAACTTGAGCTTCTTCATGGTGACCTAGTTGCACATCAAATGATGCTGCAAGAGCTGCAACGCGGCGCCATTCTGTTGGTCCGCCACCCCATGAGGCATCGTAGTTACAAACATCGATTGCTCCGTTAACCATCATCTCGCGCATACCAACACGAGAAATTTCGCTCTGACCGGCAGCAACGTTAACGTTTCCGCGAAGTCGAATATCGCGAAGTCCGCGCCAATCAGCGTGCCAACGAGTTGGTTCTTCAAACCAACGAAGTGGAATTTCACCTTCAATGTGAGAAAGGAAAGTAATCGCTTCATTGACGGTGTATCCCTGGTTGGCATCAACAACAAATACAAAGTTGTCGCCAACGATTGACTTTGCCAAACGAAGACGTGCTGCATCTTCCTCAGGTGGTTTCGCGCCAATCTTAAATTTCATTCCAACCATACCAATTTCATCTTTGAAGAATCCAAGCTCGCGCTCTAAATCAGCTTCACTTGAACCGTAGTAACCACCAATACCGATCATTGGAATGCGATCGCGGAAACCACCCCATAGGCGCCACAGAGGTTGATTGGTGTACTTGCCAAATGCATCCCAAATTGCGCTATCAACACATGCAATTGCTTGCATGGGAATTGCGCGATCACGGAGTTGATCAAGAGTGACAGGGAGCATTGCATGCCAAATCTTTTCTACTTGGCGCGCATCCATTCCGGTGACAAGTGGTGCAATTTCATCATGAATTATGGAGAGAACTTCATTTTGCTCTTCATCTGTATCGGCGTTATAGCTTTGCCCGACGATGCCATCTGATGTTGTGATGCGCGTGATGATTGTGCATCGGTTACGCATCTTGTAATACGAACCCTTGTATAAATGCTTAAGAGGCACTCTTACTGGAATCGTTTCGATTTTCTCTATCTTGGACATGGCTATTTCCTCTCCCCGTTTAGTTACTGTCGCAAATGACTATCGCTTCGCCTGTTTTAATCTCGTCACTTTCCTTGAACAAGAGTTCAAGGATTGTTCCGGCGATGGGTGAAGGAACTTCTACTGTTGCTTTATCTGTTTCAACTTCCATAATCATGTCACCAGCGGCAATAGTGTCACCGACAGCAATCTTCCAGGCAACTAAGTAGACCTCATCAACGGTGTCACCGACTCGTGGCATCTTGATTGTCATCTTCATTAGCGGCCAACCTTTGCAGGGGTGAATATATTTTGGAACATTGAAGCAAGGCTTGGCTCAGGTGATGCTTGACATGTTGCCACAACTTTTTCGATTGTTGTTTTCATGTCAGACTTGATCTTTGCGATCTTGTCAGCATTAAGTGCACCACTTGCCACAAGGCTCTCTTCTGTTACCTTGATCGGATCGCGCTTTTGCCATTTCTCAAGTTCGCCTTCTGGGCGATACAGAGCTTGGTCTGCACGTGAGTGACCAGCAAAACGATATGTCTTTGCTTCAATAAGAGTCGGGCCGCCACCACTACGTGCACGATTAACAGCTTCAGTAACTCCCTTTTGTACAGCCCCAATGTCCATTCCATCTAGCGAGAAGTGAGGCATCTTGTAGCTATCTGCACGCATGTGAAGATCTTCAAGTGGAGTTGTGAGGTTGATACGTGAATATTCTCCGTACACATTGTTATCGCAAATGAAAATAACTGGAAGATTCCAGATTGCAGCCAAGTTCAAGGTTTCGTGAAAAGCGCCAATATTTGTGGCGCCATCTCCAAATACCGCAACGGCAACATCATCTGTTTTGCGAACTTGGAAGGAAAGTGCAGCACCTGCTGCTACTGGCATTCCTCCTCCGATAATTGCAGAAGTTGGAAGTAACCCAAGTTCCATATTGCTCAAGTGCATTGAACCGCCAACACCACCACAGCAACCAATCGTCTTTCCCATGATTTCGCCCAAGACAGCTTCTGGACTTAATCCAAGAGCAAGTGCGATTCCGTGGCCACGATATGTTGCAGAAACAATATCTGTTGGGCGGAGAACACTTGCTAGCCCAACTGCAAGTGCTTCTTGTCCTAAACAAAGATGTGTTGTTCCGCGAATTGATCCAGCAGCAAAGAGACCGTTGATCTGCTCTTCGAATTCACGAATTTCGATCATGCGCTCATATTGAGCAACAGCATCTTCTTGTACAGCTTTGCGACGCTTAAGTTCGGCAGACATTATTTTAAGCCCTCCAATTCCCACCAAGATTTCGGGGTGGTTCCAGATTTCAATGATTCGGTTAATTGACGAGCAACATCATCTGCAGTTGGTACAAAGCGCGCCTCAAGCACACCACTGTAAGGAACTGGAACATCTGGTGTAGTAATGCGGAAAGGTGCACCTTTGAGTTGGCTAAAGAGTTCTGACGTAGCAGCTGCCACGATTTCAGATCCCCATCCACCGCTCTTTGGTGCTTCTTCGACTACCACTAAACGGCCCGTCTTCTTAACGGAGGTAAGAACTGTTTCGCGATCCCATGGGACAACAGTTGCAAGATCGATGAGTTCTACATCAAGACCAGACTTTTCAATCGCACTGCGAGATACGTTGACCATTTGACCTAAGGCAACAACAGTTATGTCGCTTCCCTTGCGAAGAACGCGTGCTTTGCCAATTGGCAGAACGAGTGAAGTATCAACATCTCCACGCTCTGCATAAAGAATGCGAGGTTCAAGAATCATTACTGGATCTGGATCTTGAATCGAAGCGCGCATCAATGAGTACGCAGCTTGAGCATCACTTGGACATACAACTTTCAAACCAGGAGTTGCTGCAACCCAGTTTTCAAGAGTTTGTGAGTGTTGGCAACCGAAGCCAAGACCTGAACCTACAGAGGCGCGCACAACCATCGGCACTGAAAGTTTGCCGTTACTGAGGTAGCGCATTTTTGCAGCTTCTGTTACGAGTTGATCAAGAGCAACGCCAAGAAATTCCATAAACATAATTTCAACAACAGGCTTCATTCCCATGATGGCTGCACCAACTGCTGCGCCAGTAAATCCCATTTCAGAAATCGGAGTGTCGCGTATTCGCAGTGGGCCAAATTCGGTGAGTAAACCTTCTGAAGTTTTAAATGGACCTTCAGCTTCAGCCACGTCTTCACCAAATAACATGACAGTTGAATCAGCGCGCATTTCATCGGCAAGGGCGCTAACAATTGCCTGCCTAAATCTCATTGGTGTTGTTGTACCCATGTCACTCCCTTTATTTCTCCCCCATGCGCGCGGTCTATACCGAAGGCTGGAATCGTTGCTAGGATATTCTCGTGAGCGCAATCAAGTCAATACCCAGCGATGTCATCTAAGACACCTCCACCACACTTGCCCCTATTTGGGGTCAAAGTCCTGGATGCAACCTCAAACATTGCCGGCCCATTCAGTGGCGCAGTCTTGGCCGATCTTGGAGCCGAGGTAATCAAAATTGAAACCCCCATTGGCGACCCAGCTCGTGCCATGTCCCCCATCGATGGGGATAGATCAGCATATTTTCATGTAGTCAATCGAAATAAAACCGCCGTCAGTATCGACCTCAAATCCAAAGATGGTCGGGCGAAGTTAGATGAAATGCTCGACAGTTGCGATGTTTTCTTAACTAATTTTCTTCCAGAAAGATTGCAAGCACTCAATCTCACATCCCAAGAATTGCGAGCAAAACGACCACGACTAATTTTTGGAAATCTCTCCTCGTATGGAATCGAAGGCCCCGATGCTGCAGCTCCGGGTTATGACGCAACCGTGCAAGCGCGTACCGGAATCATGCACGTTACGGGGGAACCAGATGGAAATCCTGTTCGCGCCGGAGTTTCAGTTTTAGATATTGGTGGCGGAATGTGGCTTGCCATTGGAGTACTCGCAGCCCTTGTAAAACGCGATAGGACTGGCGAAGGAAGTGTTGTAGAAACATCCCTCTTTGAAACAGGTGCGCTCTGGGTGAGTTATCACCTATCTGCTAACCAACTCACTGGTAACGCATCGGTTCGATCAGGTGCAGGACATCCCGCATTCTCTCCCTATGGCCTTTTCACAACTTCAAGCGGCACTCTGTGTATCGGCGTCGGAAATGACAATATTTTTTCAAAGCTATGTACTTTAATTAATCGAAAAGATTTATTCGAGGACGCTCGGTTTACAACAAATTCAGATCGTGTTGCGAATGCACTTGCACTGAAAATTGAAATTGAAAAAGCACTTTCAGCTAACGACGCAGTTCACTGGGCGCAAGTATTAGGTGGCGGCGGGGTTCCAGCAGATCGAGTTTCCTTACCTGAAGATTTGCGTAACGATCCGCAGGCACAAGCAATGGGCATCTTGCTTGATTACCCTGACAACACAACAAAAGTTGAACAAATTCCAGGACTTCCACTTCGCTTCGACGGTGAGCGGCCACCCATCAGGTTTGCCGCCCCCCATCTAGAGCGATGAATTAATACATTAATTGCCCGCCTGAAATGTTCATAACAGTTCCTGTTATGTAACTTGCAGCATCAGAGGCTAGGAAAACAACGCCTCCTGCTAACTCATCTGGATCTGCCAATCGACCAATTGGAATCATGGATACAAATCCTGCCAATGCTTCTGGAGTCTGATTGCCCGTCATCATTGGAGTATCAACCCCTCCAGGGGAAACTGCGTTAACACGAATTCCTTCTGTGGCAAATGATCGAGCAAAACCTTTTGTCAGTGAAACAACTCCACCTTTACTCGCAGCGTAGGCAACAGATCCACCAAATCCACCAGTCCACCAACCTTGTGAAGTGAAATTGACGATAGAGCCTTTTGTTCCAGCTGCTTTAAACGAATCGCGCGCTGCGCGATTTAAAAAGAAGGTTCCTTTGAGGTTCGTATCAATCTGAAAGTCCCAATCATCTTCTGTGACTTCATCAACAGTGGCACGTCGACGCAATACTGCCGCGCAATGTGCCAATGCGGCCATCGGTGCCATCTTCTGTGCCATTTCAAAAATGCCAGCTTGATTAGAAAGTTTTGATAAATCGATTTCCAAAGCCTTATGGCCCGAGCCCGGAAGAGTTGCGATGATGTCGTTAAGCGGAGTTCCAGGAATATCAACTAACAAGACATGCGAACCCACCTCGGCAAATGCTCGAACCACCGAGCGACCGATGCCACCTGCTGCGCCAGTTACAACAACGCTCTTACCAACTAGCCCACTATCGTTGCGCCACATGAACTTCCCCTTTGCCATTAGTGTGTCCAGAATCAAAGTCTAATTTCGCAAAAGGCTACCCTAACTTTCCTTCAAATGTTAGGGTTCCAATTCAGATTACCCGCCAGTCCAGCACTGACATAGGAGTGAATTACATGACATCGCCATCAGAATTATTTGGAATTGAAGGTACTCGAGTTTTTATTACTGGAGGCACGGGCGGTATCGGAACAGGCTTAGTAGGTGGATTCTTAAACGCCGGCGCAAAAGTATGCGTTGCCGCCCGCTCCGACGAGAGCATCGATACGACTCGAGCTCAATTTCCAGAATTTAAAGATAGTTTGTCCTTTGTCACGTGCGACCTCAATGAAGATGGCTCCGTACTTAAATCAGTTGCAGATGCCCGAGCCATACTTGGTGCAATAGATATCGCAGTTCTGGCACATGGCAATGTATTTCCAGGACCAGCACTGGAGACCACTCTTGATTCCTGGAATACGCAAATTCAAGTAAACCTCACCGCAACTTTCCGAATTGCTCAAGCGGTTGCTCCCGAAATGATCGCTCGCAAGCGAGGCAAAATTATCACTATCGCAAGCATGCTCACTTTCCAAGGTGGACTCAATGCTTCAAGTTATGCTGCCAGCAAAGGTGGAGTTGGCCAATTAACAAAAGCGCTTTCAAATGAATGGGCACCCCATGGCGTTAACGTCAATGCAATCGCTCCTGGCTACATCAAAACAAAACTTAACAAACATGTTTGGCAAGATCCTGAGCGAGCAAAAGGCGTACTTGCTCGTCTGACAAGTGGGCGTTGGGGCGAGCCAAGTGACTTAGTGGGACCAACATTATTCCTAGCATCACCTGCATCTGATTATCTCCACGGAATTATTCTGCCGGTTGATGGTGGTTGGCTCTCCCGATGAAAATCGGCATTGACACCTACAGTTTTCATCGATTCTTTGGAGAAACAACAAAATGGGAAGTTGCGAGCGAGGAAAAATGGACGATCACAGAGTTCTTGGAATTTGCCGCAACTAATAGCATCAAGGTTGTCACGCTGGAAACTTGCTATCTCAACCCAAAAGATCCATCGCTTGAAAGTGAATTGAAACAATGGCTAGCAGATGACTCAACACGAGAAATTGCTTTTACTTGGGGTCATCCCAACGGCTTTGACGGTGGGAAAAAACCAGAAGCCTTAGAAAACGCTTTGGATTTCCTTCATCTTTCACACGCACTTGGCCTTGAGCAAATGCGCATCGTTTTAGGTAATCATTGGAACTTTGCAACTGCCCCCGCCGAACGCTTTCCACTACTCCTGCCAATCATCACAAAACTTCTTGAATTAGCAACCGAATACAACATGCGTATTGCGGTTGAGAATCATGCTGATTTCCCGGTGCGAACACTCATGAAATATATTGAAAGCTTTGACAGCCCTCGCCTTGGCATGTGCTTTGATTTTGGTAATTCCATACGAGTAGGTGATGATCCAGTACTTGTATTACAAGATGTTGATATCAATAAAATTTTCATGGTTCAGGTTAAGGATGTAAGAAGAATGCCAGGGCATGAAGAGCCAACAGGATGGTGGCCAACAGTTCTCTACGGAACAGGGGACGCCAACCCGGGTAAATGCCTTCAGATTCTCAGATCACATGGCTTTAAAGACCCAATTGTTGTAGAACTTTCCAACGTCTTTACAGGACTTACTGAAAAGGAAGTTGCTGTTCAAGCCATAGCTTTCGTACGTAAAGAACTATTGGGCTGATTTAGCTATCTCTTCAAAAAGTTTCCATAGTTTCTCATTAGGTCTACCTTGCACGAAATCTTTAGCTAACTGAGATATTTCCTCAGCGCGTGGACCTGCCATGGAATTCCACTTTGAGTGAGCCCATGCCTGCTCTTGCGGGAGTTCAAGTGCAACTCCTGGTGGTTTTAACTGCTCCTCGGAATCTGATCCACTTGAGGTATGAACAACAATTTTTGCCGCACCGATTGGCACATCACTCGGTATGACCGATACAAGTTTTTCAATCTCTGACGCAGGCAACAGATGCGTTGGATCCTTTGATGCCCAAGCCGAAGCAACGCAAGATTTAATTGTCCACCAACTTCCGCCCCGACTTCCATCCAGGATCGGTGCAATGCCCTGAGCGATGTGAACTTCTATAGATTTCAATTCACCTTGAGATCGCGCAGATAGTCGCGAAGTTGCCAAAACTGCCGACTGCGAAAATCCATTCGTAGCAAATGGCCGAATGCTTGCAGTAGCAACGCCATCCGAAACAATCGCATCTCCCCCAGTTGCAGAATAAAGTTCTAAAACTCCACGGGATTCTTCCCAAAGTTCATCGATGGAACGGGCATCAGACATCGCAGAAACTAATCCGAGTGTTGTTGCTGCTGCTCTATTAAATGACGCAGCGCCTTCTCGCTCTCGCGGAGCTTTAGAGCTTCCTGCCATGTTTGTAATTGCTAAACGCAAAGAGTTCTGATGTTGGCTTTCATTTAAACCAAGCATGACTGATGCGGCACTTGCAGATGCCACTGCTCCTGCAGTTGACGTAACATGCCATTTCATCCGATGAGACACACCAAGAAAATTTCCTATTGAATTACCAGCTTGGTAACCACTGTAAGCCGCCTGGATTGCATTGGTGCGAAGCGACGGATCTTTCATACACAAAGGGAAAATAGTTGACCATACGATTGCTCCGAAGTGAGCACCCAGCGACCAGTCAACATCGTCTCGGTCATTACTACTAGCGAGCATCGACAAATAGGCGCCGAAACCAATCGAACCATCTTGAGCAAGAGCTCTTTGTTTCACTTTCGTGCCATCAATCAGGCTAGCCAAATAATCGTTGAGCAATAGCTCCAACCGATCAAGGTTGTCAGGAATTGCAACGGACTGACTCAGTTTTACTAAAAGGTCGTCGCCGGCAGACACCTTACAAACCGCCTTCTGAGCTGAAACGAGCAGTAAATTTCGTCTCCATAACGGATTCTTTCTGTGGGCCTCCCTTGAGGACTTCCAACATGAGGTGCGCGGCTTCTGCGCCAATTGCTTTCGCATCTCGATAAACAGATGAAATCTGTGGCGAGAAAACATCAAAAAGTGGCCACTCATCTAGCGCCACGAACGCCAAATCTTTTCCAATCTTGATGCCCATTTCATTGAGCGCGCGAAGTGCGCCGGAGGTTGAACCAATTCCACCAGTGATAAGTGCTGTTGGTCGAGGTTTCTTCGCCATCAATGTGCGAGTGTGAACAAATGCATATTCAGCGTCGAATCCGCCAAGTGCTAGAAGTGCTTCATTAATTTCTTTACCGGCATCGGCAAAAGCTTGCTTGAATCCACTCATGCGATTTCTAGTGGAGTAAACATTTTCAGCTCCTGTGATGAAACTAATCTTGGTATGTCCAGCATCCAACAAATGTTTAGTTGCCTCATAAACTCCATCATGGTGATCTGTGATAACTGCGCTTGCTTGCAAACCTTTAACTTCGCGGTCAAGTAAAACCAACGGGGCGCGTAATGAGACGATAGTTTTCTTTACAGATGGCGAATCTTCAGCAACAAGGGACGCAATAACTCCATCAACTCTGCGACGACGTAGGAGCAGAAAATTCTTAGATTCAGTTTCGATACTTCCATCTGAGTTCATTAAAATCATTGAATAACCATGGCGTCTTAATTCTTGTTCGCACGCACGTGCAATAAGTGCATAGAGTGGGTTTGAAATATCGCGGATAATGAATCCAATTGTTCGCGTACTTCCGCTACGCAATGATTGTGCTAATAGATCTGGTTCGTAACCAAGTGCTGCAACTGCTTCTTCAACGCGAGCGCGCATTGCAGGCGATACATCTGGATGACCTGACATCACACGAGAAACACTTGATAGGGCTACTCCCGCCCGAGCTGCAACATCGCGAATGGTGATATTGCCGGTAAATGTTTCCTCTGGCATGGCGCCTGTATCCCTGTCCTTGACAACAAATAGATATCTCGTAGAATGGAACCGATTCCAGAATTTTGACACATTTCCAGCAAAATTACGAGAGCAAGGGTAGGAAAAGATGGCGAACAAGGATTTAACAATCACAGGTATCGAAACCGAGCAGATTCGTGTGCCACTTGAGCGCACCTACCGAGGTAGTCATTACAAGATGACCCACCGCTCAACAATCATCACGCGCGTGCATACAGCAAGCGGGCTCGTCGGTGAAGCGTACGCCGGAGACGAAGATGCAGGACTTGAAGAAATTGATGGAATCATTCATGACGAGATCGCGCCTGTTCTCTTAGGGCAAGACGCATCAGCAATCGAACTCTGTTGGGAACTTGCACGCCCTGCAACATGGAATATCTTGCGTGATCGCCGCTTAGGGCTTGTTGCATGCGCATCTCTCGATGTCACACTCTGGGATCTATTTGCACGCTCTCTCGAAGTACCACTATGGAAACTATGGGGCGGATACCGCTCAAGTGTTCCTGTTATAACAATTGGTGGTTACTACGGAAGCGACCTCACCATTAAAGAAGAGGTTGAATACCTAGTCAAAGAAGAATTTGCAGGAATGAAATTCAAAATCGGTGGCATGACCCCTGATGAAGATGCGAAACGATTCAAAGAAGCTCGCAAAGTAGGCGGAGATAATTTCCGCATCGCAGTTGATGCTAACCAGGGTTACACCCCGGCTGAAGCAATCCGATTCTCACACCTTGTAGCCGATGATAATTTGCTCTGGTTTGAAGAACCATGCCAATGGCAAAACGATCGCCGCGGTATGCGCGATGTGCGCTTTGCTGGCGGAGTGGCTGTCTGCGCCGGACAAAGTGAGTTCTCTGCAGCAGGATGTCGCGACTTGATGGAACAAGGTTCTATTGATTTTTGTAACTTTGATTCATCGTGGTCAGGTGGACCAACTGAATGGCGCAAAGTTGCTGGAATGGCAACTGTTTACGATGTGAAGATGGCTCACCATGAAGAAGCCCAAGTTGCAGCTCACTTGCTCGCCTCTATTCCTCACGGAACATATCTTGAATATTTCCACCCAAAACGCGATCCAATTTGGCACAACATCATTGCCAACCGTCCAAAACTAAAAGATGGTCGTATCCAACTCAACGATCGCCCAGGACTTGGGTGGGAGTTAGATCAGGATTACATCAAGAAATATCGTATTAATTCACGCATGACTGAAAAGAAGTAACGCGTAGCGGGTATAAAACTGGCACCAAATAACTACAAATTAATACTAAGTCTGACTGTAGAGCTAGAAGTGCTAAATAATCTTAAGCGCTTCTAGCTTTGCTTTTAGGTCATTATCTGATGGTTCAGTCATATGGGTGCCATCAGGGAAGATAATGACAGGAATTGAACGTACTCCCCCATTGATTTCAATCACCTTATCTGAGGCGGTGACATCTGCTTCGACATCAATGACTGTGTACTTAACATCTAACGAATCCATCAGTCTCTTAGAACGACGACAATCTCCACACCAATCTGCTGCATACATGATGATTTCTTGAGACATTTTTATACTCCTTATAGGTTGAGGAAATATTCCAGACCAAAAGTAAGGCCTGGGTGAGATGTAACTTCACGCACGCCAAGTAATACCCCCGGCATGAAACCAACGCGATCGAGTGAGTCGTGGCGGATTGAAAGAGTTTCACCTGGTCCACCAAATAAGACTTCTTGATGTGCAACTAGCCCACGTAATCGGATTGAGTGAATGGGAACATGGCCAACAGTTGCTCCACGTGCGCCAGCCAAAGACTTGTTCGTTGCATCAGGCATTTTTTCCCGCTCTGCATCTTCGCGAGATTGAGTCATCAATTGCGCAGTGCGAGATGCGGTGCCACTTGGTGCATCGACCTTATCTGGGTGGTGAAGTTCGATAATTTCAGCGGATTCAAAGTAGCGTGCAGCTTGCTTTGAGAATTCCATCATCAGTACGGCGCCGAGTGCAAAATTGGGGGCGATGAGAACGCCAACTTTGGGATGCTTTGCCAACAAATCCTTGACCTTGGCGATTCGCGCATCATCAAATCCAGTTGTACCGACAACAGCATGAATTCCATTTTCGATTAAGAAGGTGAGATTGTTCATGACCGAATCGGGTGTAGTGAAATCTACGACAACAGAAGTTTTTGACGAGATGAGGGCATCTAAAGAATCACCCAAATCAAGTTGCGCACTCAGAGTTAAATCTTTAGCCTCAGATACGGCCTTTACCACTTCAGCGCCCATACGTCCTTTTGCGCCAAGAACCCCCACGTTAATGCTCATCTACGCTCCCAACACTTTCTCGAACTTTTTAGTTTGAGTAAATGGACCCACGAGTGCAAGCGTAGGTCTTTGGAGCAAAAACTCGCTAGCGACTTTACGGACAGCCTCTGGTGTCACGCTTGAAATTTCATTGAGAATCTCATCGAAGCCCATGATCTCTCCATAAACGATCTCACTTTTCCCAATTCGACTCATGCGTGATCCAGAATCCTCTTGGCTCAAAACCAACGAGCCTCTCACTGCCCCTTTTGCTCGGGCAATTTCCGCACTCGTCATTCCATTTTCGGCAACGTCTGCTAATACTTCGCGAATGATTTCTACGACTTCAACTGCCTTTGACGGATGCGAGCCTGCATAAAATCCTAGAACTCCAGTACCTGCAAATTGTTGAGCAAAGGAATAAACCGAATAAGCAAGACCGCGCTTTTCGCGGATCTCCTGGAAAAGTCTCGATGACATTCCTCCACCAAGTGCTGCCGACAAAATACCCATTGTGAAACGACGATCATCATTGCGGGCAACACCTTCTAGACCATAAAACATATGAGCTTGCTCAGTCTTTCGATGTATTAAACCAACAGATTGTTGAGACCTTGTCTTGACCGGCGTATTAGCGCGAACTTGAGGACTCCCCGTAACGTTCAAGAAGCCATCTCGGGAGAGAGCTTTTTCAACCATCTCGACAACTTTTTTATGTTTGATATTTCCTGCAACGGCAACAACTAAATCTTGTGGCAGATAACGCTTCTTATAATAATTGAAAACGGCATTTC
>CAILKF010000005.1 GCA_903834705.1 uncultured Actinomycetes bacterium
CAAGCGCAACTATTGCCGGGCTTTCGCTCATTATTATTTCACTTATTCTTAATTCGGTCACGAATGCACCGTTTCTTATTCTTATTGCACTTGTTGCCTTAATACTTTTAATTACTTTACCTAAGAGATTCACATTCTGGGTAGTGATGGCAATGGCTCTTGTTGATGTTGGAGTATTAGTTACTTCTGGAGCTCATTCTCTTGCGATGCCCGCTTAATAATATTGCGAAGCATTGTTGGAAAGATGAAAGCGTGAAAAGGTAATACTGCATACCAATAAAGCTGACCACCTAGACCGCGAGGTGCAAAACGTGCTTCCTGAATTATTCGAGTCTGCCCATCTACTTTATCCAAACGAAATTCCAACCAAGCTTTTCCTGGCAAAATCATTTCAGCATAAAGTCTGAGCAACTTTTCATTTTCTAACGCTTCAACTCTCCAAAAATCTAAACTCTCTCCGACTCGTAATTGATCGGGATCTCGTCGGCCTCTACGTAACCCAACTCCGCCAAATGCACGATCAAGAAGTCCGCGTAGCCACCAAAGCCAGTCAGCTCCGTACCATCCGTGCTCTCCACCAATGCCTTCAATCTTTTTCCAAATTAATGATGACGGTAATTGCGAGAGAATTTCTCGATGATCTTTGAGAATTACCTCTCCCGCCCAATCAGGATCACTCTGCGCTTTCTGCCATGGCGCAGTTGTAATTCCCGCATCTGACCATCGCGTTTCAACGCTATGTTTAGAAATTTGGCCAAGGGCCAGCCTTATCGCACCTTCAACATTTAATAGCCCCTCTGGAGGGGGCGGTATAAGTGCATTAACACTTTTTGCAGGATCTGCAACTACTTCGCTAATTAATGATCCTACAAGTGGTCTTGCAAGTGCTGTTGGAACAGGAGTTACTAAACCAATCCATAAACTGGAGAGCTTGGGAGTTAAAACAGGCACTTTAATAATCCAACGTTTTGGTAATCCTGAGATCTTTGCAAACTGTTGCATCATGTCAGCATAAGTAAGGACTTCAGGTCCGCCAATATCAAAAACCTTATTCACCGGTGTTGTAAGCGCCGCGCTCTTTCTTAAGTACCAGAGCACGTCTCGAATTGCGATTGGTTGCGTCTTATTCGTTACCCACTTTGGGGTCGTCATTATTGGCAATCTATGGGTGAGGTGGCGAAGCATTTCAAATGATGCCGAACCTGAACCAATAACAATGCCAGCCCGAAGCTCCATTACTGGAACTTGTTGTGACGCCAACTCAGTGCCGGCTCTCGCGCGAGAGGCTAAATGTTTACTCGTCTTCTTATCGTTTGCAATTCCACCCAGATAAACAATTTGCTCAACACCTTGTTCATGCGCAGTCTTTGCAAAATTTCTAGCCATTGTGGCTTCAATGGTGTCAAAATCTGGGCCAAGATTAATTGAGTGAAGCAGGTAATACGCCGTATGAATTCCATCGAGGGCCTTAGCCAGATCTGAAAGATTATTTGCGTTACCTTCAACGACTTCTACGCTTTGCGCCCATGGTTGGCCTTGAATCTTTGATTTATCCCGCAGGAATACGCGAACTTGATGGTGGTCATCGAGAAGGGCCTTAACTAAACGACCTCCTACATAGCCAGATGCGCCAGTAACTAAATACTTCCGATTAATAATCTGCGAACTCACACAACAAACCTTAGACTGAGAAGCCTCAAGTCGCTCGCGGAAAGGACCTCATGGAACGCGTAGTGATTCTCGGTGCAGGTTTTGGGGGGCTGACTGCGGCTAAGGCGCTATCTGGTAAAGCCCACGTGACTCTTGTCGATCGCCATAATTTTCAAACATTTCTCCCGTTGCTCTATCAGGTTGCAACCGCTGGTTTGGCTGCTGATCACGTTGCTTACCCGATTCGCGGTGCTCTACGCAAAAGCGCTATTGAATTTCGCATGGGAACTCCAATAGAGCTCGACCACAAAAATAAGATTATTAAATTAGACAGTAGCGAAGAACTTGAATTCGACCATTTGATTGTGGCCCTTGGTTCGGCAACCACTGACTTTGGAATCAAAGGTGTATCTGATTACGCGCTAGGGATGAAAAGTGTTACTGAAGCAGTAACTATTCGAGCAGAAGTTATGCGCAGGTTTGAAGATCTATGCCGCTTCCAAGATGAAACTCGTTTATCTATTGCCGTTATCGGTGGTGGGCCTACTGGAATCGAAATGGCTGGTGCAATGGCAGAACTTGTCAGGGGGCCACTTACTTCAGATCAAAACCACGCTGCCAAACATATTGATATTTACCTCATCGAAGCAGGTCCGCGTATATTGCCAAGTTTCTCGCCATCACTCTCAGCCCGAACGCAAACTGATTTAGAAAAACTAGGCGTAAAGGTTCTTTGCAATACTGCCGTTCAAGAAGTGCAACCTCGGAAAATACTTCTTAAATCTGGTGAATTCATTCCGTCAGAGGTAACAATCTGGGCCGCAGGTGTTCGCGGAGAACCAACTGCAGCAAAACTTAATTTACCTGTTACATCAACTCGCATCGACATCGAAGAAAATTTGCAAGTTAAAAACTACCCACATATTTGGGCTATTGGAGATATTGCTGGAAGCAAGAATGATCAGGGGCGCTATTTACCCATGGTCGCTCCCGTTGCAATGCAACAAGGACGATGGGTTGCACAACAAATTGTGCGAGTTTCGCAAGGCAAGCCAGCACTTAAATTCAATTACAAAGACAAAGGTTCTATGGCAACGATTGGACGCCATAAAGCAGTTGTCGAAGTTGGAAAACTAAAATTGGTTGGAGCGCTAGCTTGGAGTGCTTGGTTGACGCTCCATTTGTTCTATCTCTTGGGAGGCCGTAATAAAGTTCTCACTGTGGCTGATTGGACTTGGAACTATTTAACTTTTGATCGCGGAAATCGACATATTATGGATTCAATGTAGATGCCAAGCTACATAAATCTCCGCGGCCACCAAGTATGGAACTACGAGTGGGAAAATAACGGCGAAGCGCTCGTCTTGTTGCACGGTGGAATGAGTGCGACGGAAGACTGGGATAAATACCTGCTTCCAGCATTTGAATCAACTCATCACGTTTTCGCATACGACCGTACCGGACAAGGTCGCACCGGAGACCAACCCGGAAGTTTGCACTTTGCACATCAATGCGCAGAAGCAATCGCGTACTTAGAAGATGTCGTTAAAGGGCCTGCGCATTTGGTTGGGTGGAGTGATGGTGGAATAATCTCGTTACTTGTCGCCATTGCACGTCCAGATCTTGTGAAATCGATTGTTGCAATTGGTGCTAACTATCATCACGAAAGCGGAGGAATCCAACTTCCCGAATGGCCAATTTCAGATGAGGATCGCGCCGAATATGCAGGTCGTTCTCCCGATGCACCTGAAACACTCGATATTAAAGTTTCAAGAATGCGCGCTATCTGGAAATCAGAGCCAACTCTTACTGTGCAAGCTTTGGGTAAAATTTCTTGTCCCACTTTAGTACTCGCGGGCGATGATGAATTATTTAGTATTGAACATACCGGGACGCTTTATGAATCACTACCGCAAGGGCAACTAGCAATCATTCCAGGCACATCGCATTTTCTCGTCAAAGAGAAGCCAGAATTGACGCAAATGGTAATTAAGCAATTTCTAGCTGACTTAGCACCGCCAATTACGCGCTCTCCAGTTCGTAGAACAAATCCAGAAATTATTTAACTGAATTCACTCGTTCGTTATGTAGTTCGTTAAATACTTCAGCGCGAAGTGGCACTAAATCACCGATTACACGTGACAAAATCCAATCTGCAAGTTCTGGATTTCGAGCAAGTGCTGGACCGTGCATATATGTGCCAACAATTTGTTCTGTAACAAGGCCATCAATATTTGTATCAAGCCCATTACCAATTCCGTTCGTGACAACACCTAAGGGTTGTAGTTCATCAAGAAATCGTGTTTGGCCGGCGTGATTTTCAAATCCTGTGAGCGTTGCAATAGGAATTGATGGTTTAGATAAAATCTCTCCTACTGATCGCGTCTTTGCCGACACAGTTTCAATAGGCACAATTCCTAAACCTTCTACAGTCCGCCCACCTGATGCCGGAAAAGTCGTTCCCAATAATTGAAAACCCGCGCACACCGCAAAGACATGAGCGCCATTGTTAACAGCTTTTGCAAGAGACGTCCCAACGATCTGACACGCTTTGATTTGCGCATCATCTTCTCCGCCACCGAGAAAATATAGATCCGCAGTCGTTGGAATCGAATCACCGATTCCAACCGTCAACACATCATGCTTGATTCCGCGTTCACGCAATCTCCAACTAGCAATCTCAACGTTTCCTCTATCCCCATAAGTTCCCAGTAATTCGGGCAATAAATGAACAAGAGTGAGCGTCATGATTTCTTCACGCCTTTTGCCAATCGATGGAAAGCTGTATATGAAGCTATGAGATCAGCATCGCATGCACCGATAGTCGTTGATGCAGCCAATTGATTGCTAACAACCCGGTGGTTTATTCCGCTTACAGTTAAACGCGCAGAAAGATCTAAGCGCCGATCTCCTGTAACAAAAACGCTGCGGCCCTGGAGCGGGGAGAAATCAACATCCCACATCCACGAAGTATCTTTGCCATCTTGAGTATTGGCATTTACAAAAAGCAAGACATTCAATGGCCCTTCTGCGCTCGTTGCTAAAGTTTCGCGCCAGCTTGCAGGATTCTTGGAAAGCATTAATCTGAATTTTGTTTGCCCAATTTGTAATGCTCCAAAACGTCCATCAACGCTGGTAATTAGGGAGATAGTTTTTGCCGCTGCGTCACCATCAACTCCGAAATATTGGCTTGCAACAACGGCGCGAGCAGCGTTACTTAAAGCGGCTTTGCCAGGAATTGCACTTGTAATTTTAATTTCTCGATTGCGCGGTCCTAGTAATGTGTTTCCTCGCAAAATCCATTCTGGATTAGGCTTCTTAAACCCACAATTGCATGAGTAACTTGCGCCTTCATTCTGCCAATTCAAAATGTCGCCACACTCGGGGCACGTGGAAGCATCCATGTGCCCATGCACTCCACTTGTAAACCAAATGACATTCACACTAGCCATAGATGCCCATGCCACAAAAGGATCATCTGCATCCGCAAGAACTGCGCAGGAAGCAGGCAAGTTTCTAAGCACCTCGCGCCATTTTTGCGCAACCACTCGAACTTCAGATAAGCGATCAAGCTGATCTCTACCCAAGTTTAAGAGCACAACGAGATGTGGGTTAGTTTGAGCAATTGCCCAAGGCACAACCATCTCATCGACTTCAAGTACTGCAACGGGAGCGGAAGTATTTTGACTTAGTGCAAAAGCTAGGCCTGCAAACAAGTTGGCACCTGTTGAGTTACTAGCGACTAAGGATTTTGTACTCAGCGCCTGAGCGATTAACGCTGTTGTGGTGCTCTTTCCATTTGTTCCTGAAATCAGCACAACTTTACGATTTTTCGAGAGCTTATGAACTGCATCTGGTACTAATTTCAGGAGAATTCGGCCACCTACCATTACGCCGCTGCCTTGCCTTAAAAGACGGGAAAGCACACCGAATGAATGTGCAATTCGGATAGCTAAACGCAACGGCATGAAAATCAGCAATCTACAAGTTCAAGTGTTCCGGTACTCACGTTGTAAATTGCGCCAGCAACACTGACTCCATCACGCAACAATGGATATGAGCGGATGCGGTTCACATCTATCTCAAGTGCTTGATGCTGATTTGAAACTGTTCGAAATTCAAGACTTCTTGTATTCACGCCATATTGCTTTTCTATTGTGGCGTGAATTTCAGCCTCTTCGCTTTGCGCCATACGACAATCAGTGTGTGGCATAACAAGAATGCGATTGACGCCAAGTAAATATGTTGCAAGAACCAGGGTACGAAGGACGTCTTCAGTTACTCGCGCGCCCGCATTGCGCAGGATCTTTGCATCGCCAGATTGCATGCCAACAACTGCTAGTGGGCTAATGCGAGAATCCATGCAAGTAACTATGGCAAGACCTTTGGCCGCAGAACCTGTGAGGGCGCTACCTTGAAAGTCGGTAGCGAACTCACGGTTTGCATCTACAACATCCTGAAAAGTATTAAGGGGGAAAGCATCGCGAGGATTCTTATCTGACATCATCGCGTCCTTTCAGAACTATGGTTACTTGTTCTTATCTTTTTTCTCTTGCTTCTTGGCGCGTTTTTCCTTCAGAGAAAGCTTTGGTTCCTTCTTCTGATTTGCGTTGCTCTTTTGCTCTTTGTTAGCCATTGTCACTCCTCTCGATACTTGTAGTGCTTCACTGTAGCAATGGAGCCCCCCGTCAGGATTGAACTGACGACCTTCCGCTTACAAGGCGGGCGCTCTACCACTGAGCTAGGGAGGCATTTCGTACTGGTGCATTATGCCAGCAACTTGATGCTCTGATGTACACGAACAAGCGTGTAAGTTGTCCATATGCGACTGGGAGTACTCGATGTTGGGTCAAATACCATCCATCTTCAAATTATGGACGCTCACCCAGGTGCACGGCCAACCCCAACTACTAATCTCAAAGTGGAACTTCGATTAACTGAGTATCTGGATAAGAAGGGGGCGATAACTCCCGAGGGCAGTGAATTGCTCTTTCAAAGCATTGAAGATGCCATAGCGCACGGAAAAGAATTCAAGACTGAAGAAATACTTGCGTTTGCCACTTCAGCGCTAAGGGAAGCAAAAAATGGCAAAGAAATAATTGATGAGATCAACCACCGCTTTGAAATTGATTTGCAGATTCTTACTGGCGTAGAAGAAGCAAGAATTACCTTTCTTGCAGTACGTCGATGGCTCGGCTGGTCAAGCGGAAAATTACTTGTTCTAGATATTGGTGGCGGTTCTCTCGAAATGGCAACTGGAAATGATGAGAGTCCAGAGTCTGCACTTTCCCTTCCTCTTGGCGCAGCAAGACTTACCCGCGATTTCCTCTCTGAAAACCCAATTACCGCAAAGAATCTCAACGTACTTCAAGCTCACGTGAAAACGATTCTCTCTTCAAAAATTCCTAAAGGTCTGATGGCGCACGATGCTAATCATTTTGTCGCTACGAGTAAAACTTTTCGAACACTTGCACGTTTGGGAAACCATTGGTACGGAGACAAGCCTCAATACTTAGAAGCAAATGCACTTGTCGGAATCATCCCTCGGCTTATGGATATGACAACTGAGGAAAGGGCTAGCCTGCCTGGTGTTTCAAGTACTCGCGCCCAACAAATAGTTGCTGGCGCAGTTGTAGCAAAAACAGTAATGGAAATACTAGAAATAACTGAATTAGAGATTTGCCCATGGGCACTCCGAGAAGGCGTGATTCTTAAGTGGCTAGATTGGAACGAACGCTAAGCAGTTGGAGCTAAGACCCAATCAATAGCAACTATTTCACCATCGCGATGGTGAAGTACCCAGGCATCGCCAGGACTAAGTTTTTCATAGTCTAGATTCTTAAAATTCTTCTTTCCAATTAAGTCTTTCACCACTTTTGGCAGAATTGGATTATGGCTGCATATTAAAACTGAAACTCCCTTTTTAAGTAATTTCTTTGTATACCTAATTGCGCATTCTTTGTCTCGCGAGTAGCCGTACTCACTTAGATCTTGTGTGACGTTAGTTTTTGCTTGAAGTGCCTTTGCTAAATATTCAAGTGTTTCAAGACAACGCATTGCATCAGATGAATGTATCTCCTGGAGGTTGTACGGCAAAAAATTTGGCAAGAAATGTTTAGCTTGCCGTTGCCCGACAATATCCAAGGGGCGATCTCCATCATCGCCATCCCATTCTTCTCGCTTAACTGCTTTTGCATGTCTTAAGAGGATCAGCGGTATTGTATCGGGCCCAAACTCAAGAAAGAAATCAATAATTTTACAATCATCCTTATTAGTCAAAATTTTCTTTGCTTCTTTTGGTGAAGCCCACTTTATTTGATCGACTTCCTTTGGATCTGGTTTGCCTTCGGGAGTATCGGTTGCTTGAGCTGACCAATATCGTGCAACTTTTGGAGCACCTTCTACTTTGTATAAAGTTTGTCCAAGCTCAGGCCCAAAAATCGCAGTAATGCCTGTCTCTTCAAGTACTTCTCTAAATGCACTCGCAATATGCGACTCACCTTTTTCTAACTTACCTTTAGGCAACGACCAGTCGTCATAACGGGGGCGATGAATGAGCGCAATTTCGATTTCTTTTTTCTTGTCCCAACGCCAGAGAACCGCTCCTGCAGCTTGAATAAGTTGAGGGTCTGTTTCCATGTGGTCACATCTCCTTTGAGTATTTATCAAGTGTAATTGCTTGGAGATCCATGAATTTCTTGCCTTCATTATTCCTGTCAATTCTCAACCAGGTCGCATCATCTAAATGCCAACTTGCTACCTCATCTGAAAGTGATAAATCAATAATTTGTTGGAGTTGCACCTTATGAGATTCCTTTTCAATTCGAACTAAACTTTCTACTCTTCGATCTAGATTTCGATGCATTAAGTCCGCACTACCAATCCAATATTCCTTTGCCCCCGCGTTTTCAAAATGGAAAATACGTGCGTGCTCGAGGAATCGGCCAAGGATTGATCGGACCCGAATATTTTCTGATATCCCTTTTATGCCAGGCCTTAGTGCGCAAATACCACGCACGATTAGATCTACCTGAACTCCATGTTGTGAAGCTTTATAAAGCGCTTCAATGAAATCCTCATCCAGAAGTGAGTTGAGTTTAAATTGGATTCCTGATGGCAGGCCCGATTTATGGTTTTCAATTTCATTTTCAATTTTCTTTAGCAGTCCGCTACGTAATGTGCGCGGAGCTACTAGCAATCTGGAATATTCCGACTGTGGAGCAAACCCAGATAACTGATTAAAAAGTTTCGTTAGGTCATCTGTTAGAACGGAGTCTGCGCTGAGCAATCCTAAATCTTCATAGAACCGAGCCGTCTTTGGGTTGTAATTTCCAGTTCCAACATGGCAATAACTTCGCAAACCATGCGCCTCTTCTCGTACAACAAGAGATAATTTCGCATGCGTTTTAAATCCCATTAATCCATAAACCACATGCGCTCCGGCCGCTTCAAGTTTTCTGGCCCAACGAACATTTGCTTGTTCGTCAAAACGCGCTCTGATTTCAATCACGGCAAGAACTTGTTTTCCAGCTTCGGCCGCCTCTATCAGCGCATCTACGATCGGGGAATCGCCAGAAGTGCGATAAAGCGTTTGCTTAATCGCTAAAACTTTTGGATCTTCAGCGGCGTTGGCGAGGAACTGAACTACCGAGCTTGAAAACGAGTCATAAGGGTGATGCAGGAGAATCTCTCCTTGTGCGATAGCGGAAAAGAACGAGTCTGGACTTTCCGGATCCACGCCTCGAAGTTCGAGTGCGGTCTTGGATCTATGTGGAGGAAATTTCAATGACGGTAAATCGAGATCAGCAATTCGATTAAGTCCTGTTAAATCTAATGGTTTTGGTGTTGTAATAATTCCGGTTTCATCGACTCCGAGTTCGGAAGCAAGTCTATGTAATAACTCG
>CAILKF010000006.1 GCA_903834705.1 uncultured Actinomycetes bacterium
CTCGAATGAAACTGACTGACCCTCTTCAAGGGACTTGTAACCGTTTCCTTGAATTGCTGAGTAGTGAACGAATACATCTTGTCCGCCACCGTCAACTGCAATGAAACCGAAACCCTTTTCAGAGTTGAACCACTTAACTGTGCCTGTTGCCATGTTTTTTACTTTTCCTTCGATATGTGGGGTGAACGAGAATTCTTCGATCACCAGTCTTCCTCTTGCGCCAGCGATACCGAGCAAAGCTTTAGGCCATGAAACGGGTACTGATTAAGCGTCCGACTACCTAAAAGGGTACAGGCAGATGCGTTGAATGCCTAAAGGAGTAGTTGAGGTAGGTGCGCCTACTGGCGTATTACCCGTAAATGGGTGTAAAAATAGGTATTACTTCCGGGTAATGCGAAGTACATGTCTTGGGAAAGTGAATTGGTGGACTGGGGAAGGTCAGACCAACGCTTACAAGGAGACAGATATGGACAGCAGTACCGCACCATCGAAGAGGTTGGGCGCTCGCGCTCGAACACCTCTTGCTCGTGGGTTTTTAACTATTCACTCTGCCCCGAGTGCACTTACGCGCCATGTTGAGTGGGCGGTACAAAATCTTCTAGGTAAATCAATGACTCTTGATTGGCAACCACAACCTTTGCTTGCGGGAATGCATCGTGCAACGTGTGAATGGCGAGATGAAGAAGGAATTGGTGCACAGTTAGCAAGTGCTTTGCGCGGATGGCATTACTTAAGGTTTGAAATTCGCGAAGAAAGTGAAAGCGAATCCACTCTCTATCGTTTCACTCCAAATCTGGGAATTCATCGTGCAAACTTTGATGGAGCTGGATTAGTACTCGTTGATGAAAACCAAATAACACGTGCCCTAGAACTTCCTGAAGAAGAAATGAGAGAAGCGCTCGCAAGTGCTGTCGGAAGTGCATGGGATCTTGAACTTGAGCAATTCAGACAAGTGGAGTTAGACGGAATTTCAGAAAGTGAAGCAATTTAGAATTGAGTTTAAGTCGCAATCGGCATTAAACTAAGGTCATGAGCCAATTGAATGAAAGCCCGATTATCACAATCGAACGTCGTAAAGCCGTCACGATTATTATTTCTGCCGTCATTATTGCTATCGCATTGGGTGGCGGATTAACAAAAGTTGGCTCCGGCTTTGCAGCTCGTAGTAATTCAGGTATCACAGTGACTGGATCAGCAAAAGTTTCTGCAACTGCCGATAACGCTGTATGGACTCTTAATGTTCAAGCATCAACTCCACGAGTTGGCGACGCAATAACCAAAGTTGGTGCCGACGTTGCTGCGCTAACTGCTTATTTAACTCAAGGTGGAATCCCAGTCGATGCACTCACTCTTGGATCTGTTTCAACCTACGCCAATCAAGAATATGTCAATGGAAATGCCACTGGCCGTATTTTGTCCCACAATGCAGCGCGCGATGTAGTTGTGCGCTCTAAAGATGTTGAGTTGATTTCGAAGTTGAGCCAAGGAATCGGCACTCTTTTGCAGACAGGCGTCAGCGTAAATAATTACGGCCCTCAATATTATGTTTCTACGCTTCCGACTCTTCGCCCACAGTTATTAGAAGAAGCGATGAAGGATGCCCAAGTTCGTGCCATCGCTTTAACTAAGGCGGTTGGTGGAACAGTCGGTGCAGTAATCAGTGTTACTGCCGGGCCATTTCAAGTAACTACCCAGGATTCGACCATGACAGATAGTGGTGGTGCGTATGACACTTCAAGCATCGCGAAAACTGTTACATCTACTGTTTCGGTGACATTTAAAACCAAGTAGAAGTTAGCAAGTCCTACTTCCAACGGTGTTACAGCGGGATATTTCCGTGATTCCCACGTCGATACGGTGCACTTGCAATTGCTTTCGCAAGGGCTGATCTTGTTTGAGTTGGCTTAATAATTTCATCGACAGCGCCAATTTCTAACGCTTTTTCTACACCACCAGAAACTCTGTCGTGTTCTGCGGCAAGTTCTAACTCCATGGATTCTCTTTGATCCTCTGCAATATCTGCTAATAACCTGCGGTGTAAAACACGCACGGCAGCAACGGCTCCCATGACAGAAACTTCAGCAGTGGGCCATGCAAAAACTCGAGTTGCACCAAGCGACTTTGAATTCATTGCAACATATGCCCCACCGTATGCGCGCCGTGTAATAAGGGTGACGCGAGGGACTACTGATTCGCCAAATGCATGAAGCAACTTCGCACCGCGCCTTACAGCGCCTTCCCACTCTTGTCCTGCACCAGGTAGGAAACCAGGAACATCGGCAATAACAATAAGTGGAATACCAAATGCATCGCAGGTGCGCACAAAGCGGGCAGCTTTTTCGGCTGCAGATGAATCTAAAACTCCACCTAGATATTGTGGGTTATTTGCAACAACACCGACCGTGCGTCCGCCTAATCTGCCAATACTTGTGAGCATATTTTCTGCCCACATAGGAAGTAGCTCTAACTTCTCTGCATCGTTATCTAAAATTGCATCAACCAATGGGTGCACTTCGTAGGCGCGCTTACTGGAGTCTGGAACAAGTTTTCCTAAATCACTTTCTGCAAGATCTGTTGCGATGTGTCCTTGATTAGCGAATAACGATGTGAGGTCTCGAACTCGATCAAAAGCTTCTTGTTCAGTTCGAGTAATGACGTGAGCAACGCCGCTATTTTTACGGTGTGCATCTGGGCCACCGAGCGTTGCAATATCAACTTTTTCACCGGTAACACTTTTCACAACATCAGGTCCGGTAACAAAGATGCGTCCCTCTGGTGCTAGTACAACGACATCGGTAAGAGCTGGGCCATATGCACCACCACCTGCAGTGGGTCCAAGTACTAAGGAAAGTTGTGGGATTTTTCCGCTAGCGGTAATCATTGCTTGGAAAACTTCGCCAAACGCATTGAGGGAAGAGACTCCATCACGTAAGCGCGCACCACCTGAGTGCCAAATACCAAGGATAGGTAATTGATTAGCCATTGCACTTTGGTATGCGCGAACAATCACGCGTGCTCCATCAACGCCGAGTGCACCACCTTGAATAGTTGCATCGGAGGCAAAGATCACGACGCGATTACCTGCGACAAGTGCGCTGGCAGCTAACATCCCTGATTTATCTTGGGGCGTAATGAGTTCAACGCTGCCGGAATCAGCAAGTTGTTCAATGCGGTGAAGTGGATCGCGCTCGTCCATAGTTATTCCTTAGAGCGTGCGAAATGCGAGGACAACGTTGTGTCCACCAAAACCAAATGAATCATTGAGCGCCGCAATATCTCCGGCAGGAAGTGCACGAGGTTTATCCCGCACAACATCAATAGTTACTGCTGGATCAAGATTATGAATATTAATTGTTGGGGGAGCCATACGATCTTGTAGCGCTTTAACAATAAAGACAGATTCAACTGCTCCTGCGCCACCTAGCAAATGGCCTGTCATCGATTTTGTTGCAGAAACTGCGACGTGGTCTGCATCTTTGCCAAGTGCTGTGCGAAGCGCGTTTGCTTCTGCAACATCGCCTGCAGGAGTTGATGTTGCATGCGCGTTTAAGTGGACAATATCTCGGGTAGTTAATCCAGCATCGCTCAGTGCAAAGGCAATTGCTTGGCGAACTCCATTGCCTTCAGGATCAGGGGCTGCAATGTGATAACCATCAGACGTTAAACCTTGTCCAGCAATTTCAGCATAAATTTTTGCGCCACGTGCTTTTGCATGTTCGTACTCTTCGAGAACTAATATTCCGCCACCTTCGCCAAGAACGAAGCCGTCGCGATCTACATCGTAAGGACGAGATGCACCGGCAGGGTCATCCATGCGAGTAGAAAGAGCTTTCATTGCGGCGAAGGCAGACATAGGCAGTGCATGTAATGCAGCTTCAACTCCGCCAGTAACAATGATGTCAGCGCGATTGTTTCTAATCATTTCCATGGCGTAACCGATTGCTTCAGCACCTGATGCGCAGGCGCTGACAGGCGTGTGTACACCGGCGCGAGCTTTAAGTTCTAGTCCAACATTTGCAGCGGGGCCGTTAGGCATCAACATCGGCACAGTGTGCGGACTGACAAAGCGCGCACCTTTTTCTTTTAATACGTCGTACTGATCGAGCAAGGTTGTTACTCCACCAATGCCGGAGGCAATAACTACCCCTAAGCGTTCTAATTCAACTTCTGGTGATCCAGCATCTTTCCATGCTTCGCGAGACGCAATCATGGCAAATTGTTCTGAGCGATCTAGTCGGCGCATTTCTACGCGTTCCATCACTTCGCTGGGATCAACAAGAACACGCCCTGCAATGCTGACCGGAATATCTTTCGCCCACTCCTCAGTCAGAGTGCGCACACCACTTGTGCCAGCAAGTAGCGCTGACCAAGAGGATGCGACATCTCCACCGATGGGTGTGGTGGCACCAAGACCGGTTACTACAACGCGACGGCGTGACATGATTTAAAAAATAATTATGCTGAAGCTTTAACGATGAAGTTAACAGCGTCGCCAACTGTGGCTAACTCTGAAACTTGATCATCTGGAATCTTGACGCCGAAGCGCTCTTCTGCGGCAACAACAACTTCAACCATGCTCAAGGAATCAACATCGAGATCGTCGGTAAAGTTCTTATTCATTTCGATCGATGCTGCAGGAATTCCTGCTACTTCTTCAACGATCTCCTTGATGCCTGCAAGTACTGCTTCTTGTGTCAGTGCCATTATGTGGTGCCTTTCCGTACGTGGTTGTAGTTAGTTAACTAGGTAGAGCTCTTATGGTTTCGGTGGTAATTGAACAACTTGACCTGCATAGACCAATCCTGCGCCATAACCGATCAGTAGCGCCAATCCGCCATGCAGTTCCGGGTGTTCTGCGAGTAAAGCTGACATTGCTAAGGGTACCGAAGCAGCCGAAGTATTTCCTGAAGTACGAATATCTTGGGCGATAATTACTTTTTCCGGGATTTTCATCTCTTTAGCCATAGTTTCGATAATGCGCACATTGGCTTGGTGAGGGATAAAAGCATCGAGTTGATCTGGGGTTACACCAGCAGCTTCTAGTGCTCGCACTCCTGCTTTACTCATTGAAAAAACTGCCCAACGAAATACTGCTTGGCCCTGCTGTGAAATATTTGGCCACTTCACACCTTGTGCATCATTTCTAAATTCGTTCCATGATGGATTCATGACGATTGCATCACGTGAATCAGCATCCGAGCCCCACACAGTTGGTCCAATTCCTGGATGATCGGATGGTCCAACAATTACGGCACCTGCACCATCTGCGAAAATAAATGCTGTTGCACGATCATCTGGATCAGTGAAGTCACTTAACTTCTCAACTCCGACAACGAGAACATGTTTTGACGTTCCACTTCGCACAAAATCACTTGCCATGCCAAGCCCATAACAGAAGCCGGCGCACGCTGCATTGATATCAAATGCGGCAGCTTGAGGATTTCCCAAACGCGCAACGAGTGCGGTTGCAGCACTTGGTGCTTGGAATGGATACGTAATTGTTGCGACAATAACTGTGTCGATATCGGCCATAGTTAAATGCGCACGATCGAGTGCTTGCTGGCAAGCTTTTGTAGCCATATCAATCACGCTTTCATCTGGTGCTGCAAATCTGCGTGATTCAATGCCCGTGCGTTGTTGAATCCATTCATCCGTTGAATCAATGCGGTCAACGATTTCGGAGTTTGGAACTACTCGAGCTGGTTGATAACCGCCAACGCTAAGTATTTGGCTATCGGTCCCTGTGCGCACTTTAATCATGATGAGACTACTTTCTCACTATGTCGCTTGATTAAGTCCAAAGCAGAGTCAATGTCATCCGGTGATTTCAAAGCAACAGTTTCAACTCCAGGAAGTGCACGTTTAATTAAACCAACCAGAGTCCCAGCTGGCGGTAATTCAAGGACAGCAGTGACGCCTAATGATTTCATCGTCTCCATACATAAATCCCATCGGACTGGATTAGCAATTTGATTGACAATGCGATCGAGAACTTCACGTCCGTTTGCGACAACTTCTCCATCTTTATTAGAAAGTGTTTTAACTGGTGGATTCGTAACAGTCATAGTTCGTGCAAATTCTTCTAAGTGTGAAAGTGCTGGTTGCATGAAATGTGTGTGGAATGCACCTGCTACTTGCAGGGCACGCACGCGAGCCCCGGCAGGTGGAGCATCGTTGAGTTGGGCCAGTGCAATTAGGTCACCCGCAGCAACAATCTGGCCAGCCCCATTGTCATTGGCCGGAATCAAACCTAAATTGGCAATGGCCTTTAACACTTCTTGGCGGTCGCCACCAAGGACTGCGGACATACCAGTTTCGCTATGTGCAGCCGCAACGGCCATGACCAAACCGCGTTCTCGAACAAGAGCCATTGCATCTAGGGCAGAAAATGCACCTGCAATTGCGCTAGAAGTGATCTCTCCAACTGAATGTCCGGCTGTAATGTCATAAGTTATATTTTTTCCAAGTGACTGCATACCAATTAAGCCCGCAGAAACAATTAATGGTTGTGCATTTGCAGTATTTCGAATTTCATCTGCATCTGCATTCGTTCCTAAATGTGATAAATCTAATTCGATTGCGCTCGAGAAATCATTGAGAAGTTGTCTGAGGTGTTGATCCTCTAACCAAGGAGTCAGAAAGCCAGGAGTTTGTGAACCTTGGCCTGGAGCCACAATTGCGAGCATTGGGAGATTTTAAGGCAGACGGGGCAGTACTTACGAGTATCGCTCTGAATTGTCGCCCTGCGCGCTTAATAGTAATGTCAACCTTGTGAAAATCGCCGTTTGCGTCAAACAAGTGCCTGATTCATGGGCTGAAAAAAAGATGGTTAACGGACTCCTTGATCGAGAAGGTGTAGACGCCGTTCTCAATGATTTAGATGAATATGCAGTGGAAGAAGCTTTGCGAATTGTCGAGGCACACGGTGAAGGCCACACAATTACAGTAATTTCTATGGGGCCGGAGCGCACGAGTGAAGCGGTGAGAAAAGCGCTGTCAATGGGAGCCGATGACGCTGTTGTTATTACAGATGCAGGTTTAGTTGGCGCAGATGCTTTAATGACATCTAAAGTATTAGCAAGCGTTATCGCAAGTGGCGGATTTGATTTAGTTCTTTGCGGTACAGAATCAACGGATGCGCGAATGAGTGTGGTTCCTGCAATGTTGGCGCAAAGACTTGGTTGGGCGCAATTAACTTTTGCGGGATCTGTAGTAGTTGATCCAACTTCAAGCGAAGTTACGATTACGCGCGTTACAGAAGATGGCGTCGATACGATGAAAGCCAAGTTTCCAGCGGTAATTAGCGTCATCGAAAAAATCAATGAGCCACGTTATCCATCCTTCAAAGGAATTATGGCTGCGAAGAAGAAAACGATGGATATTCGCGCTTTGGCTACGGTTGGAATTCCAGCAGAAAGTTCTTGGAGCGCTGTCAGCGATGCCTCACCACGGCCACCACGTAGTGCCGGGGTGAAAATTGTTGATGAAGGCAAAGGTGGCGAAGCGCTCGTCAACTATCTTGCAGAGAAGAAATTAATATGAGCACTGTTTATGTAGTTGCCCAATTCGTTGGAGAGAGCGTTTCAAAGACCACTCTCGAACTTGCAACATGTGGCGCACGAGTGGGATCTGTGACAGCAATTGTTTTCGCAGGTTCAGGCAAAGGCCCTGCCTTAGCTAGTGCTCTTACTCAGAGCCCAATCGCAAATGTAATTGTTTTCGAAAGTGAAGAGTTCGCAAAGCACTCAGTGCCAGCATTTAGTGACGCCCTTTCACAATTAGTTTTGGTAAATAAGCCAGATGCAGTACTCATTACATCCAGCGCATTTGGAAAAGAATTGGCAGGCAGAGTAGCTGTGGCTACGGATTCAGGAATTATTACTGACGCGGTTGATGTTGCATCAGATTTAAGTTGCACACAACTGGTATTTGGTGGTTCGACAACTGTTCATTCACGCATCAGCCACGGAACTCCAATAATTACGGTAAGACCAAACGCAATCACTGCAGATCTTTCCCCATGCACGCCTGCTGTTTCAACTGCAACATTTACATTAAGCGCTGGTGCAAAAAGCGCGGAAGTTATTTCAACTGCGCCGTTTGTTAAAGGTGGACGTCCAGAGTTAGCACAGGCAAGTGTTGTCGTTTCAGGTGGACGTGGAACAAATGGAGACTTCAAACCTGTTGAAGAGTTTGCAGATCTACTAGGCGCTGCAGTTGGAGCATCACGTGCGGCAACGGACGCGGGTTGGTATCCGCATTCACTTCAGGTTGGTCAAACTGGCCAAACTGTTAGCCCTGATCTTTATGTTGCTTGTGGAATCTCTGGAGCAATTCAGCATCGTGCTGGTATGCAAACGAGTAAGACCATTGTCGTTATTAATAAAGACCCAGAAGCACCCATCTTTGAATTAGCCGATTTCGGCGTAGTAGGAGATCTCTTTGCCGTGCTACCTCAAGCTACGGAGGGCGTGCGCGCTCGTAAGTCCTAGACTGAGCGCATGTCCATCTACTTAGACCATGCGGCGACTACGCCGATGGTTGCGGGCGCTATTGAGGCAATGAGTGCGCAATTAGAAAAACTTGGCAATCCGTCTAGCTTGCACACGCAAGGACGCGCAGTACGAAAAGAGTTAGAACAAGCCCGCGAGCAATTAGCCAAGGCCATCGGGTGTCATGCAAGTGAAATCATTTTTACTGGATCTGGCACAGAAGCAAACAACACAGCCCTTAAAGGTCTTTTTTGGAAAAACCGTCCACTTGGACGAAATGTTGTAGTGATTTCGGCAATCGAACACCATGCAATTTTGGATCCTGCACATTGGTTGCATGATCACGATGGCGCAGAGATTGTTTCTATTGCCGTGACTGAAAAGGGCATTGTTGACCTTGATGCTCTCAAATCCCTTATTGACACTCGTGGCGATGAAATTGCAGTGATTTCAGTTATGCATTCCAATAACGAAACAGGAGTTATCCAACCAATTGCACAGATTGTGCAGTTGGCAAACCTTGCGCAAATTCCCGTGCACAGCGATAGCGTTCAAAGTTTTTGTAAAGTTCCTCTTTCTTTTTCAGAACTCGGTCTTACTGCAATGACGCTTAGTGCTCATAAAATTGGTGGGCCACTTGGAATTGGAATATTGGTATTAAAACGTGGCATCGATATCCCAGCAATCTTGCATGGCGGGGGCCAAGAACGAGACATACGTAGTGGAACTCTAAATGCACCTTCGATTGTGGGTTTTGCTGTTGCTTCGTCATTGCCAATTCCAGTCGAACAAATTGCACAGTTACGTGAAGTATTTGCAACCGGAATACTTAAAGCAATTCCAGATGCGTATATAAATGGTGGTTCTGCCAATGAACATCTTCCGGGAATTGTAAATATCACTTTCCCTGGTACTGAAAGTGACACTCTATTGCTGTTACTCGATGGCCAAGGAATTTCCGCGTCAACAGGATCAGCATGTACTGCGGGTGTACAAAGGCCAAGCCATGTTCTTCTTGCGATGGGCCATAACGACAAAACCGCGCGTTCCTCATTACGTTTTTCCCTAGGTGCAACAACTACGCGTTTGGAAATCGAGAAAGTTATTGAGTTAATGCCAGCAGTGATTAATCAGGCACGAACGGCAAATCTGCGATGAAACTAATTGCGGCAATGAGCGGTGGTGTTGATTCTGCAGTAGCGGCAGCACGCGCAGTCGATGCTGGCCACGAAGTAATTGGTGTGCACCTTGCCCTTGCATCCAACCCACAGAAATATCGCTCTGGGGCGCGGGGCTGTTGCACAATCGAAGATTCGCATGATGCGCGCCGCGCTGCAGACGTTGTCGGTATCCCTTTCTATATTTGGGATATGGCAGAAGAGTTTCATCAAGGAGTCGTTGAGAATTTTCTTTCAGAGTATGCCTCCGGTCGTACCCCTAATCCATGTCTGCGTTGCAATGAAAAGATTAAGTTTGCTGCAGTTCTCGATCGTGCTCGAGCCATGGGATTCGATGGCGTTGTCACTGGCCATTATGCAATCACTCGCGACGGCTCTATGGGAAAAACATTGCATCGCGCGATTGATAATTCAAAGGACCAGTCGTACGTTTTAGCAGTTCTCACGGTAGAACAAATTGCGGGAGCAATTTTTCCATTAGGGGATACAGAGAAAGTAGATATACGTAAAGAAGCGGCAGAGCGAGGGCTATATGTTGCAAACAAACCTGATAGCCATGACATCTGTTTCGTTCCTTCGGGTGATAATGCAAGTTGGTTACATGATCGCCTTGGTAGTGAAGTTGGTCCGATTGTTGATCAAAGCGGAAAGAAAATTGGTGAACATAAAGGGGCCTACACATACACGATTGGTCAACGTAAGGGTTTGGGACTCTCTGTTCCAACGGATGACGGTTCGCCTAGGTTTGTTCTAAAGATTGAACCCAAAACAAACACTGTTGTTGTTGGCGCGCGTGAAGAGTTAGCGATCACGAAAATGTTTGGCGAAAATCCAGTTTGGTGTGGCCCAGCAGTGACAGAGAAACCGACGCAAGGTTTTGTTCAAATACGTGCCCATGGGCAAGCACTTCCTTGTACCTATTCATACGACGGTAGCCAGCTGATTGCCACTTTAGAAAACCCACTGCTTGGTTTAGCAACTGGGCAAGCGATGGTTATTTATGATGGAGATCGAGTCGTTGGATCTGCAACCGTGAGTGAAACTGTTGCATGAGCACAAACCCTAGGAATCGAATTTCCGAACTTACGACGATGATTCGAGACCACCAGTTCCTGTATTACGTCTTAGATAAACCTACAATCACAGATGCGCAATTTGATGAGTTATTGCGTGAATTAAACGCACTTGAAAGTGCACATCCAGAGTTGCGTGAAGCAGATTCACCCACTCAAAGTGTTGGTGGAGGATTCGCCACTACTTTTGAACAACATGACCATCTTGAGAAGATGATGAGTTTAGATAATGTTTTCGATAACGCCGAACTAGATTTGTGGTTTGATCGAGTAGAGAAGGAAGTTGCAGATGCCCAATGGCTCTGCGAACTAAAAGTTGATGGTTTAGCAATTAATTTGCGCTTTGAGGATGGAGTTTTAACTAGAGCTCTTACTCGTGGAAATGGGGTAACTGGTGAGGATGTCACTCTCAATGTAAAGACTATTAAGAATCTTCCTCACGTCTTGGTCGGTAAAGATATCCCCTCACTTATCGAGGTACGGGGTGAAGTTTTCTTTCCATTGTTAGCATTCAACGAACTTAATGAATCATTGGAAGAGGCCGGTAAGTCACTATTTGCTAATCCCCGAAATGCTGCTGCAGGTTCATTGCGTCAAAAAGATCCTCGTGTAACAGCATCTCGGCCACTCAGCGTTGTTGTTCACGGAGTAGGCGCAGTAGAAGGTGCAACATTTGCAACTCAAAGTTCGGCCTATGAAGCCTTAAACAAGTGGGGATTACCTACGAGCTCTCGATTTAAAGTCTTAAAAACGCGGAAAGAAGTTGTCGCCTTCATTGCCAATTATGACAAGCATCGCCATGATGTGGAGCACGAAATAGATGGCGTTGTCATCAAAGTAAATCAAACGTCATTACAAGAGAAGCTGGGCACAACTTCTCGCGCTCCCAAATGGGCAATTGCCTTCAAATATCCTCCAGAAGAAGTAACAACAAAGTTGTTAGATATAAAGGTAAGTGTCGGACGTACTGGACGAGTAACACCCTTTGCCTTTATGGAGAGCGTGAAAGTTGCTGGTTCGGTGGTAACAAATGCAACGTTGCATAACGCCCAGGAGATTGTCCGAAAGGGCATCCTTATAGGTGATGTTGTAATCATTCGAAAAGCTGGCGATGTTATTCCAGAAGTGCTTAGCGCAGTAATCGAGAAGCGCACTGGTAGTGAACGCGCATTCGTCATGCCGACTCAGTGCCCAGAATGCGGATCAACACTTCGGGCTATTACAGAAGGCGACATTGATATTCGCTGTCCTAACACCCAAAAATGTCCCGCACAGTTGAGAGAGAATTTTCTATATCGGTTCTCGTTCGGCTTTAGATATTGATGTTCTTGGATATGAAGCTGCACAGGCACTGTTGAGTGATGGCATCATTGTTGATGAGTCTGACCTATTTGCATTAACC
>CAILKF010000007.1 GCA_903834705.1 uncultured Actinomycetes bacterium
AAACCACCCAACTTCCCGCACCGATTACTCCTACGCGAATCTTTGCCATGTGATGCCTTTCGTCGGTATTCCAATTTAATAACACGAAAAATAACACTGCTTTTACCAATGTACAAGGGCATTTATGAAGCATTGTTGTCTGACACCCTTGACCACCCGCAGTACTTTCGGGTTTGATTAACCCAGGTTTTCCTCACTATCGCACTAAGGAGCAGAGCAATGGCAAGAATGTGTTTCATGTTTGAAATCTTCGAAGGACAAGAAGCAGAGTACAAAAAACGCCATGATGAAATTTGGCCAGAGTTAGTTACTGCAATCAAAGATGCAGGATTTAAAAATTACAGCCTCTTTCGTCGCGGAATCCATGTCATTGGATATTTCGAAGTCGAGCCTGATTCAAAGACAGCATTTGAAAAGCTTGGAAAGCACGAAGCTAATGCACGCTGGGCCGAATGGTTTAAAGATGTGATTGTTAATTTGACCGACAACAAAGGTAATTTGTTAGAGTTTAAAGAAGTTTGGCACCTAGACTAAAAAATAGATTACGAGGCCGTCGCCTGGCTGATTGCACCAGCCAGGGATTCGGCATCGTTAAACTTGGTAACATCTAAAATCTTTTTTATCTTGCCATCGAAAACAACTGCAGCACGATCGGCTGAATCGAATACTTCCGAAACCTCTGTGCAATAGAAAACAGCAGCATTACCTTGTGAGACATACTCTCTCACAAGTTTATAAATTTCAGCTTTACTAGAAATATCTACACCACGCGTTGGCTCTTCAAGAGCAATCATTTGCGGTTTCAAAGCAAGGGCTGAAGCGATAGCAACTTTTTGCTGATTTCCACCGCTAAGTGAACGAATTGGCGTATCAATAGAAGCTGCGCGTACTAAGAATTCTGATTTGGCAGACTCTGCAATTGCACGAGCTCTAGATTGTGAAAGAGTACGCAGTTTAGTTTTAATACGGTTCTCTAAACGCACATAAAGGTTTTCCCCGACACTTAAGTTGCTAAATAGAGAGCTTGAGCGATCACCAGAAACAAATGCAACCTGCTTTGTTACAGCAGACCCTTTAGATTCCTGCATTGCTATATCGCCAGTCGTTGGCGCAAAACCAGCCAAAGATCTAACGATTTCGCGCCCACCTGAGCCTTCAACCCCAATAACAGCAAGAATTTCTCCTTGCATAATAGAAAGTTCAAGAGGTTTGAACGCTTCGTCAACATGCTTCCAGTCAGAAACTTGAAGTAGATCTTTTGTGTTCTTACCTGCATGAGTAAGAGATGCACGTTTATTAGCCACACCAGTCATGAGTTCACGCGAAATACGCTCTTCCGTCAATTCATTTTTCTTGATTTCAACTTTTACATTACCGTCAATGATGACAACCACCCGATCACAATGAGCTGCCAATTCTAATAAGCGATGGCTAACTAGGAAAACAATCTTACCTTCTTTCGCCAGTTTGTGCATCCATTCAAATAGTTCACTAGATTCTTCCTCTGTTAGAGCGGAGTTGGGTTCGTCAAATAAGAATACGTCGGCAGACCTTGCTAATGCGTGGGCAATCTCTGTGCGCTGCTGAATTGCTAAAGGCAAACTACCTAGGCGGCGATGAGCATATTCAGCAAGACCAACCTCATTTAGAAGATTTTGATCTACTTGGGAACTCTTGGGACGCACATATTTGGATTTCTCGATACCTACCAAAATATTTTCAGCCACAGTTAGATTTGCAAAGAGTTGTGGCTCTTGGTGAACAATCGCAACTTGTTTTTTATGTTCACGTGGATCCCACGGCGCACCATTGAGGGTAATTGTTCCACTTGTTTGATTGGTTTCACTTGCCAGGATTTTCACCATGGTGCTTTTCCCTGCGCCGTTAGGCCCTGCAATTCCTAGGATTTCGCCAGGGCGAGCCACAAGGTTTAGATCTTCAAGGGCGATTGTGTCGCCATATTCTTTTCGAAGATGCTCTAAACGAATACCGGATTTGTCCGAGGAATTAGGAGAGATCATTACTCTTTGCGCCTTGCCCGAGTTGTTTGATCAAGCACAACAGCGCCGATAGTCACTGCTCCAACGAACATTTGCTGCAAGAACGCACCGCTACCAAGAAGTGCCAAACCATTAGCCAAAATTGCGAGCAAGAGGCAACCCATCAGTGTTCCACTTACCGTTCCGCGACCACCAATCAAGCTTGCGCCTCCAATAACAACGGCTGCAAAAGTTGGAAAGAGAAGACCAGCTCCAGAATCTGGCTGCATCGAGCTGATGTAGGAAGAATCCAAAATAGCGGCGCTTGCTGCCGCAACGGAGCAGATAATAAATGCCCACATCTTGTACTTGCGAACCTTAATCTTCGCAAATTCTGCAGCAACTTGGTTTCCACCAATTGCCTTGAGGTGAAATCCGAAAAGAGATTTAGTCAATAAATACCAGAAAACGAACGCCGCGAGGAGCATCCAGAGCAGTTGCATTGGAAAGCCTCCGGGAAGCACGTGGTTACTAAGCTCTGAGAAAAATTTTAACTCTGATTTTGGAATAACGCGTCCATTGGGCGGTGAAAGGGGTGACAATGTATTTGACTTACTTACTAGCAAATCGACACCAAAGACTATTGTGCTCGCTCCCAAAGTTGCAATAAACGAGGGTATTTTCACGATGGTAGTGAAAAATGCATTAAACAATCCAACAATCGCAGCTCCGCAAAGTGCGAGGAGTATTGATTGCCAAAGATCCCAGCCCCACACAATCCAGGCAACACCGCTGAGCATTGACGAAAGTCCATAAACAGCACCGAATGATAAATCAATCTCACCTGTAATAAGTACTGCAGTTAATCCAAATCCAACGATTGCAAGTGAGCTCATGTAGCGAAGTAAACCGAGCAAGTTAGCCGGCTTTAGAAATAGACCATGTGAAGTGATGGCAAAAAGCACAACCACTAACAAAATCGCACCGAGTAAACCGGCGGTTCGGCCAAATGACTGTTTAAAGTTCTGGCCTCTTTGATTGGTGTTGCTTGACATGGGTTCCGCCTAACTTTCTCATTTTCAATAAAAAGTATTATTTATAGGAACTACAGTGGCCGATCATCTTTCGAATAATCGGCCACTGTAGTTTTCCTTCTATAGCTTTTTAAGCTATTAGCTCAGAATTGAAGCTAGGAGCTTTCGTGCAGTTGCTGTGCCTGTTACTTTTGTAACTGGCTCAAGCGCCTGATTGTTTGCCATAACTTTGCCGAACTTCAAGTACATAGCGCAAGCAACAGGACCGAATGCAGCCTGTTGTGCCCACCCTTGATCGAGAGCAGCAACCTGAGTTCCTGCATCAATTGCATCCAGCTGACCTACGCTGAGGTTCCAGCCAATTGTGAATACTTTGCCCTTTAGGCCAGCATCAGCAATTGCGCGGGCTGCGTATTCTGCTCCGATGTCAACGTTTTCAATGAATTCAACGGTTGGGTGACCAGCAATGTATGCCTTGTAAGCATCTAGAGTCTTTGCTGAGTCATAAGTTGTTGCTAGCCCATTAGCTTCAGTGTTAAGGAACTTAGCTCCAGGAACACCCTTAGTGATTCCCTCAACGAAGCCCTTCATGCGACCCTGCGCCCAAGTTGCTGACGGATCTCCACCAGAAACTGCGAACACCTTAAGGCTCTTCTTATTCTTAGCCATCCAGTCAACAACGATTGCTGCTGCTTGTAGACCTTCTTTGTATGAAACCTGTGTGAAGTTTGAAAGCTCATTACCTGCAGACTCAACACCAACAGTAAAGACTGGAATTCCCTTAGCCATTACCTTTTGTGTGATTCCGGTGAAGGAGAAATTATCCAAAGGTTGGATAGACAAGCAGTCAATCTGACCCGTGTTAAGAAGAGCTTCGATTCCAGCAATTTGCTTCTGAACATCTTGGCTGATTCCTTCAGGTGTTACATCGCGAAGCTTCATTGGAAGAATGCGCTTTGCGGCTTCTATACCCTTTGTCTCACCTGCGAAATATTGCTGTGAGAATAGAGGAATACCTTTTGCACCGTATGACATTGCGAAGTTAAGTTGTTGGCCCTTAGCAATTTTGTCGGTGATTGACTTAGCAACTTTAAATGTTGATCCATCAGCTAACTTGTTTGATGCTGGAGCCTTTGCAAGATCGACACCCTCAGCAAGTTGCAAGAATTTATGCTTCTTAAGAATCTTTATTGCTCCAGCAGTGTCTCCACTTGCTGCAAACGCGCTCATTGCAGAAGTAATTGCAAGCCCAGTTGCTGCAAGTACAACTACTCCACGCTGTAGAGTTGATTTTTTCATGCGTACCTATCTCCCTATCTAGAGGAACCGTTCTGGGTGGAACCGTTTCCCGAAAAAATAGCCCCTACGCAGGCGTAGGTCAATAGATAAACCGAGGTTTCTTTATAACAATTCCTCAAAAATCTACGAAGAATCGGTGAAGTCCCCCGAATTCTTCCGGGTCCCCTGGTCGAATCTGGACCCTCCTCGGATTGAATGTTGAGGTAAAGGCTCAATCGGGCCATTTCTGGAAATTTCCAGTTTTCGGCAACCTTAAGGATTTTCCTTGTAGCGAGTGAAAATCCATGAATTCCCAACGTTTTGCACATTGGATCTAGTTGCTCTCTTATTGTTGCGGATCGCACACACAGAAGTTAATTCGCTAACAAGACTGTTGGCAGGAAGAACATCATTTGTTACTCTCTTGAGAGTTGGTGAAAGAAAAGATTTTTTCATTAGTTCGAGCAATTATTTCGCGGAATTACGACAAAGGAGAACATCATGAAATTTCCTGTAGAAACTCTTGGAAGTGGCCTCGGACATCCAGAAGGTCCGGATGTTTTGCCAGACGGCAGAATCGTTATGGTCGAGACTTATACAAGCAAGATCATCGCTTGGTCACCAGAGCGCGGGATTCATGATTACGCAATTTGTGGAGGCGGACCAAATGCTTGCATGTTGGGCTCAGATGGCGCCGTTTACATTACACAAAATGGAGGAACAGTTGGAGCATGGAAAGCAGATGTAATGTCTGTTCCATCAATTCAAAAAGCTTGGCCAGATGGTCGTGTTGAGTTTGCTGTAAAAGAAGTTGCTGGATATAAATTACAAGCACCCAATGATTTAACTTTCGGTCCCGATGGACGTTTATTTTTTACTGATCCGGGCGATTACTATCCAGATAATCGCGGAATGGGACGCATCTTTGCGGTTAACCCAGACGGCAGTGGAGAATTATTAGATGAGATTCCTGCTTCGTATCCAAATGGAATTGTTGCAGAAAAAGATGGATCAATTATTTGGGTTGAGTCTTACGATCGCGGTGTATATCGCATACGACCAGGTGGAAAATCAGAACAGATTGCGCAGTTGCCAGAAAAACATGTTCCTGATGGGCTAAAAATAGATGAAAAAGGCAACCTATGGATTACTGCATTTATGGGCGGCGGTGTAGATATTTTGCGACCAGATGGTTCTTATGTTGATTTCCTAGAAACTGGTGGAGTCCCACTGAACTGTGTTTTCTACGATGACAATCTAATAATCACAGATTTTGGTGACATCACTGCTGTCACAGCAGAAGCTCCTATGGATGGCCGACTTTGGCGCATTCCTGTTGGCGTCCGAGGAATGAAACTCTTCCGCGGAAAAATCGGATGACCGTAATAGCTGATCCACTTTTTTCAGTTGATGGCAAAGTTGCCATCATTTCAGGTGCAGGAAGTGGTTTTGGTCGAACGATCGCGCTTGGTTTAGCCGAGCGCGGAGCAAGTGTTGGTGTTCTCGACATCACTCAAAAAGCTGCCGAAGAAACTACCGCGCTCGTTACCGCAGCAGGCGGACGTGCAATCACTTTAGTTGCAGACACTCGTGATGCTGAAGCAGTTGAAAAGAGTGTGCAGGATGTCATTGCAAAATTTGGAGTTCCACAAATCGTTGTGGCTTCTGCAGGTATTGGACGCCGAAGCCCAGCGATTGAGATGACAAGTCAAACATGGCAAGACGTGATTGACGTCAATCTCAATGGAGCATGGAATTTAGCGCAGGCAACTGGTCGAGCCATGATCACAACTGATACTCAAGGTTCGATTATTTTTATTTCATCTATTGCTGGACTCGTTGGATTACCAAACGGCAATGCAAATTACTCTGCGAGTAAAGGCGCAGTTCATGCACTGATGCGCACTTTGGCGATTGAGTGGGCAACTAAGGGTGTTCGTGTCAATGCAATTGCACCGACACATTTTCGAACTCCACTCATTGTCGCTTCCATTAAAGAAAACCCCGAGGGTGAAGCATTCTTTAAAGCAAATATCCCAATGGGCAGAATGGGAGAACCAGAAGAAATTGTTGGTTCGATAATTTACTTAGGTTCACAGGCGTCAAGCATGGTCACAGGAACAGTGCTTGTTGTCGATGGTGGCCACACCGCTCGCTAATAAACGAGCGGTGCTAGACAGCTTGTTTATGCGTCGGCTGGACGCATAAACAATTCGATTGGATACCCATCTGGATCGAGTAGATACAACGAACGTCCGCCAGCATTTGGCCCTTCAGTGATATCGACACAGCTTTGGCTACGTGCGATGTAACCCATCTTGAACATCTTGTCTGCAATCTCATCAATTTTTGATACATAGAAACAGAAATGTCCGCCACCGAAATCACATGGACGAGATGCTGCTGAAAGTTTTTCAATTCCCTGGTAATCCAAAAGTTCAATAAATCCGCCACCAGGAACATCAAGGAATGCCACTTTGATTGCATCGAATTTGAGGTCGAGCACCGTCTTTAGGTAAGGACCCGTAAGGAGTTTTTCAAACTTTACGTTGAGACCAAGTCCGTCACGATAAAACTTAAGGGACTTGTCCATATCTTTTACAGTGACTCCGCCGTGAAAAAAGCCCAGAATTTCGCCCATGGTTAGATCCTTTCGGTAGGTTGTTTGAAGGTGGAGAAAAACTACATAACAATTCCGCCATCTTGGCTGAGGGCTTGTCCTGTGAAGTAGGAGCCTTCATCCGAGATGAGGAAAAAGATAAATCCAGCAGTTTCGCGAGGTTCTGATGCCCGACCTAGCGGAACTGTATTTAATCGCTTAGATGTAATGTCATCAACAGTGATTCCGCGAATCTCAGCAAGGCGCTCAAGAACTTTGTCCTGCATAGGAGTGTCAACAATGCCTGGGCAAATTGCGTTTACGCGTACGCCCTTTGATCCGAATGCATAAGCGAATGAGCGAGTGATTGAAAGCACCGCAGTTTTAGATGATGCGTAAACGGCTGTTTCTTGGGTTGTGGCCAATTTTGCAGAAACAGAACTTAAGTTAACGATGCTTGCGCCATTTGTCATTGTGCGACCAATGCGACTAGTTAAGTCCCAAACACCCTCAACGTTTACTGCATAAATATCGCGGATATCTTGGACTGTGAATTCCAGGATTGGCTTTAACCGAATAAGTCCCGCTGCGTTGACAAGTGCATGTGCGCCTTGTCCTGCAGCAACAACTTTGTCGCGATCTTCATTCTTAGATAAATCTGCAACTAAATGTTCGACGCCAGTGACTTTTTCAAGAGCGTCCTTATTCATGTCTACGGCAATTACTCGCATACCTTCATCGCGTAATCTGATTGCGGTCGCTTGGCCAATTCCAGAAGCTGCACCAGTAACGACTGCGAGTTTTCCTTTATGAGACATAATGTTTTCCCCTTAGTTGAAATCGAGAATCTAAGTTCAATAGAACTTCACTAGGAAAATATCCTAGGGATGGCAGAGGGTCGTGGCAAGAGGTTTTCAAGAACGAGAATTGATATTAAGAGGTGAGAGCCAACACATAAATGCCTATGGCAATCGCAAGTGCACTAAAGACCACGGGGCGTGATGGTCGCTTTCTGTAGACAATTACTTCAATCAAAATTACCCAAAGAGGAATAGTTGCCATCACCGACTGAACAACGACGGGGCTTCCTTGACGGATCGCATAAATAGAGGCGAGCCAACCCACGCTCATAAAGAACGAACGTCTTACTAATTGCATAAAGTCTCGCCAACGCAGGCCAATTGGCGGGAAAATAACCATAAAGGTAAAGCCAGCCAGCAATTGACGGACAATAAATGTCTCTGAAGTACCGACACCTTCTCTATTCAAAAGAACAACAGCCACAGTGACAAGGCCACTGAGTACGCCAATAACCATCATTAAGAAAAGTGTTGTGAGAGAACCAACTCCAACAAGACTCTTGCGCAGTGGAAAAAGCGTCGCAATTACAAGTACAACTATTGCCAGAACTTGTACTGGAACAATGCTGGTTCCCAGAGCGATTGGTCCAGCAAGTAGAACCACTGCGGGCGTAATTGCTTGTCCGACAGATACAACAGAGGCGGTACTGCGTGAAACCATACTGAAAATAATTCCGGCCACAATTCCGCTACCGAGCGCTCCAAGAATATGCAAATAAGGAATTGGCCCTGACCAAATAATCCAGTGTGGCCCGAATGGAATAAGTGGAAAGACAAAGAGGGCATTGAGAATAAATAGTGGCCCGATCGCCTTATATATTGAGATTTTGAGGGTTACGCCTTTTGTAAGAAAGGTCCCAATCGCAAAGGAGAGCGCTGCTGCAACTGCAAGTAGCAAACTCATAGCAGGACTATACCCTCGCAATCTTTGGAAAATATAGATAAGGTTCGACGAATCCCACGGAGAATGCTCACGCTAGAAGAGCATGGTTATGGAGGCTGCTAATGCAAACGACACAAAGCAGCGGTGTCGAAAATTTTTTATCAACTGAGTATTTTCAAAATCCTTATCCGATATATCGAGAACTTTTGGATTCAACTCCAATTTTTTGGAGTGAAAAAGCACGTGCATGGATCGTGAGTCCTTTTAAAGAAGTAGAAGAAGGTCTTCACTTAGAAGTTTTTACGCAAAAGCAACGCATGCTTAAAGCGAGTTCACATTTCACCCCTGAAGAACTTGCAAAAATGCCGCACATTTTGACTAACTTAAGCAATTGGGTGGTATTTCAAGACCCACCTGAGCACACTCGCTTACGTCGCTTAATTAGCAAGTCATTTACTCCTCGTAGCATTAACGCCCTTGAGCCAAAAATTGAGGCCATAGTTTCCAATTTGCTAGATAAAGCAATGAAGAATGACACCTTCAACCTCGTTGATGAATTTTCATTCCAACTTCCAGCAATGGTTATTTGCGAACTATTAGGAATGCCACTTGAAAAACAATGGGATCTCAAGCGCTGGTCAGATGGTGTTGCGGGTTTCACCGCTTCTGCTCGAATCACTCCTGAGCAAGCAGCTCATGCTGAAGATGTTGCAAGAGAAGCTGAAGAATTTCTCATGGGTTTCTTCGAACAAGTTCGCAAAACGCCAAATGATGGGCTCCTCAGCAGAATTGTTAATTCACAAGGTGAAGAAGATGGCTTAACAGATAAAGAAATCGTGGGACTGACTATTCAATTGTTCTTTGCAGGTTTTGAAACAACTGAGGGTCTAATCGGGAACATGGTGATGACCCTTGTTAATCACCCAGAGCAATTAGCTTTATTGCGCAGTAAGCCTGAATTAATGGATGCAGCCGTTGAAGAAACCTTGCGCTACGAGTCCTCTATATTGAAACAATCTCGCGTTGCTAGCGAAGATATTGAAATTCTTGGACAAACAATTAAAGCTGGCGATTATGTGCACTTCATGATCGGTGCAGCAAATCATGACCCTGCACGTTTTGCTAACCCAGAAGTTTTTGATATTGCTCGAACAGACGCAGGTAATGTTAGTTTCGGTCACGGAATTCATTTCTGTATTGGTGCACCCCTTTCTCGACTCGAAGCCAGAATTGCAATGCGACAACTACTCGAGCGGATGCCAAAAATCTCTATTGTGGATCCGAAACCATCTTTCCCTGAACTTCTTGCAGTTCGTAAGCCACTTCAATTGTGGGTAACCGGTAAGTAATTACTAATTCGGGAGGGCGTTATGGCACTGGATCAATACTGGGAAGAAAAGAATTTCCTAACGCCCGGATATTTCAATAACCCATATTCTGCATACAAGTACATGCATGAATCTGCGCCAATTTTTTGGAGCAAGAAAGTTAACGCATGGGTTGTTAGCCCGTTTGTTGAAGTTGAAGAAGGCCTGCATGGGGAGCAACTCATTGCGAAGGGAAGAATTGCTGCTGCAGCATCACATTTCACTCCAGAGGAACGAGAGAAATATCCAGTTTCCCAATGGACTCTCAACCGTTATATGAATTTTCAAGATCCACCAGATCACACTCGCTTTCGTCGCTTAATTAGCAAGTCTTTTACTCCTCGCAATATCAACGCTTTTGAACCCAAGATTGAAAATATTGTCGCTCGATTATTGGATGAAGCAACTAAAAAGGAAACATTCAACCTTGTTGATGATTTTTCATTTCAGTTACCATCGCTAGTTATCTGCGAATTATTGGGTATGCCGTTGGAAAGACAGTGGGATCTTAAGCGTTGGGCAGATGGTTTGGCTGGGTTTATTGCCTCTGCGCAAGTAACTTCAGAGAAAGCAACTTTTGCTGAGGGTGTTGCAATTGAAGCCCAAGAATATTTGATGAAGTTATTCCAAGAAATTCGCAAGAATCCCGGAGATAATTTATTGAGCAGAGTGCTTACCGCTCCAAAGGAAGATGACGAGCTTACTGATCAGGAGTTAGTCGCCCTGACAGTCAATTTATTTTTTGCCGG
>CAILKF010000008.1 GCA_903834705.1 uncultured Actinomycetes bacterium
AGCAACTCCAGAAATAACTGAGGTATGTCGAAATTCTTCTCGTGCCATCGGATTCGAAAGATGCACTTCAATGAGTGGAGCTTTAAGCAATTCAGCAGCGTCTCGAATCGCATAGGAATAATGCGTGAAAGCAGCAGGATTCAAGATGACAGGCGTTTGTGAATCGGCAGCTTCATGGAGCCAACCAATGATTTCAGCCTCTTCATTACTTTGGCGCACATCTGCATCAAAACCTTCGGCCGAAGCACCTTTTTGAATAAAGGAGACTAAATCTGGGTAGGTAAGGTCACCGTAGATTGTTGAATCGCGGATATCTAAACGAGCCAAATTGGGGCCGTTGATAACAAGAATTTTCATACGCAGATTCTCTCATATACCTCTAGCAACTCGGGCTCATTAACGTCTTCTAGCCGAGTTGTGCGACCGACTCCGGTTAAAACAACAAAACGTAGTGAACTCCCGCGTGCTTTTTTATCAAGAGCCATGATCTTCAATAATTGCGGCCAAGCTGATTTCTTATATGCAATAGGCAGATTGCACGATTGCAAAATCTCTCTATGTTGGATAACTACTTCCTGTGTAATCAAACCTCTTGCCGCAGCCAATTCAGCAACATAAACCATGCCTATAGCCACTGCTTCACCATGGCGAAGCTCAAAACCACTATCTAACTCAACAGCGTGCCCTAACGTGTGACCATAATTTAAAACCTCACGTGCAAAATTCTCCTTGAAATCCGTTGAAACGACATCTGATTTCACTTGAACAGACCGCGAGACCAAATCCATCGTCAGTTCATCTGATCCCCGCAACTCCGCTAGTGAATTATTGGAAATACATGTCAAAATCGCAGGATCGGCGATAAAACCACATTTGATTACTTCAGCAAGACCAGCACTGAAATCTCGATCAGAAAGAGTTTTGAGCCATTGTAAATCCGCAAGAACCTCAATAGGCGAATGGAAGGATCCGATCAGATTCTTGCCCGAAGGTGAATTCATGCCAGTTTTGCCACCAACAGCTGCGTCTACCATTCCGGCAAGAGTTGTAGGAACCGCAATCCAATCGATACCGCGTAACCACGTGCTCGCAGCAAAACCTGCAATATCCGTTGTGGCTCCCCCACCAACGGCGATCACTAAGTCAGAGCGTGTAAATCCTGCAAGGGCCAATGAATTCCATAAAGATTCCAAAGTTGTTAAAGATTTGCCTTCTTCTCCATCAGGAACTTCCATAATTGTTATGCGGGAATCGCTAGGTACTTGTTTTCGCACCTGCTGAGCCAAAGTAGATGAGACGATGACGCCAATATGTGAACGTACGTCCAGATGCGGTGCAATTTCAGAGAGCCAATCACATCCAACTTTCACAACATAAGATCTCTCAGCCCTCACATCTATCGAGATCATTAGACGCTCACTTTCGCAAGAATCGCTTCGCAGAGTGCCGAAACCGAAAGTTGGCCAACTTCCACAATATCTGTGGCAACATCTTCGTAAATCGGACGACGTTTATCCATGAGCAACTGCCACTGTTGCCGAGGATTGTTAAGTAGCAGCGGCCTATCCCGGTTGAAACCAATTCTCGGAGCCGCAACCGCAAGTGAAACATCTAAAAAAATCACATGCAATCCAGATTCCTTTAAAATATTCTGCACCTTTGGAGACAAGGGAGCGCCACCGCCTAAGGAGATGATGCCATTAACATTGGCCAAAGTATCTACGCACACTCGCTCTTCAACTTCACGAAAGAAAACCTCGCCTTGATCAACAAAAATCTCAGAAATACTCTTGCCCTGATCCTTTTCGATTAAGGCATCAGTATCAATAAATTGCGATGTGGTGGCTTTAGCTAGCGCTTTCCCAACGCTTGTTTTCCCTGCACCTGGTGGGCCGATTAAAACAATTGATGCGGGCATCTTATGAAAAACGCAAATTCTGCATGTACGCAGTGAAATTACGTTTTGTCTCAGAAACGCTATCGCCCCCAAATTTTTCAAGGACAGCTTCAGCCAAAACAAGTGCAGCCATTGCTTCTGCAACAACGCCCGCGGCAGGAACAGCACATACATCAGAGCGTTGGTTAATGGCTTTGGCAGGCTGGCCGGTAGCAACGTCAATCGTGTCCAAAGCCTTAGGAATAGTACTAATTGGTTTCATCGCTACGCGTACTCGCAAGATTTCACCATTGGACATTCCACCCTCAGTGCCACCTGCTCTATCTGTTCGTCGACGAATGTGACCATCAGGGCCATGTTCAATCTCGTCGTGTGCGACAGAACCGCGTCTTGTAGCTGAGAGAAAACCATCTCCTAATTCAACGCCCTTAATTGCCTGAATACTCATCATCGCACCGGCTAATTTCGCGTCTAGCCTGCGATCGGCATGCACATGGGAACCCAAACCAGGTGGCATATCAAAGGCTAAAACTTCGACCACTCCACCTAATGTGTCTCCGTCTAAATGCGCTGATTCAATTTCAGCCACCATGAGAGCACTCGTTGCAGAATCTGCACAACGCACAGGATCAGCATCGATTGATGCCATATCTGACTTCGAAGGAAGAGTTGTTCCTTCAGGAACGCGCACAGAACCAATTGAGAGAACATGGCTCAAAATAGTTATTCCGACGCTTTGTTCTAAAAAGGCCCGCGCTACCGCACCCAAAGCAACGCGAGCAGCAGTTTCACGGGCACTTGCTCTTTCCAAAATTGCTCGAGCATCATCAAGGTCGTATTTCTGCATTCCAACTAAATCCGCATGGCCAGGACGTGGACGAGTTAACGGAGCGTTTCTACCTAAACCTTCAAGCTCTGCCTTGTCGACAGGATCTGCTGACATCACTGTTTCCCATTTTGGCCATTCAGAATTTCCAACTTGGATCGCAATAGGTCCGCCTTGAGTTAAACCAAAACGAACTCCCCCGAGAATAGTTATTTTGTCTGCTTCAAAATTTTGGCGGGCGCCTCTGCCAACACCTAAGCGACGTCGACGAAGATGTTCATCGATGTCAGCGGTAGTCAATTCAACAGATGCAGGAATGCCTTCGATTATTGCAGACAGAGCCTGACCATGTGATTCTCCAGCTGTGAGCCAACGCATGTTCCTATTGTGGCAGATGGAGCTAGATTCTCGTTGCTAAATACGCCAAAGTCCCGGCGAAGACAGAGGGAGCAAAGGCAATTCTTCCTCCAATGGTGCGCCATTTCACTGCATCCCATAACGCGGTAATTCCAGCAATGCTTGCAATCCAGAAAAGCCATACTTGGTATTGGTGTAATGAGGATAATGAAAGTGTCACTGCAATGAGCGATAGCAATTTGACGTCGCCCATACCAAGAGCGCTCCCTCGTATGGAGACAAGAATATACTGCGCGCAAAAGAATATCAGCGCGTAAAGGAGTGATCGATAGAACCGTGCAACCTGATGTGAAGTCAGAACAGAAGTAGTGAGGAGCGGTATAAAAAGAATTAAACTTGCTAGAAGATCGCGATTGTAGATTTTATGGTGACGAAAATCCGAAAGCGAAATTGGTATCCCTACAATAGCCATCACCGCCAAGTGGCAGAAATCAACTAACTTCATGCGAGAAGTATTCCTTCACATAGCCGATTACGATTTACAGCGATTGAAATTGTGGATTACTTGTTCATCGCCTCAAGTCCGGCTAATCGCAATATGGGCCATAAACTCTTATGATCAATCACTTGGCCCGTCATAAGCTCGATTTGATACAACCCTTGATGAACCAAGAGATCTAATCCATCCACGCTTTCCCCACCATTTTGACGCCACGAAGCTAAAAGTTTCGTTGGCCATGGGTTATAAAGTGCTTCGAAAAAAACACCATGCGCCACAATATTTGAGGCATACACATCGGCAACCCTTGATGGTGTTGTATTGATGAGTAAATCACCATCGGGGATTTTTGATCCCCAAGGCAAGAAATTAAGGTTTGCCTTCTTTGCAGCAGCAGCCATGTGTGGTTCGCGTTGAGAAGAGCGATGTATAACTGTTATTGCTACACCCGCATTATCAAAAGCCGCCACAGCAGAACGAGCAGTCGCGCCCGATCCTAGAATCGCAATGGTAGAAAACTTCGCAAAACCTGCAGCACTCAGAGCATCTACGAAACCGGGAACATCTGTCGATTCTGCCTGCCATCCTCGTGGATTTCGTATGAGGGTATTAGCGGAATTTGTTTGCTGAGCAAGTGAACTCACGTCTGAAGCAATGGCGAGTACTTCCTCTTTTAAAGGCATCGTTAATGAAAAACCGGTCCACGATTCATCCAGAGCAGAAATAAATTTCTCTAGATTCCCAGAAGGAACATCAATAGCTGTGTAGGAACCTTGAATCCCAAGCTCGCGATAGGCACGCATATGCAATGCTGGAGAGAGTGAATGCGAAATAGGTGAGCCCAAAACTGCACAACGAATTGTCATTTCTTCCCAAACAATCCTGCGCGATAATTCTTCTCGTACGCACTTTTCCATCGCAGAAATTCCCCATTCGAAGCGGTGAAACGAGTGTCCCCTGGTTTGACCGTAATGAAGAAGATCCAATCTCCCATCGTGGGATTCATCGATGCCTCCATCGCTGCTCGACCGGGATTGCCAATCGGCCCCGGAGGTAAACCGTAATGCAGATAGGTGTTGTAAGGCGACGCCAATTGCGTGGATTGAGCACTGAGGAAAATCTGCCCCCTTGTGTGTTTGATGTAATGCACAGTAGTGTCCAACTGCAAAGGCATGCCAAGTTTGAGCCGATTCCTAATCACTTGCGAAATTTTCCCAAAATCAACTTCATCACCC
>CAILKF010000009.1 GCA_903834705.1 uncultured Actinomycetes bacterium
ATCCATTTTAATTGGCAAAGGTTTGTCCGCAAAAGTACGACTTCCAGCAATCTTGCTCGTGATGCATATGTCGTGGGGCGCTGGTTTTCTTACTTCGCCTAAGACTCTGGCGCCGTAAACTTAGCCAGAGTTGAGTACTGCGGTAGCCTGACGCAGTGGAACCAACAACTGCCAGCGAGGTTTATCTTCCTTTTCGTAAGGGACTTCCACCTCTGCGTGGCTATTGGCGCACGCTTTGGAAGCGACGAGCATTTATTGCCGAATATTCGCGCTCAGAATTACGCGAACAACACTACGACAGTGTTTTTGGTCAAATTTGGTTAATCCTGAACCCTTTATTGCTTTCTGCAGTTTATTTCATATTGATTGTCATTATTGGTGGACATAGCGATAAGTTGCGATACGGCCATTTAACCGCTTGCTTATTCCTTTTCTACTTAGTTTCAAACTCTCTTAGTGCTGGTGTGAAATCTGTAACCGCGGGTCAGCGCCTCATTCTCAACACAGCATTTCCGAGAATTATGTTGCCCATCTCAGCAACGGTTGTTGCAATTTTTAGATTTCTCCCGACTCTCGTTATTTTTGCGATACTTCGCTCTATTCTTGGATTACCAATTTCTTTCCAAATCTTCTGGGCAATTCCAATTGTTATAATCACCGTTTTATTCGCACTAGGCCTTGCGATTTCAATATCTTGCATCAACGTGTATTTCAGAGATATCGCTAACTTCTTGCCCTATTTCACTCGCACCCTCCTATACCTTTCTCCCATCTTGTGGGAGGCGTCTGACATCAAGCCACAACTGCGAACCGTTGAACTCTTTAATCCAGTATTTTCGATTTTGGATTCATGGTCGCGAGTTGTAGTACATGCACAAGCTCCTCAGCTTTCAAGCATGTTGATTTCCCTAGCTTGGGCGATATCAATTTTCTTCATAGGCACTTATTTCTTCCTTTCAAGAGAGAGGGAGTTTGCGGTCCGTGTCTAATTCACTTCATACCTCAGGCGATATCGCCGTTTCGGTTCAGCACTTAGGACTTACATACACGACGACTATTGATCGTCGTCCAACTTTGAAGTCACGAGTAAAAACTTTAGGCCGCGGTACAAAACACACACGTACTGTTCGCGCTCTTGATGATGTGATGCTGGATGTTAATTACGGCAGCGTGCTTGGCGTTGTTGGCGCAAACGGTGCGGGTAAGTCATCGCTAATGCGAGTAATTTCGGGAATTCTTCCACCAACACAAGGACGCGTTGAAGTGTTTGGGAAAGTCAGCACGTTATTGGCGCTCGGTGTTGGGTTTAGTCCGTCGCTATCAGGTAGAGCAAATGTGCACCTTGGAGGCCTTGCCGCCGGCATGACTCGAGATGAAATTGCCGACCACTTTGATGAAATTGCAGACTTTGCAGATTTAGGTGAAGCCATTGACGCGCCAATGCGCACATACTCATCTGGCATGTATGCCAGATTGGCTTTTTCGGTTGCAGTTACAGTCCGTCCAGATATTTTGATCGTTGATGAAGCACTAAGCACGGGGGATGCCAAGTTTAAAGAAAAAAGCTTAGAAAAGATTAAGGAGTTGCGCAGTGACGCACGAGCGCTAATTTTGGTGAGTCACGCTCTGGGGACAATTAGAGATATCTGCAATGAGGTTGCTTGGTTGGATAAAGGTCGTTTAGTACAGCGCGGAAATCCAACGGACGTAGTCGATGCATACTCTCAATTTTTGCAGGTCGGAAAGAGCGCAGCTATCGATGAGGATATTTAAGCTTCTATCTCTGCTGGTATTCATCAATTGCATTTCAATGTCCTCATCTGCCTTTGCTCAAGACCCGCCTCCCACCTTTTCATTTCAAGGCTCTGGATATGGACATGGTGTAGGCATGAGCCAAATTGGAGCCCGCGGCCAAGCGCTTGAAGGAGAAAGTGCAACCTCGATTGTTAATTATTACTATAAAGATGTTGTTGTGGCGCCGGTCAAAGATGATTATCTGTTGCGTGTAAATATCGGACATCAACTTTCTGCTGTTTCAGTAAACACCCAAACTAAGTCTGGATCACTTCGATTAATTTCTGGTGATGTTCAAGGTTTAGACACATCAACCAATTCACGAACTTTCCCTACAAAAGTAAACCTTACCTTTGGAATTTCGCGCTCGGATATCGTTGGCAAGGCTATATACGCGAACGGCAAAATTGTAGATTTGCCGTCAGGAAAACTTTGGACAATTAGGTGGAGCGGAACTCGCAATCTAGAAGGTCAAGATTCTGTAGCAAGTGTGGCCATTAATGGAATTACAACGAAGTATCGTTATGGACAAATTCAAATAAAGGTTGTGAAAACCCCACTTGATGGCTACCGCTTGGAAGTCACCAATACTTTGCGAATTCACGATGAATACCTCTGGGGGATTGGAGAGATGCCATCTTCTTGGCCAGCCGCAGCTCTACAAGCGCAAGGCATTGCATCTCGAAGTTACGCTTTGGCTAAAGTTGGGAAATACAACACAAGTTGCGATTGCGAAATCTATTCGGCCACTCGTGATCAAAGTTTTATTGGTTACGCCAAAGAGTTGGAACCAAAATATGGTCAACTGTGGAAAAATGCGATCGAAGCAACGACAACTGATGCGGCTAATGGAATTGCGATTTTATACAAAGCAAAGCCCATCTCCGCTTATTTCTTTTCCTCATCACCCGGTCAGACCGAATCAGGGATAGATGTCTGGACTAAAGATGTACCATTTGTTGCAAGCGTTCCTGATCCATGGAGCTTAGATCCCATTCTAAATCCCCGATATGTTCATTGGGAGAGAACCGTAGAACAGAACACAATCGCTGCAGCATTTGGTTTACCAAATGTGGCAACACTTGAAATCGCCAGTAGAAATCCAACAGGGACCGTTGGAGTTATTCTGGGCACTTCTGCAGAAGGTGTAGTTGGTCAATTAAGTGGAGAAGCTTTTAGAAGTAAAAGTAAATTGCCTTCAGCGTGGTTTGATTTCTTGCCTTAATTAGAGTGGAGTACTGAATTCAAGCCACCCCATGAACCAGTACGCATAACAACTTCTAAATTTCCATCTAATGAGTTTCTGCGGAAAAGAAGGTCGTTAGCGCCTGAGAGTGAACCAGCCTTAACTGTTTCTCCATCTGGAAGTTTGATTTTTGAAGCGGCGGTAATGTAAGTGCCGGCTTCGACAACACAGTTATTTCCTAATGAAATACCAATTCCTGAATTTGCTCCTAGAAGGCAATTCTCTCCGATAGAAATTACAGTTTTGCCTCCCCCACTGAGAGTACCCATGATGGACGCACCACCTCCGATGTCAGATCCATTGCCGACAACAACACCAGAAGAAATTCGACCTTCAACCATTGACGTACCTAAAGTTCCTGCATTGAAATTAACAAAACCTTCATGCATAACTGTGGTTCCGCTGGCCAAATGCGCTCCCAATCGGACTCGATCAGCATCAGCGATTCTGACTCCACCGGGAACTACATAATCAACCATTCTTGGAAACTTATCAACGCTGAGAAC
>CAILKF010000010.1 GCA_903834705.1 uncultured Actinomycetes bacterium
CATCAAAAATCACTGAACCACTTGTGGGTTTATAGAGCCCGGTGAGCACATTGAAAAATGTTGTTTTGCCTGCGCCATTTGGACCAATGAGGCTGACAATTTTCCCTGTCGGGATATCAAAAGAAACTGAATTAACTGCAACTAGCCCACCGAATTGAACGGTGATCTTCTCGGCTACCAAAGCGCTTGTCATTAGTGGTGGCCTCCCAAGTTAGATGATGTGTCATCTGCTTCATGCAAGATTGCCTTCAAACGTGATTCCGGGATCATGCCTTCGCGTTTGAAGAGCATCATCAAAATCAAAACTCCACCAAAGAGCAAGAAGTTGTATGAAGGGAAATTGATATCTAAACCAAAAGTTGTATTAACCAGTTCACCGAGTGAAGGTAAGCCCGTGGAATTTACCCACGCTACCAATAACGCTCCAACCATCACGCCCCAAACATTTCCCATTCCGCCAAGCACGACCATCGCGAGCAAAATTATCGAGATAGAAAAATTGAAACGATCTGCGAAAACACCATTCACGTGAGTGGCAAAAGCTACTCCCCCGATACCGCCAGTAAATGCGCCAACTGCATACGCAGAAAGTTTTGTCCGCATCAATGGAACGCCCATCATGCTCGCGGCTAGCTCATCTTCGCGGATTGCAAGCCATGCTCGTCCTAGACGTCCTTTGCGTAATCTCAATGAAACAAAAATCATCATTGCCGTGAGTAGAGCAAAAATGAAGAACTTCCAACTGAAATCGAATGGTCCTAACGCCTTGCCCGGAACGCCAATGTTGTCGACCGGAGAAATTCCTTTAGTTCCGTTCGACATATTGAAGCCGGCAATATTTTCACCATTGGTGAAAACCTGAGGGATAATTTCACCGAATCCAAGTGTTACTAGCGCCAAGTAATCGCTCTTAAGGCGAAGTGTTGGCGCGCCAATAATGATTCCAAACGCTGCACAAATCAATCCACCAATAAAGATTACGGCCCAAAAACTAAGATGTATGCCTGGAGTTTCAGGTTTTGCGGTGGTTAATACATGGACATTAACTTGACGGAAAAAGGCTGACATGAACCAACCGGCGGAATATCCTCCGATTGCCCAAAACGCCACGAAACCAAGATCAAGAAGGCCGGCATAACCCACAACGATATTGAGACCAAGGGCGCAGATAACCCAAACAAGTGCTTCGTTTACAGTCGTAGGTGGCAACCAGTGTTGAAAAACTTGTTGAATTTCAAATGGCAAGCGATACATAATGAAGGTATAGAAAGTCCAAATAACAGCCGCAGCAATGAGAAATCCGATAGTCCACTGCTTTTGGGTAGTCCCTTTCTTAAGTGCCTTATCTTTCTTCATTGCCTTTGATCGTAATTCTATCGCCATGGTGAGATCACACCTTCTCTGTTACTGGTTTGCCAAGCAAACCAGTTGGTCTAAATGCCATGAGGAGAATAAGTATTGAGAAAACAACTGTTTGAGACCACTGCTGTCCAAGGCCGATGGGTAATCCATCATTGAGACCCTGAATCAGACCGATCAAAAGTGCGCCAAGCACGGCCCCTTGCAAACTACCAATTCCGCCCATAACTGCTGAGGTAAATGCAATAAGGCCGAGTTGGTAGCCGAGGTTATAAGAAGTGAGTCCTCGAGTTTGTTGAAATATCAAGCCAGCTGCGCCAGCAAGTGCCCCACCCAGGGCGAAAGTGAATGAAATAGTGCGATCTACGTTAATACCCATCAAGCGAGCTGCATCTTGATCTTGAGCAGTTGCTCTCATGGCTTTACCTTGACGAGTTCGAGTAACAATCCAGGTCATGAGAATAAGCAAGGGCACAGTGATTGCTATTGCGTAAAGGGTTGTGTAAGCAATCGTTACACCTGAAATTTCAAATTGGCCTGGTGGTAAAACACTATTCCATGTTTTGGGGCCAGACCCATTCCAACGAAGTCCGATAAATTGCAAGACGAAAGATACGCCGACTGCGGTAATGAGAGGCGCTAACTTCGGTGCTCTTCGGAGTTTTCGATAAGCAAATCGCTCTATACCAACATTAACTCCAGCGCTCACGCTCATAACTGCTACTAAGCAACCCGCAAAAACCAACCAAGCTCCAGGATTTGAAGCGCTCTTACCAAACCAGATGGCGATAAAATTCGCCGAAAATACAGCTCCAAGCATGAAGAGATCGCCGTGAGCAAAGTTAATTAACTCAATGATTCCATAAACCAACGTATAGCCCAAGGCAATCAGTGCATAAAGAACGCCATTACTGAGACCAATGATGGATGCTTGAAAGAATTGCGAAGGAGACTTGATGAAATTTATTGTGAGCCAAAAAAGTATGAGAACAGTTGCAATCGCTCCTAGGGAGCGTTCAAGATAGAGGCGCCGAACTTTCCTCGCTTGGTATCCCTTTGCAAATATTGACACGTGATCTCCCATTGAATTCTGAGTTTATACATCTGACTTCTTCTGCGGATACTAATCTAGAAGGCGAAACAAAGATAGATTAAAGAGAACGGGGCGAGCGTTACGCCCACCCCGTTCTCTTTTAACTATCTACTCGAGTTTATTTAAGAACCCAAGCTTGGAGTGTTGTCTCTGCTCCACCCTTTACGATCTCAACTGTGATATCGATAGCATCGACGTCTCCAGTTGCTGGATCGATAGTGATTGACTTACCAAGTACTGATACGTCAGCAGGAATTGTGACTCCGCTTCCGGAGAAGACGGCGTTACGTACGCCTTCGCGTGTTCCATCAGAGGCAGCAATTGCAGCCATGATGACCTGAACAGCAGAAACGCCATAAAGTGGGTATGAACCAACTGGATCAACACCGTATTCGGCCTTGTAGTCAGAAACAAATTTTGCGCCGGCACCATCTGGTGCGTTAGCAAGAAGCAAATCTGTTGAAAGACCAGCAAAGGTTAGGTACACGCCATCAGCTTCTGGCATCTTGACAAAGTCTGGGTATCCAGTAAATCCGTCTGGTGCCATAACCTTCACCTTGGTGTTATCGCCAAGAACTTTGACCTTATCTTTGATGAGCTGTCCACCATTGTTGTCAAAGATTCCAGCGATGTAGATCATCTCTGGCTTTAGGGCCTTGATCTTTGTAAAGAGAGCTTCGTATGAAGCCTGCTTTGCATCCCAGGCTTCTCCGCTCGTTCCGCTAGAAAGAACTGTGATACCAAGCTTGTTAGCTTCGCTTGTAACAGCAGTTCCAACACCTTGACCGTATGTCTGGTTGTCGTTAAGTACGAAGATGCTCTTAATACCAATTGACTGTGCAAATTGTGCTGCAGCAGATCCTTGATTGTCATCTGTTGTACACACACGTGCGTAGTTGCGAACTCCAGATGGGTAATAGATATCTGGCTCGCCTGGCTCCCATGCCTTAGTTAGACCAGGGTTGGTGTTTGCATTTGAAATCATCAAGATAGCTCCACCTGGTGCTTGGTTGATAATTGGCACGATGATCTTTGCGCAACCTGAGTTATATGTACCCATGACTGCAATTTCATTCTTATTTGCTACGTGATCTTGAGCGTTCTGGGCGCACTTTGCATCATCCCATGAACCCTTGGCAGCTGTGGCGTTGTCATAAATCTTCAACTTCACCTTGTAGTCGCCAGCTTTGTAATCTTGCTGCTTCAAATACAGTTCGATTGCTTTGTTGGTTGAGTCATTAGAGTCAAAAGATGCACCTTGTAGCGGTAGATCTGTTGCAATAATGAGTTCGTTAGAAGACGAACATCCTGTCAATGTCGCTGCAGCGAGTGCTGCTGTGGCTAGAAGCCCGACAACGCGAAAACGAGTTTTCATAAACTACCTTCCTGTAGCTCTTGTCCCCGGAGAGGGAAGCAGTCAGGGTATCGGTTGGCCTCATACTTGGACAAGACCGCAGGCCCTATCCAGGTGAAAAATCAATGAATTGACGGTTAGCCCTTACCGGGAAGTTACCGCTCTGGTGCGTCGGTAGGGGAAATTACGGCTAAAGCTATTTCTTTCATAGATAGTCGACGATCCATGGCTGCCTTTTGAATCCAGGAGAAGGCCTCGGGCTCGCTGAGATTTAAGGCGGCCATAAGAATTCCTTTTGCACGATCGATAAGTTTTCGAACCTCTAATCTTTCATGAAGTTCTGCAACTTCATCAGCCAACGAAACCATTTGCTTGTGCCTACTCATTGCAATTTCCATAGCCGGAACCAAATCATTAATTGAAAAAGGTTTTACGACATACGCCATTACTCCGGCATCTCTAGCGCGATCAACTAATTCCTTTTGACTAAAAGCCGTCAGCATTAACACCGGCGCAATAGAAATGATTTCTTGCGCTGCTGAGATCCCATCGAGGATCGGCATTTTGACATCGAGGATTGCTAGATCTGGTTTGTGCTCACGAGCAAGAGAAATAGCTTCTTCTCCATTTTTGGCTTCTGCTACCACCGAGTATCCCGCTACGGTAAGCATCTCTACTAAATCCATGCGAATGAGGGTTTCATCTTCGGCGACCAAAATTCGACATGGTTCGTTCAATGTATTTTCACCATTTCGTGGAATTGATGTGCTCATGTGCCCCGAGTCGGATTCGAACCGACACTATGCAGTGTTTGAGACTGCCCTCTCTACCGTTGGAGTACCGAGGCGCGCACGCGAGTGTACCCGATTAAAAACTACGTCGGAGGTCAACGATATGCAGGCGCTGCGCCGGCAACTGCATCACCTATACGGTGAATGCGCATGGCATTTGTTGAGCCCGGAATTCCTGGAGGCGAACCAGCAACAATCATCACCTGTTCGCCAACAACTGCGCGCTTCGAATCAATGATCAGCTTATCTGTCTGCATCACCATTTCATCTGTATGAGTAACCATAGGA
>CAILKF010000011.1 GCA_903834705.1 uncultured Actinomycetes bacterium
CTATAAAACAGGTAGTCCATCTATGGAAAAAGAGAGAAGGTTAACAACAGGTGAGCGAAAGCGCCAATCATGTACTGCTAAAGAGATGTTCAGGCGCGGCATGGGATTGAATTTGGACACTAGCGGGAACAAAAACAGGGATCTCATTAACGAATTCATTTTCAATATAACTGGTGTAAACCTTGAAATCTTTTGTAAACGCAGGGTCTTCAACTATGGCGCAATGGAAAGGTAGTGCAGTTGCTAGCCCGTCGATCTGGAATTCCTTGAGCGCGCGTCGTGCACGTTCTAGTGCTTGTTCGCGTGTACTTCCAGTGACAATCAGTTTTGCTAATAGCGAGTCAAAGTTTCCACCAATCGTGTCGCCATCTTTAAATCCTGCATCAACTCGCACCCCAGGGCCTGTTGGAAGTACCCATTGGGTGATTCGGCCAGGTGCTGGCAGGAATGATCTTCCTGGGTCTTCACCATTAATTCGAAACTCAATCGAATGCCCACGAATAATTGGATCTTCGTAACCCAATTCTTCACCCATTGCAATTCTGAACTGTTCACGTACTAGATCAATTCCAGTTACTTCTTCACTAACTGGATGCTCAACTTGGAGACGGGTGTTAACTTCCAGGAAAGAAATTGTTCCATCGACTCCGACAAGGAACTCACACGTACCTGCTCCCACGTATTTAGATTCTTTCATAATCGCTTTACTAGAGCGATAAAGCTCGGCTGTCTGTTCCTTAGTTAAAAATGGTGCTGGTGCTTCTTCTACAAGTTTTTGGTGACGACGTTGGAGTGAGCAGTCTCTTGAACTAACCACAACTGCGTTGCCGTGACTATCTACCAAAACTTGAGTTTCTACATGTCGCGGACGGTCTAAATATCGCTCAACAAAACATTCACCGCGCCCAAATCCAGCAATTGCCTCACGAACAGCTGATGCAAAGAGTTCCGGGATTTCTTCCATTGTGTGTGCAACTTTAAGACCGCGACCTCCACCACCGTGAGCGGCTTTGATTGCAATTGGTAACCCATGCTTTTTTGCGAACGCACTCACTTCTTCATGGCCATCGACAGGGTCTGCAGTTCCGGCAACCAATGGAGCACCTACTTTGGCGGCAATTTTTCGTGCAGAAACTTTATCGCCAAGCAATCGAATTGCTTCAGGTGAGGGCCCAATCCAGATAAGTCCTGCATCGAGTACTGCTTGAGCAAAGGATGCATTTTCAGATAAGAATCCATATCCGGGATGAATAGCATCTGCGCCTGATTGCTTTGCTATCTCTATGATTTTTTCAATATTCAAATACGTTTGTGTCGCGGTTAAACCATTAAGAGCATAGGACGCATCGGCTAGTTGGGCATGAATTGAGTTTCGATCTTCACTTGAGTACACAGCAATGCTTTTGAGTCCGTGATCTTTACATGCGCGAATAATGCGCACGGCGATTTCGCCCCGGTTGGCAATTAGAACACTTTTCATTACTTTACTCCCTGGCCCCATGAGATCACTTTTGAGATTTCAGATCTGGCCATGAATACCCCAATTTGCTTGTCATCGCTCGAAGCAATGGTATCGAAAGCCCAATGACATTTGTGTAGTCACCATTTATTGAGCTGATAAACGCACTACTGAGTCCATCGAGAGTAAATCCGCCGGCAACTCCCAGGGGCTCACCCGAGGCAACGTAATCCGCAATTTCAATTTCGTTCATTATTGAAAAGTTAACAGTCGTGGAGGCTAGATTGGAAATTTCACGATCTTTTGCCGTGTCAATAATGCAATGTCCCGTATGCAAAATTCCAGACTTTCCGCTCAACATCTGAGCACGTTCAATTGCTAATTCTGGCGTCAGTGGTTTACCTAATGAGCGTCCTTCAAATTCAAATGTTGAATCACAAGCAATCACAAGGGCAGGCTCTTTGAGTGTTTCGCGGACAGTGTGAGCTTTTACAATTGCAAGTGCAATAACCATCTCACTGGGCGACATCGAAGAATATATCTCTGCATCTTCATCAACTCCGCTGACCACGATGGTGGGATGAATTCCAGCTGCCTCCAGTAATTTCTTACGCGATGGGGAGGCCGATGCAAGAATTATAGAATGCACTTATTTCTTCCTGTGTAAGTGTTTGCGAAGTCGAGGCGTTCCCCATTTACTTCTCCAAAACGTGCGAGCGGTTTCGGGACGCTCGTGAGATTTGAGCGCTTCTTCAAGTGCAATCTTTTCATCATCTGTTGGAGTGCCAGAAGTAATCGTGTACTTAATCACAGAGGAATATTTCCGTGCTTACGCTCTGGGAGGATGTCGCGCTTATGACGTAGCGTGCGTAGCGCTTTGGTGATGTATTCACGAGTTTGGCTTGGTTCGATAACTGCGTCAATGATTCCACGCTCAGCTGCCAAATAAGGGTTTGCCAGCGTTTCGTTGTATTCAGTGATGAGATCTTTTCGCAAATTCTCTGCACTCTTGCTTTCGGCGATTTCTTTTCTGTAAAGAATGTTGACCGCGCCTTGTGCTCCCATGACGGCAATCTCCGCGCTTGGCCAAGCTAAACATATGTCGGCACCAATGTATTTAGATCCCATCACGATGTACGCGCCACCGTATGCTTTTCGCGTGATAACAGTAATTATCGGAACGGACGCTTCAGCATATGCATAAAGAAGTTTTGCTCCGCGTCGAATAATTCCATCCCATTCTTGTTCAACTCCAGGCAAGAAACCGGGAACATCAACAAGAGTAATAATCGGGATACTAAAAGCATCACAGAAACGTACAAATCTGGCTGCTTTTTCGCTTGAATTAATATCTAAGGTTCCAGCCAATTGAGAAGGCTGGCTTGCGATAATTCCCACGCTATGACCTTCTACTCGTCCAAATCCAACAACAATATTTGGAGCAAAGAGCGCATGAACTTCCAGGAACTCTGATTCATCAAGAATTGCTTGGATTAAAATCTTAATATCGTACGGTTGATTTGGGCTATCAGGAATCAGTGCATCAAGTGCCAAGTCACTTGCTTTACGTTCTAGTGTTTCGGTTGCAGGAAGCAGTGGTGAGCCATCAACGTTATTACTTGGCAGATACGACAAGAGCGCTTTTGCATAATCAAGAGCATCAGCTTCGTTCTCTGCTAAATAATGCGCTACGCCTGTGCGCGCGTTATGGATAGAGGCACCACCGAGTTCTTCCATGCCAACTTCTTCACCTGTTACGGTTTTAATTACTTCAGGACCGGTAATGAACATATGTGAAGTTTCATTGACCATAATGATGAAATCGGTAAGTGCTGGAGAATAAACAGCGCCTCCTGCGCATGGCCCCATCACAAGAGAAATCTGGGGAATAACGCCAGAAGAGCGAGTATTTAGTCTAAAGATTTTTCCATAACCAGCTAACGATGCAACGCCTTCTTGAATTCGAGCTCCACCAGAATCATTAATTCCGATGAGGGGCATTCCATTTTTCAGCGCATACTCGGCAATTTTGACCATCTTCTCCGCCATGACTTCACCAAGACTTCCGCCCATGACAGTGAAGTCTTGAGAATAGAGCGCAACATTTCGCCCATCGATGGTTCCGTACCCAATAACAACGCCGTCACCGTAAGGGCGGTTCTTTTCCATCCCAAAATTCACGGATCTGTGGCGAGCGAATTCGTCCAACTCAGTGAAGGAATCTTCATCGACAAGAGCAGCAATGCGCTCGCGCGCGGTCATCTTTCCTTTTGCATGCTGTTTTTCGACTGCTCGAGCTGAGCCAGCATGAACTGCCTCATCGAGTCGGTGGCGAAGGTCTTGAATTTTCCCGGCGGTTGTATGCAGATCTTGGTCCATACCCCTACGGTACTAGTCGTGAGCACCTTACGTACGCCGCTCGATGGCGCAAATATTAATTCCGCAGTAAAAAACAGTTACTGGCGGGTAAGCGTGGTCGATGTCACGGGTTCAACTCATAATGATTTAGTTCTACTCGCGCGTAACGGCAAGGCGAATCACGGTGACGTAATTGTTGCCGAATTCCAAACGCATGGCAGAGGACGCCTTGATCGGACATTTGAATCACCATCGCATTCTGCACTTCTGTTTTCTATGTATATACAGCCACAAATAGATGTAAATGATTGGGGATGGTTAGCGCTACTTGCAGGTATGGCAACTAGTAATGCAATTGCAGCTACAAATATCTTTGGCCTAAATAAACAACCACAATTGAAATGGCCAAATGATGTTCTTATTGGCGACAAAAAAGTATCTGGAATTTTAGCTGAAAGAATTGATACCGAAGGCGTAGTAATTGGTATCGGAATTAATGTTTCGACAACACTTGAAGAGTTACCCGTTACAACTGCAACGTCTCTAGCGATCGAATCTGGTACGCCTTGGGATCGGAATTTGCTGTTAGTCAAAATACTTGAAGAATTTGCAGAAACTATTAAGCGGTGGGAGGCGAAAGATGTGACCTTATCCTCTCAATATCTAAAAATGAGTGCGACAGTGGGCCGCCAAGTAAGAATTCAGGCACCCGACGGGAATTCTCTCGAATCACAAGCCGTGGGCATCGATGCAAACGGTTCTTTAGTGTTGAGAAGCGGTGAGCATGTGAGCGTTGGGGATGTCGTTCATCTTCACGCAAACTAGAATCTTCCTATGTCGAATCCGTTTCCAACCGTAGGTGTCATCGGAGCCGGCCAACTTGCCCGAATGATGGTTGCTCCAGCTACCGCCCTTGGTGTTGATTTGCTGCTATTTGCTCAAAGTTCAGAGGATTCTGCTGCTCAAATTACAAACCATATTGTTGGTGATTATAAAAATGTGGATGATTTGCGAGAGTTTGCAAAAAAGTGCTCTGTCATTACTTTCGAGCACGAGCTCATTCCCGTTTCGGTAATTCGAATCCTCGAAGCGGAAGGCATTGTGATCAGGCCATCGTCGGATTCATTTATTTTTAGTCAAGATAAAGCGCAGATGCGGGTGCGCCTTTCTAAATTTCCCGCGCCAAAATGGAAAGTTATAACTTCGAGCGAAGGTGTCACAGAATTCCCTCTTATTGCGAAGTCAATAGTTGGTGGATATGACGGACGCGGAGTCTGGAAAATTGATGGATTAAACGAGTTAGAGCAAGTTCTAGCTCAAAATGGCAAACTGCTTATCGAAGAGCTACTCGAATTTAATTGTGAAATTGCGGTAATGGTTGCTCGTTCTCCGCACGGACAAGCCTCAACATGGGCGCCCACTCAAACTATTCAGTTAGATGGCATTTGCATCAGCACAGTTACTCCTGCGCCGGATATTTCAGAAGATGTTGCCGTACGCGCTCAGAAAATGGCGCTGGATATTGCAAAAGAAATTGGGCTAGTCGGAGTGATGGCAGTTGAAATGTTTGTACGTGGAGAAGATATTTATGTGAACGAACTAGCGATGCGACCACATAATTCCGGGCACTGGACAATTGAAGGTGCACGCACGAGTCAATTTGAGCAACATCTGCGAGCTATATTGGATTTGCCATTGGGGGATACTTCGATGAACTCCTCATTTGCCGTGATGGGAAATATTCTTGGTGGCACAAAAAGTGACATGTATCGACCGTATCTTCACCTCATGGCCCGATCACCCGGCCTTAAAATCCATCAATATAAAAAAGAGGTTCGACTCGGACGCAAAATTGGACACGTCACCGCAGTGGGGGAAAATATTCTAGACTTGCGCGCGAGCGTGGATCACGCGCTCGCATACATGAGTGGAGAAATCGATGAGTGAACCAGTTGTTGCCATCATTATGGGTTCTGATTCCGATTGGCCCATTATGGAAAGTGCGGGAAAAACTCTTGATGAATTTGGTATTCCCTATAGCGTTCAAGTGATTTCTGCTCATCGCATGCCTCTGGAAATGGTTGAGTTCGCACAAAGCGCCTCTGCAACTGGACTTAAAGTAATTATCGCTGGCGCAGGTGGCTCCGCGCACTTGCCAGGCATGGTTGCATCACTGACAACTTTGCCAGTTATTGGAGTGCCAGTTGCGCTCAAGTCATTTGACGGAATGGATTCTTTAATGTCAATTGTCCAGATGCCAGCCGGAGTACCTGTAGCAACAGTGGGCGTTGATAATGCCAAGAATGCTGCGTTACTTGCTGCACGAATTTTGGGTCTTTACGATGGTGCTATTTCATCGAAAGTGAAATCGGCGATGGAAAAGCAGCGCGAAGATGCAAAGGCAAAAGGAGAAAACTTGAAAGCCAGAAGAAATCAAAAGACAGGCTTCTAAGAAACCCTCTTTCGATATTCAATTGCAGGACATTTATTCATAACCGCAAGTAGGCCCGCTCCTTGAGCGCGAGCGAGAGCGCTCTCATCGATAACTTCCAATTGCAACCAAACGGCTTTAGCGCCAATTTTTATCGCATCGTCTACAACAACTCCAGCTAGCGCGGAATTAACAAATACATCTACTACATCTATTGGAAACTCAATATCTTCCAACCGGGCATAACCCCTTTCTCCATGAACGCTTTCTGCTTTGGGGTGTACGGGAACAATACGATGACCCTTTTGTTGCAGTAGTGCAGATACTCCAAAAGCCGGTCTCTCTGCGTTATTGCTTAGTCCGACTATGGCCCAAGTCTTGAGTGCAAGTATCTGATCTACAACTTCGTCGGTCATCGAGGAGTTAGTTCGTGCGCCCAAGTGCATGAAACTTCCACCCACTTGCAATCCAAGTGTCTCGATCTAATGCATTTCTTCCATCGATAATAATCGGATTCTTTACTAAAGCTTTAATTTCCTTGGGATCAATTTCTCTGTATTCGCGCCACTCGGTGAGATGGAGAACTAAATCTGCACCAGCAATACATTCTTTTGCAGTTGCTGCGAAAGTAAGAGTAGGGAAACGCTTCTTTGCGTTTGCCATAGCTTTTGGATCATGCACCGTGACTAGTGCACCCGCTGTGGCAAGTTGAGCAGCGATATCTAGTGCTGGGGAATCGCGAACGTCATCACTTTCGGGCTTAAATGCCGCACCCCAGATAGCAACGCGTAGACCAGTTAGGTCTTCTTTAAGTTCTGCTCGTACTAAATCAATCACCCTTTGTCGAGCGCGTAAGTTGATTGCATCAATTTCACGTAAGAATTCGAGCGCTTGCTTTGCTCCAAGTTCTTCGGCGCGCGCCATGAATGCGCGAATATCTTTGGGCAGGCAACCGCCTCCAAATCCAATACCGGCTTGCAAAAATTTGTTGCCAATGCGAGGGTCGTAACCAATTGCTTGAGCTAGCACGGTGACATCTCCGCCTGCTGCTTCGCAAACTTCTGCCATCGCATTGATAAAAGAAATTTTCGTTGCTAGGAAAGAATTGGCAGCAACTTTAACTAATTCTGAAGTAGGTAAGTCAGCTCGAATCCATGGCGTACCGAGTGCGAGTACAGGTGCGTACACTTGTTTCAATATTTCCTCTGCGTGATCACTTGTTACACCAACCACAAGACGATTTGGTCGAAGAGTGTCCTCAACAGCAAAACCTTCACGCAAGAATTCTGGATTCCACGCCAAGTCAGATTGCGGTGCAGTGCGACCGAGCTGTTCTCTCAGCCGAGATGCGGTTCCAACTGGAACGGTTGATTTCCCAACCACTAGCGAGCCCGGCTTGAGGAATGGCGCAATTGCTGAAACGGCGCCCTCAACATAAGTTAAATCTGCGGCCAAGCTTCCCTTTTTTTGAGGAGTTCCCACACAAACAAAATGAACATCTGCAGCTGCTACAGCAGAAAAATCAGTTGTGAAAGTAAGTCTTCCTGATGCAACTTCGGTTCGAAGTAATTCATCTAGTCCTGGCTCATAGAAGGGGAGTTCCCCACGGGAAAGTTGTTCGATTTTTTCTTGATCTGTATCGACGCCAATGACGGTAAAGCCCAATGAAGACATACACGCCGCATGTGTTGCGCCGAGATATCCAGTTCCGATGACTGAAAGGACTTGTTTCATGTTGCTCATTCTAGGAGGTAGGAGAGAAAATTCTCTCTATTTTAAGGCTCCGCAGGGGTTTTCATCTGCAGTGCGTGTTTTAAATTTATCAATAATTGAAGTTTTAGGTTTTGCTGATGATGAGGGTGAAGGTGAAGCTGTGATTACATCAACAATTTCAACATCATTAATAAGTCGTTGCCAAAGTTCGGTGGCTAATACTGGATCCCACTGTACTGTCGAACCAAGTCCAGGAACCGAATAATTAGTATTCGATAACGGGACGGTGAGAGTTCGAACCTTGGAAGCCGATAAATTACGCATCTGCTTGGCTAATGTTATTAAGTCATTGCCATTGAGCCCCGAGTCAGTTTGAACAGTGGCCATCGCCGCGTTGAAGAAATTTACTAAACGGATTGGATTAAGTAGAACACCAGAGCTAGTGGCTTTACGTAGTACCGAACTCGTAAATTGTTGTTGACGTTGCATTCGACCTAAGTCGCCCATTCCATCGAAATCGCGAGTACGAACATACTTTAGGGCTTCAATTCCATTAAGAGTATGTACTCCGGCGGCGAGCACTAGATGACTCTTTGGGTCATTGATATCGCGTTTGGTACACACATCGATTCCGCCCAAGGCATCGACCATGTGCGCAAAACCAGCAAAATTAATTTCAACGTAGTGATCTATACGCAAGTTTGTTTCGTTTTCAATTGTGCGAATTAACAAAGGCGCACCGCCCCAATTAAATGAAGCATTTAGCTTTGCTCGCACTTGAGGGATTGTTTTACCTTGTTGGTCTATGTGTTCAGGTACGGTTACTAAACTATCTCGTGGAATAGAGATAATCATTGCTTTGTCTCGCGCTTTACTTATATGAACTAAGAGCATTGTGTCCGAGCGCTTACCGGCCGCTGTAGCCACGTTTCCAACCCGCAGTATTTTTAACTCTGCTTTTGTCAATCCTTCGCGAGTGTCTGAGCCCACGAGTAGATAATTAATTGCGCTACTTGGTTTCTCAGGGCGAGATTTTAATCCGGCGAATGCATCAATCCTTTTGAGGGATCCACTGACATGGCCGAGCCCTAACCAGGAAATAGCTGAAACCCCCACGATAACTATCGAGATTGTTGTAAGAATTCGAATCGCTCGCGTGGATTTCACAAGGAGAGCGTACTTGGGCGATAGCGTTATCGCGTTATGACGCCATCAAAGGAACCGTTACCTGCCTCACCACAAGAACCCAAATCTGGGGTCCTTGAGGGTGTTAGCGTTATTTTGCCTGTACTTAATGAAGAGTTACACATATCAGAGGCAATCACTGCAATTCTTTCTCAGGATTATCTCGGTAAATTAGAAATCATTCTGGCATTGGGCCCTTCGCATGATGGAACTGTTGATATTGCGCAAGCACTCCAAGTCAAAGATCCTCGGATTATTTTGGTGGATAACCCCACTGGTCGTACGGCAACAGGTTTAAATCTTGCTCTTGCCCAATCGCACTACTCAATAGTTGTTCGAGTAGATGGCCATTCACAGATTCCGAATGACTACGTTTCAATGGCAGTCAAAATATTGAATGAAACTGGCGCTGTAAATGTCGGTGGCCTAATGGGCGCTGAAGGAGTTACTTCATTTGAAAAGTGCGTGGCAAGTGCAATGAGAAGTCCATTGGGTGTGGGCTCGTCAAATTTTCACACCGGTGGAAAGCCGGGGCCGGTAGACACCGTCTATTTGGGATGTTTTAAACGTTCTGCACTTGAAGCAGTGGGTGGATTTGATGAGAGATTTACTCGCGCTCAAGATTGGGAATTAAATTTTCGTTTACGTTCGGCTGGCGGAGTTGTGTATTTCGATCCACGACTTCATGTGACCTATCGACCTCGAAAGAACTTAGGTGCCCTTGCCAAACAATATTTTGAATACGGCAGATGGCGAAGAGTTGTGATGCGACGCCATCAAGGAACAGCAAATCTTCGATATTTAGCGCCACCTTTTGCTCTTCTTGGAACACTCTTATCTGTGATCTTTGGAATAGCGCTCACTCCGATATTTTTGATTCCAGCACTGGTTTATTTGTTATTTATTTTGGGTGCATCCATTTTAATTGGCAAAGGTTTGTCC
>CAILKF010000012.1 GCA_903834705.1 uncultured Actinomycetes bacterium
CGAAGGGCATTACATGTCATTTAAGGTCGGCGAAACTGTTGTTTATCCTCATCACGGGGCGGCTCTCATCGAAGCAATCGAGACCCGAGTAATCAAAGGTGAAGAGAAGACCTACCTAGTATTGAAAGTTGCCCAAGGCGATCTCACTGTACGAGTTCCAGCAGAGAATGTGGACTTGGTCGGAGTACGCGATGTTGTAGATAGCGCCGGCCTAGACCGCGTATTTAGCGTTTTGCGTCAGCCATATACCGAAGAGCCTACAAACTGGTCTCGTCGCTATAAGGCAAACCTAGAAAAACTTGCCTCAGGTGATGTTATTAAGGTTGCTGAAGTTGTACGCGACTTGTATCGCCGTGATTTAGATCGAGGCCTTTCTGCCGGTGAAAAGCGCATGCTCGCTAAAGCCAAGCAGATTCTGATTTCAGAATTGGCTCTTGCAGAGCGAACCGATGAAGTAAAAGCTGGCGTCATCCTTGATGAGGTTTTAGCTTCTTAATTGCTTTGACCGAAAGGTAATCAATGACTTCACCTGACGGCGTATTGGCCTCTCACATGCGAATCGGTGTTGGTATTGATGCGCATGCTTTTTCCCAAGATCCAACCAGACCTATGTGGCTTGCCGGTTTGCATTGGCCTGGAGAAGTTGGCGTTGACGCGCACTCTGACGGAGACGTTGTAGCCCATGCAATCTGCGATGCTCTGTTGAGCGCTTCGAACCTTGGTGATCTTGGAACAAACTTTGGGGTTGATCGTCCTGAGTACGCACACAGTTCAGGTGCAAGCCTTCTGCAAGAAGTGTTGAAACTGATTACAAATACTGGTTATGTCATTTCTAATGTCAGTGTGCAAGTGATTGGCAACAGACCAAAACTTGGCGCTCGCAGAACTGAAGCGACATCTGCGCTTTCGAGCGCATTGGGCGGTGCCAATCTTTCACTCAGCGCCACAACAACCGATGGTTTGGGCTTTACTGGCGAAGGTAAGGGAATTGCAGCAATTGCAAACGCCCTTATATATAAGCCTTCCTAAGCGCGATTACTTCCCAAGATAGACTGAGCCAATGAGTTCGCTTTCACTTTATGACACGTTATCGCGAACCGTCCAACCATTTGTCCCATTAAAAAAAGGTGAAGCATCCATCTATTTATGCGGTGCAACGGTGCAAGCACCACCGCATATCGGCCACATTCGAAGTGGTGTGAATTTCGATATCTTGCGTCGTTGGTTAGAAAAAAGCGGATTCAATGTCACTTTTATCAGAAACGTCACTGATATTGATGACAAGATTTTACAAAAAGCGGTTTTAGAAAAATCGCCATGGTGGGCTGTCGCTATGAAATATGAGCGGGCTTTTACAGATGCCTACGCCTCACTCAATGTTTTGCCTCCAACTTATGAGCCTCGTGCAACTGGCCACATCACGCAAATGATTGAATTGATGGAGAAACTTATAGAAAATGGTTCGGCATATGCACCAGGCAACGGAGATGTTTATCTTGAAGTAAGGAAACTATCGTCCTACCTCACACTTTCCGGTCAAAAGATTGATGATCTGTTGCCATCGGATGATGCAACAGAAACATTTAAAAAGGATCCAAAAGATTTTGCACTCTGGAAAGGCGCCAAACCAGGAGAACCTTCATGGCCGACGCCATGGGGAGACGGACGCCCTGGTTGGCATTTGGAATGTTCAGCGATGGCACATGCCTACTTAGGCGAAAGCTTTGATATCCACGGTGGCGGACTTGATCTCATTTTCCCGCACCATGAAAATGAGATTGCTCAATCTCAATCTGCTGGCTGGGGGTTTGCAAAGCGGTGGATGCATAACGCTTGGGTGACAACTTCTGGCGAGAAAATGAGTAAATCACTTGGTAACTCGTTGCAAGTGACCGAACTCTTAAAATTAGTTCGGGGAATCGAACTTCGATGGTACTTAGGAAGCGCACATTATCGCTCTATGTTGGAATTCTCCCAGTCGGCTTTAGAAGAATCTGCAACAGCATTTCGCAGAATTGAAAGTTTCCTTTATCGCGCAGAAGAAATATTAGGTCAAGCCCCAACGCCAACACTTTCACATGATTTTGTATCTGCAATGAATGATGATTTAGCATTGCCACAGGCTCTTGCCACGATCTCTCAATCACTGCGCACAGGAAATACGGCCATCACTGCAGGTGATAAGAAAGCTCTCGCTGTAAGTGCTAATGAGGTCCGTGGCGCGCTAGAAGTACTTGGTTGTGACCCGTATGACGTAACTTTTGCGCAATCCAACGGTGGAAAATCCAGAAGTGGTGATTTGACCAGCGCACTTGATGGGACAATTCAACTAGCACTTGCTCAGCGTGCATCTGCTCGAGATCGAAAAGATTTTGCGGCATCTGATGCAATCCGTGATGGCTTATTGGCGCTCGGAATAGCAATTGAAGATACTCCGCAAGGACCACGTTGGTCGATAACGTCAAAAGAAGAGCGGTAATTTAATGGCTGGAAATTCATCACGCAAAGGTGCAGTGCGCGCTTCTAAAAAAGGCCCATCAAGTGGCAGTGGTGGCAATAATAAAAAGCGCTTATCTGGAAAAGGGCCAACTCCAAAAGCTGAAGATCGTCCTTATCACGCAGCTGCTAAACGCAAGAAGGCCGCTTCAAAAGATACGCGTGAGCGTGCCCCGCGCCAAAAGAGTGCGCGTCCTAAAGGTGGCGGAGAATTAGTTGCAGGTCGCAACGCAGTTGTCGAAGCACTCCGTGCAGGAGTTCCTGCAATAGAACTCATTGTTGCTCGCAGTATCGATGTCGATGATCGCATCACAGAATCTTTGCAATTAGCACTGAGCGCACACCTTCCCATTCGCGAAGTACATCGAGCTGAAGTTGAAGGACTTTCGGGTAGTAGCCAGGGAATTCTTTTGGCTATTAAGCCATATCAATATTCAAGTTTTGAAGAAATCATGCAACGTGCGACGAAACCTAATTTAATCGTGGCCCTTGATGGGGTAACTGATCCACGAAATCTTGGTGCAGTAGTACGAAGTGCTGCTGCATTTGGAGCACATGGAGTTGTCATGACAGAACGTCGTGCTGCTGCAATGACAGCGTCAGCATGGAAGAGTTCAGCCGGTGCTGCAGCTCGTCTACCGATAGCGCAAGTAACTAACTTGGCTCGCACAATTGAAGAAGCGAAAGAGCTTGGTTGCTTTGTTATTGGTCTCGACGGTGAATCTGATAAGAATTTGACCGAGATGAAGGTTGCTAAAGAATCAATCATGATCGTTGTCGGAAGTGAAGGTAAAGGACTTTCTAGACTTGTTCGAGAAAAATGCGATCTTGTCGTTTCCATTCCCATGCGCGCCAGCACTGAGTCCCTTAACGCCAGTGTTGCAACTTCTATTGCGCTCTATTGGGTGGATGAGCAACGTAGGTCATAGTGCGCTTCACTCGGCTAATTTCATGTGGTGATTCCTTTACCGAGGGAATGAGTGATGAAATTGTTAATGGCCAGTACCGTGGTTGGGCAGATCGAATTGCCGATATTATGGCAAGAGAAGTCTCTGGATTCACGTATGCAAATCTTGCAGTAAGAGGGAAATTGGTGCACCAAGTTGTTGCAGATCAAATTCCCGTTGCCCTCAGTTTCATAACCGGGAAAGAAACGCTGGTCACATTCCACGCGGGCGCAAACGACGTACTTCGCCCAAATTACAAGAGCGAAATTGTTTTACCACTGTATGCCAAAGCGGTTCGTGAAATTGCATCCACTGGTGCGACAGTTTTACTCTTCACAGTTCTGGAACGCACAGGTGCTAAAGGTAAAACAGGAGAATTGTGGGCAAGTAGATTTGGAAAGTTCAATGCAAACGTTCGCTCAGTTGGAGCCGAAGTTGGCGCGATTATTGCTGATGCAAATGAAGAAGGTTTACTCAGCGATCCTCGGTTCCTAGCTAAAGACAGATTGCATCTCAATGAGATTGGTCATGAGCGAGTTGCGCAAGGTTTACTCGAAAAACTTGGGTTGCCCTTCGATCCAGTTTGGCGCAACCCGCTCCCTCTTCAAGCCGATATTCACTGGTCAAAGAAATTTGCACACTACGCCCAATGGTTTATCTCTTTCTTAATCCCCTGGATGTGGAGGCGACTTCGTGGCAAATCATCCGGAGATGGGCGCTCTGGTAAGCATTCAAAGCCCGTTCTTTGGCCATTCAAATAGGCATTACATTGCGAACGTAAACAGGTTAGCCATACAGTTGTCTGCTCTTCACCCTGCATTCATCTTCATTAGAGAGTCTTTACCCATGGTTCATAGCGAGCACTTGACTGATCGAGAGTTGAGTTGGCTTGCCTTTGATCAACGAGTTCTTGAATTAGCTGAGGATGAATCCATCCCGTTGCTTGAGAGAGTCAGATTTCTTGCGATATTTTCGTCCAACCTTGATGAGTTCTTTATGGTGCGTGTTGCAACGTTAATGAGCAAAATTGAAAGCGGAGTTAAGTCTCACAACTCAGCGGGTTTTACCCCAACCAAGTTGCTAGAGAGTATTTCAGCACAAACTCGAATTTTGACAGAGCGCCAAGCTAAATGTTTCGGAGATTCAATTTTACCTGCGTTAAAGGCTGAAGGTATTTCTTTAGTTAGTTGGGATGACCTCAATGAGCAAGAGAAGTCCTACACAACGGGACTTTTCAATACACGAATCTTTCCAGTTTTAACTCCACTGGCGGTTGATCCTTCTCATCCATTTCCCTACATTTCAGGTCTTTCATTGAATCTTGCAGTTATAGTTAAAAACAGAAAAACGGGAGAAGAATTTTTTGCACGCGTAAAAGTCCCGCCGGTTTTGTCACGTTTCCTGCCAACTCTAGAAAATGAACTTACAAGATTTATACCTCTCGAAGACCTAATCGTTGCGCATTTAGGAGATCTCTTTCCTGGGATGGAAATTGAGGATCATTACACTTTTCGTATCACACGAAATCAAGATATGGAACTCGACGAAGAAGAGAGTGAAGATTTACTTTCTTCTTTGGAGCAAGAATTACTACGCCGTAGATTTGGTCCACCAGTTCGTCTCGAAATTGAAGAGGGGATC
>CAILKF010000013.1 GCA_903834705.1 uncultured Actinomycetes bacterium
ATGGTTTCTTCGGTGTAACCAAGTTTGCGAAGTGCTGCAGGAACTGTCTGGTTAACGATCTGCATGGATCCGCCACCGACAAGTTTTTTGAACTTAACGAGTGAGAAATCAGGCTCGATACCTGTTGTATCGCAATCCATCATCAAGCCAATGGTTCCTGTTGGTGCAAGAACTGAAATCTGGGCGTTGCGCCAGCCGTTCTTCTCACCTGTTGTAAGGCATGAATCCCAAGCCTTATTTGCTTCTGTCCAGACATCGCGATCAAGTGTTGTCATGGATTTAGCAGATGACGACGCTGCTGCATGTTTGCGCATAACGCGAGCATGTGGAGCAGAGTTGCGAGCAAATCCTTCGTATGGTCCAACAATTGCTGCAAGTTCTGCAGAGCGCTTGTATGTAATTCCACTCATGAGTGAAGTGATTGCGCCAGCAAGGGCCCGTCCACCATCTGAGTCGTAGGCAAGACCTGATGCCATAAGCAGGGCACCCAAGTTTGCATAGCCGATTCCGAGTTGGCGATATGCGCGAGTTGTCTCACCAATTGCCAGAGTTGGGAAATCTGCAAAACAGATGGAGATATCCATGGCGGTAATGATCATCTCTGCTGCGCGACCAAATGTCTTTGCATCAAATGAACCATCTGATTTGAGGAATTTCATTAAGTTAATTGAAGCTAAGTTGCACGATGAGTTATCAAGTGACATGTACTCAGAGCAAGGGTTGGATGCATTAATGCGTCCGGTCTCTGGGTTGGTGTGCCAGTCATTGATGGTGTCGTCGTACTGAATTCCAGGATCGGCGCATGCCCATGCCGCTTCTGCCATCTTGCGAAAGAGTGTGCGTGCATCAATGCTTTCGATTACTTCACCAGTTGAGCGAGCCTTAAGACCAAATTGAGTTCCGCCTTCAAAGGCGCGCATGAAATCATCGCTGACGCGCACTGAGTTGTTTGCGTTTTGGTATTGCACAGAGATGATGTCTTTGCCACCAAGGTCCATGTCAAAGCCAGCATCGCGAAGGGCACGAATCTTGTTCTCTTCGTTCACTTTTGTCTCGATAAACTCTTCGATATCTGGATGATCAACATCGAGAACAACCATCTTTGCCGCTCTACGAGTTGCTCCACCTGATTTGATGGTGCCAGCAGATGCATCTGCGCCACGCATAAAGGAGACTGGGCCAGAGGCTGTTCCGCCTGATTTAAGCAGTTCTTTTGACGAACGAATCCGGGACAAGTTAAGTCCTGCGCCAGATCCGCCCTTGAAAATCATTCCTTCTTCGCGATACCAGTTAAGGATGGAATCCATAGTGTCATCGACAGAGAGAATAAAACATGCTCTTACTTGTTGAGGAGCTGCAGTACCCACGTTAAACCATACAGGTGAGTTGAAAGAGAAAATTTGGTGCAACAACATGTGGGTGAGTTCGTGTTCGAAAATTTCGGCGTCAGCATCTGATGCAAAGTAGCCATGTTCTTTACCGGCTTTTGCATATGTCAAAACAACGCGGTCGATTACTTGTTTCAACGACCATTCGCGATTTTCTGCGCCAACTGCTCCACGGAAATATTTCGTAGTAACGATCATGGATGCGTTGACGGACCACGAATCTGGATACTCAACGCCGTGTTGTTCGAAAACAATCTCGCCGCTCTTCCAGTTGGTCTGCACGACATCTCGACGCTCCCACGTTACTTCGTCATACGGGTGTACTCCAGCTTTTGTGTAAATCCGCTCGAGTGTTAAACCCTTGCCTGACTTAGTAGTGGACTTGCCTGGTCGATTGATGACCGTCTCTGACATCTGTTATTCCCCTAGTTCTTTTAAGTAGTTCGTCGTCGTGGTTCTTGGTGGTTCTTTGTCGTTCTTTTTTTAGCGGGTCTTTGTTAGGGAATTTTCCTGCGTTTTATTTACTGGGGTAGTACTCGATGGCACAGCTCGCAGTAAAGCGATCTCGCCTTCGAAATCTTCAAGGGAGTTAAAGTTACGGTAAACCGAGGCATAACGCAGGTAGGCAACCTCATCGAGTTCGCGAAGAGGAGCCAAAATAGCCAAGCCCACTTCTTGGGCTTCGATTTCTGCCTGACCTGATGCGCGAAGAGTTTCTTCTACGCGCTGGGCCAAAAGTGCTAAGTCATCGTTATTTACTGGACGCCCTTGGCAAGCCTTGCCAACGCCTGCGATCACTTTCTCGCGACTAAAAGGTTCCGTGGCGCCAGAGCGCTTGATGATGTTGAGCAATGTTGTCTCTTGGGTTGAAAAGCGAGCGCCACATTCTGGGCATTCGCGACGACGGCGAATTTGGGTTCCATCTTCGACAGGACGTGAGTCAACGACGCGCGAATCATCGTGTCGGCAAAATGGGCAGATCATCCGGCGTGTCATCCCTTCTTCTCGTCCTATGGGGTGTATCGGCGCTTTCGATACATTCTCTACAAAGGCTCAAAAACCACTATGTATGGAACTATATCGCGCTTTTACCCCTACATCTAGTAGGAACTGTAAAGGAGGTCTTGAGGCTTTACCTGCATTGGCCAGATGAATTCTTCTAGGGCGTGTCGAGTGCTAGCACTCCTGTGGAATCTACACCTTTCTGGTGGAGATCAAGCCGGAATGCGAAGACTCTGCCCTGCTTTCACATCGGGTACCGACAGAGAATTAACAGAGATGATCTCTTCAGCCATGCCTCGAACGTCGCCCCCGTGGGAGGCTGCCGAAGCAATGGACCACAAGGTATCGCCAGGGGCCACAGTGATTGTTGTAAAGGAAGGAGCTTTGCTCGAATTGAGCGAATCCCCCGCACCTGCCTTCATGGCAAAGCCCGCGCCAAGAACAATGGCAAGGGAGAGCACCACAAGTGATCGCGTTAAGCGAGCGCGCTGATTAAGGCGCGAAGGTGACGGATGAGAAAAAGTAGCTGAATTCAACGCGATTGCACTCATGGTCTGATCTCCAGCGAACAAGTGTTTAGGGAAGGTACGAATCTGGTTGCCCATATTCGAACGCCTGTTCGATAGGATATTTATACCCCACCCCACCGACATTGGCAAGAAAATTCGAACAGATGTTTGAATTATTTTCATTTCTGCCCTACCCTCATGCCATGAGCAAAAAAACCCCAGACCCAATTTCCGAATTGCCCGATGGTCCAGCCGATGAGCATGGCCTTACCACCCGCCAGCTCAAGATCTTGCAGGCGATTAAAAGCGCGGTAACCACCAACGGTTATCCGCCTTCTATGCGTGAAATCGGGGCAGCAGCCGGTCTTGCCTCACCTGCCTCTGTGCAATACCAACTCCAGGCCCTTGAAAAGAAGGGCTTTATCCGTCGCGACCCCACCCGTGGTCGAGCCCTTGAAGTCTTGCTCCCTGGTGAAAACTCCGAATTTGTTGCCCCAGATAAAACCCGCATGATTCCACTGGTTGGTCGCATTGCAGCCGGTGGCCCGATCTTGGCCGAGCAGACGATAGAAGAAACCTTTCCTTTGCCTGAATCCATTGTGGGCCAAGGTGAGTTATTTATGCTCAAAGTTGTGGGCGATTCCATGATCAACGCCGCAATTTGCGATGGAGATTATGTTGTTATTCGCAGTCAAAAAGATTGCAATAAGGGCGAGATCGTTGCGGCCATGATCGATGGCGAAGCGACCGTTAAAACCTTCTCCAAAAAAGATGGCCACATCTGGCTCTTGCCGGCAAATGATGATTTCGCTCCCATAAATGGAGATAACTGTGAGATTCTTGGAAAGGTCACTGCAGTTTTACGAAGCGTTCACTAAGCACCACTTTCATTGAAAGGTCAAGCCATTGCGATTGAGTTATATGGCGATGTTGATCTTCACAATACTTGGCTCGTTCTGGCTTGAGCTAGCGTTAAAAATTGGGGTACTAAGGCGCGTAAAACGCTTATTTATCAGCGTTTTTCCGGTATTCATTATTTTCGTCCTCTGGGATGCTTATGCAATTACATCAGGACACTGGCACTTTGATTCACAACAAATTGTTGGTCTCTTTGGTCCTTTTAAGATTCCACTTGAAGAATTCTTATTTTTTATCGTTATCCCCATCGCATCGATTATGACCATTGAAAGCGTGCGCACTGTAAAGAAGCACTGGGTCGTGGGAGATGAGGACAAGTGACCTACTCAATGATTGCATGTGTGGCAGTGCTCGCCTCCCTCCTCTTTGATCTCTTTATTGCAAAAACTTCCCTGATAAAGCGGCGCGCTTTTTGGACTTCTTACGCAATCATTTTGCCCTTCCAACTCATCACCAATTGGTGGCTGACTTCTCGCAATATCGTCATGTATAGCGATAACGCCATCTGGGGGCTTCGCATTGCTAGCGCCCCTATAGAGGACTTGCTCTTTGGGTTCTCTCTTGTCTTGGCTGTCATCAGCTCATGGGTCTATTGGGGTAAACCGAGAAATAACTGAGTGTGCAACTACCGACTATTCGCCTCGAGTCGCTTGGACAGTAAGCCTAATGATTGGGAGAATTGAGCCAACCCCAGCAATAGGAG
>CAILKF010000014.1 GCA_903834705.1 uncultured Actinomycetes bacterium
ATTTCGCACCGCTGTACGTCATTAACCCTGATAAGAAAGCGAAAGTTGCTGAATTAAAGGAGTTAATGAAAGGCGCCGACGAGCTCATTCTGGCAACGGACGAGGACCGCGAAGGCGAAGCTATTGCTTGGCACTTAGTAGAAGTTCTTAAACCAAAGATCCCTATCAAGCGCATGGTCTTTAATGAAATTACTAAAGAAGCCATTCAAAAGGCAATTAGCGAAACTCGCGATCTGGATTATCACCTAATCGATGCACAAGAAACTCGTCGCGTATTAGATCGTCTCTTTGGCTATCGATTATCACCAGTTTTGTGGAAGAAAGTGATGCCTCGCATTTCGGCAGGCCGTGTGCAATCTGTTGCAACACGTTTGATTGTCGAAAAAGAGCGCGAACGTATGGCTTTTATTTCCTCATCTTGGTGGGATCTCACCGCGCAATGCGAACTTGGTTTTAACGCTCGCCTTATCGGTTTAGATGGCAAGAAAATAGCGGCAACAAGTGATTTTGGCGCAGATGGGGCGGTTAAAGAAAAATCTGCGGCCAACATCTTGTTATTGGATGAAAGCTCAGCGCGTCATTTAGTTGACTCGCTTAAATCCTCATCCCTTAGCGTTAAATCAATTGAAGATTCACCTCGTACCGAGCGCCCTAAACCTCCATTTACTACGTCAACGTTGCAACAAGATGCCGGTGGACGTTTAGGTTGGGGTGCGCAAATTACGATGCGCGTCGCACAGCGTCTATATGAAAACGGCTACATCACCTATATGCGTACCGACTCAGTCAATCTTTCAGAGCAAGCAATTAACGCAGCACGCGCTTTTGCTAAAGCCCTTTACGGCGCAGACCATGTTGCCGATGCACCACGTACATACGTTGGCAAGAGTAAAAACGCCCAAGAAGCGCACGAAGCAATTAGACCAGCAGGAGATGTATTTAAAACTCCCGGCGAACTAGCACCAGAACTTTCACGTGATGAGTTTGCACTCTATGACCTTATTTGGAAGCGGACCGTTGCATCGCAGATGGCCGATGCTAAAAAGATGCAGATGCGTGTTGACTTCGATGCAAAAACAAACGATGGCAAAGAGGCAACTTTCCGCGCCAATGGTTCTGTTGTCACCTTCCCTGGTTTCCTTGCAGCGTATGAAGATGTCACCGATGAGAAAGTTGATGAAGAGTCAGAAGATCGTCGCTTGCCTGCAATGACTGTGGGCCAGGCGATAAAAGTGAGCGAATACAGTTGCGAAGGCCACGATACAAAGCCACCAGCTCGTTATACAGAGCCAACGTTGGTGAAGAAGCTAGAAGAACTTGGTATTGGTCGACCATCAACTTTTGCATCCATTATTCAAACAATTCAAGATCGCGGTTATGTGTACAAACGAGGCCGTGCACTTGTCCCGGCATTTTTAGCATTCTCTGTTACAGGGTTACTTGAAACTCACTTTACAAAATTGGTGGATTACGAGTTCACAGCAAGCATGGAAGAGGACTTAGACAAGATTGCCGCAGGTGAGGCTCAACGCGTTGATTGGTTACGTGATTTCTTCTACGGTCACGACGGTCAACCAGGGTTGAGCGAACTCAGCGCAGATTTAGGCGTTATTGATGCTCGTGCAACAAATACCATGAACTTGAGCGACACCATTGAAATTCGAGTGGGTCGATATGGCGCGTACTTGCAACAAAATCTTCCTGATGAAGAGCGCAAACTCGCAAACATTCCAGAAACAATGGCACCCGATGAGTTAACTCTCGCTGTTGCCATCGAACTACTTGCAGCACCATCAGGTGAGCGCGAACTAGGAATTGATCCAGCAACTAATTTACCAATCATTGCAAAGTCAGGACGCTTTGGTCCTTACGTTACTGAAGTATTTCCAGAAGTTGTTTTAACGGAAGGTGAAAAGAAAAAGCGCAAAAAAGCAGATGCTCCTAAACCAAAGACCGCGTCCCTTCTTTCCACAATGACGCTAGACACAATTACATGGGAAGATGCGTTGCGTTTACTTTCATTGCCCAGAACACTCGGCACGGATTCAACAACGGGTGAAGATATCACTGTGCAAAATGGTCGTTATGGTCCTTATCTCAAGCGCGGTGTTGATTCACGAACACTGACAAGTGAAGATCAACTCTTTTCACTTTCTATGGAAGAAGCACTTGAGATTTACTCCAAACCTAAAGAGCGTCGTCGTGGAGTTGCAAAGCCACCACTAAAAGAACTCGGCGTAGATCCCGGAACACAAAAGCCTGTCATTGTTAAAGATGGTCGCTTTGGAATGTATGTCACCGATGGAGAATCAAATGCAACACTTCGTCGCGGTGACACGTTAGAAGGTTTGACGTTAGATCGCGCTCTTGAATTATTAGCGGGCCGACGTGCGTGGGAAGCCGAAAACGGCGGGGCAACTCGCGTTAAGAAATCTTCGCGCAAGAAAGCAGCGGCCAGCGCTGAAAAGCCTGCAAAGAAGTCATCACGTGCCAAGAAGTCCGCGCCAACACTCACGAAAAATGTAGTCAGCGGCGCAGGCGCAAAAGCCAAAGCGAAGAAGGCTGCAACAGGCAAAGCTAAAGCCAAATCAGCCTCGGCTGACGAATAGTTCTGGGACTACCCTTACCTCGTGGCACGCACACTTCCAACTCCGGCGGCTCCTGGCCCCGAACAAACACGTGGCGTTATGGCAATTCCTGCCTTTGCGCGTTTGTGGAGAGCGATGGCATTTTCATCGCTTGGAGATTGGTTAGGACTGCTTGCAACAACTGCGTTAGCACAACAATTATCTGGTGGAAGTTATGCAAAAGCTAACTTTGCAATCGCAGGTGTTTTTATTGCGCGTTTATTGCCATCTGTTTTCTTAGGGCCAGTAGCTGGAGTTATTGCCGATCGCTTGGATCGCCGAACCCTCATGGTTGTTTGCGACATCATCCGTTGCGGGCTTTATGTTTCAATTCCCATTGTCGGCAATTTTGTGTGGCTCTACACAGCGACGATTTTGGTGGAGTGTGTCACTCTCTTTTGGTCACCAGCAAAAGAGGCAACTGTTCC
>CAILKF010000015.1 GCA_903834705.1 uncultured Actinomycetes bacterium
CTAGCTGAGGCGAGCGCGTCTGCGCCGCCGACGATTTCACTGATCTCTTGTGTAATTTCGGCCTGACGAGCCGCGTTCGCAAGTCGTGTGAGCGACTTGATCAAGTCATCAGCATTGTCAGTTGCTGACTTCATTGCACGACGACGTGCAGCATGCTCGGAAGCAGCTGATTGCAACATCGCGTTAAAGACTCGAGCCTCGATATAACGGGGCAACAGTGCATTCAGCACTGTCTCCGCACTTGGTTCGAATTCATACATTGGCAATAGACCTCCAGGAACAGGTGCGTCACTCTCAATAACTTCGAGAGGCAGCATGCGCTTTGCCATCGCATTTTGTGTGAGCATCGATTGAAATTCTGTATAGACAATATGAATCTCATCTACGCCATTGACATCAGTTTGAGCATCTGCAAGGAATGCAGAAATTAAAGAATCTGCAACTTCTTTCGCATTTTCATAGGTTGGACTATCTGAAAATCCGCTCCATGATCCTGCAATTGAGCGCTTTCTAAATCGATAGTAATTCACTGCTTTGCGTCCAACTAGATATGCGCTGGTCTCTAACCCGCGCGCCTTCAAAGCTGAAGCTAATTGTTCGCCTTCTTTAATCGCGTTATTTGAATAAGCACCAGCCATACCGCGGTCAGCAGAAATAATTAATATCGCAGCGCGCTTTGGATTGGCGGAAGGTGTGGTTAAAGGATGTTTCGTCGAAGAATATGTTGCAACTGCACTTACCGCACGAGTCAACTCATTGGCATAAGGAGTTGAGGCTGTGACTCGTTGCTGCGCCTTGACAATACGGGAAGCCGAAATTAACTCCATGGCTTTCGTAATTTTCTTGGTCGCTTTAACGGATCGCATCCGTCGGCGATAAACGCGAAGTTGGGCACCCATTTTTTACTTCTTCACCGCCGGTGGGACGTGCTTTGTGATTTGCTCGTTTGTCTCCCCTTGTAGTGCTGCGGCAGGTGCTTCAGCAAGTGCTTGTGCAGCTGATGAAACAAAGCGAGTCTTAAACGCGGTAACAGCTTCGACCATTGAAGCTACGGTGTCATCTTTGAGTTCTTTAGTCTCAGAAATAACATCAAAAATTGCCTTGCGTTCGCGACCAATGAAATCAAGGAGTTCGCTTTCGAAACGGCGAATATCAGCAACAGGAACATCATCAAGTTGGCCAGAAGTTCCTGCCCAAATTGAAACAATCTGACGTTCTAGTGAATATGGTGAATATTGTCCTTGCTTCAAAAGTTCAACCATTCGAGCACCGCGCTCAAGTTGTGCCTTTGATGCAGCATCCAAGTCAGAACCGAAAGCTGCGAAAGCTTCGAGTTCACGGAACTGCGCCAAGTCCAAACGCAGACGACCAGCAATTTTCTTCATTGCCTTTGTCTGAGCAGAACCACCAACGCGAGAAACAGAAACACCCACGTTAAGAGCTGGGCGAACACCCGCGTTGAAAAGATCTGTCTCAAGGAAGCACTGACCATCGGTAATTGAAATTACGTTTGTAGGAATAAACGCAGAAACGTCATTTCCCTTAGTTTCGATAATTGGTAGACCAGTCATCGAACCGCCACCGAGTTCATCAGAAAGTTTTGCGCAACGCTCGAGAAGACGTGAGTGTAAATAGAAAACGTCTCCAGGATATGCCTCGCGGCCTGGTGGACGACGAAGCAAAAGGGAGACCGAACGGTATGCCTCTGCTTGCTTTGAAAGATCATCGAACACGATAAGTACGTGTTGTCCTGCATACATCCAGTGCTGACCAATTGATGAACCTGTATATGGTGCAAGGTCTTTAAATCCTGCAGGGTCAGATGCTGGCGATGCAACAATAGTTGTGTATTCCATTGCGCCGGCTTCTTCTAGAGATGCCTTAACAGATGCGATGGTCGAACCTTTCTGACCAATAGCAACATAAATACATTTAACTTGCTTCTTTGGATCTCCTGTTTTCCAGTTCTCCAATTGGTTAATGATTGTGTCAACCGCAACTGCAGTTTTTCCAGTCTGGCGGTCACCAATGATTAGCTGGCGCTGACCGCGACCAATAGCTGTCATTGCATCAATTGCTTTAATTCCAGTAGCAAGAGGCTCTTTTACAGGTTGGCGTTGAACAACAGATGGTGCCTGAACTTCAAGTGCACGACGTGCATCTGCCTTAATTTCGCCTTTACCGTCGATAGGACGGCCAAGTGGATCAACAACACGACCAAGGAATGCATCTCCAACCGGAACAGAAAGAATTTCTCCTGTACGACGGACAGATGTTCCTTCTTCAATTCCTGCATAGTCGCCCAAGATAACAACGCCGATTTCGCGTACGTCGAGGTTTAGGGCCAGACCAAGTGTTCCGTTCTCGAACTGCAAGAGTTCGTTAGCCATTGTTGAAGGCAGACCTTCGATGCGAGCGATACCGTCGCCTGCTTGCGTGACTGTACCTACCTCGTCTCGCGCTGCAACACCTGGGTCGTACGCCTTAACGAAGTTCGCAAGTGCGTCGCGAATCTCTTCAGGTCGTATCTGTAGCTCGGCCATCTTTATCTCCCTTAGTTATCTCTTAATTTAATTCTTTTGTCCTGCGAGCATGCGTCCAGCACCAGCTAGACGATTGCTCATAGTTCCATCAACTAACTCATCACCAAACTTCACACTGATACCGCCCACAATGGTGGAATCAATTTCGATATTGATACTTACAGGTTGTCCCACTTGCTTTGTCAGCGTCTTCACTAACCGTTCGCGTTGCGCTGTTGATATTTCTGCAGCTACCCGAACAAGAGCGATTACTCGATCTCTACGCACGGCAAGGGCATAGGAATAATCATCAAAGGCGGCCTCAATGCTTCGGCCTCTTAAATTCTTTACCAAGTAATTGACTAACTTTGTAGTTGATGCAGTATTGGTCTTACCCAAAAGATCTTGGATGAGTTTCTCTTTAGCAGCATCAGTTCCTACTGTGATGAGTGCTTTACGTAATTCAAATGAGTCGCCAATCGCACGCGAAACGGCAAAAAACTCATTCTCAACACGATCTAGCTCACCATCGATATTGGCGGAAGAAGCTTGCGCTTCAATAGCCAATTGCTCAAGCACTGGAACAAGATCTCCAGGAGAAGACCAACGAAGTCCTGAGACCTCTGTAATCAATCCCAGAGCCGGCTTTCCCAATGTTTTACCGAAGACTTCACTCACCAGAACTGACTTAGATTTTGCATCTCGTGACGGATCAGTGATTGCACGACGCAATGAAATTGCCCCGTTAAGTACTCCGGCTACTACAAAAAGTTCCGTGCACAAAGTTGAAGCATCTTGTGCACTTCCACCTTTTATGGCGCGATCGAGGCCAGCACGTGCAACCACAAGTGATTGACGGCTACTGCCACCGAAATGCGCTCTCATTGTTTTATCTCCTACTTTGATTTCTCGAGGTCGTCCAGGAAGCGATCAACGATTCTTGATTGACGGGCCTGGTCATCTAAAGCTTCCCCGACAATTTTTGAAGCCAACTGAATAGCAAGGGATCCAACTTCATTTCGAAGTGATGTAATCGCTTGTTGACGTTCGGCTTCAATAGAGGCATGTGCTGAAGCAGTAATGCGTGTTGCCTCTTCTTGAGCCTTTGTGCGGAGTTCATCGATGATTGCCACGCCTTGAACGCGCGCTTCTTCTCTCAAGGTCTGCGCTTCTTCACGAGCCTTCGAGAGCTGATCGTTGTATTGAACTAATGCATTCTGGGCTTCAAGTTGAGCCTTTTCAGCACGCTCCATGCCACCCTGAATTGCTTCCGTGCGAGCGGCGAATGCTTTTTCAAACATTGGAACCACTTTGGAACGCAATACAAGGAACAAGAGCGTGAACGCAATTGCGCCAACAACTAATTCAGCAGTGTGCGGAATTAGCGGATTAGCGCTTTCAGCTGCAACATCTACAAATCGCATCTCTTCCTCTTTCTAAGTTTCTAAGTACTTAAATTTTTAAATTAGAGAACGAATGCAAGTACAAGACCGAAGAGCGCTAGTGCTTCAGCAAGAGCGAACCCAAGGAACGCGATTGGTTGAAGAACGCTACGTGCTTCTGGCTGACGTGCAACACCGCTGATGTAAGCAGCGAAGATCATTCCGGTAGCAATCGCAGGTCCGATTGCTGAGAGGCCAAAACCGACCAGGTTGAGCGTGCCTTTCATGTTTCTTACCTTTCTGTTGTTTAGTGCTCGTCGGCAAGGGCGCCGGCGATGTAGAGCGCTGTTAGCAGCGTAAAGATATACGCCTGCAAACATTGGACCATGAACTCGAAGAAAGTCAGTCCGATACCAAATGCAAAAGCAAATGGACTGATTAACTTCAAGCCGATGACCCCCTTGAGAAGATGATCTCCTCCCAAGATAAAAACAAGGAGCAACAAGTGCCCTGCGAACATATTGGCAAAAAGACGAAGTGAAAGCGTTAGCGGGCGAACAATGAAAAAAGTCGCAAGCTCGAGTGGGGTGAGCAAAATATATGCAGCTTTTGGAACACCAGGCATAAACATGATGTCCTTAAAATATTTTACGACGCCTTGTTTACGAATACCGATGTAGTGAAAGGTAATAAAAGTAAAGATCGCTAAAACATAGGGGAAACTGACATGTGACATTGCAGGGAATTGCAGTAGTGGAACAATTCCGAAAATGTTATTTGTGAGAATAAAAGTAAAAAGAGTGAATAAGTAAGGGACGAAGCGCATGAACTCGTGACCGATGTTGTCTCGGGCTAAATCATTTCTTACGAATCCGTAAATACTTTCACCAGCAAATTGCAATTTAGACGGAACGATTGCAGCTTTTCTTGACGCCAAGATAAAAAAGACAGAAATCAGAATGACCGACAAGAAAACTAAAAGAATAGGTTTTGTTGTGTATTCGTTATTTCCAAAAACGGGTGGGAGATTAAAGTCGTTGGTGCTTGGCGGCACAAAACCTTCGCCATCTGCGCGCAACAAGTGCAACGTACGCACAATCACTCCTCATGGGTACTAGATCCTGAAAGCTGGTCGACCTGGGGAAATTTTTACTTGCGGCGCTACCTTATGGGTTAAGCCTTTGTCCTGTGAAATCCAAATACGTTACTTTCACCACCGATTTACCCTCTACTGGCGCCCAAAACGAAGCCAAATGACGTAAATCGAAGCCCCCGTGCCAAGAAGTAGGCCCCCCAGGAGGAAATACCTGGTGTTGAGCCAGTGATCCAACGCCCAGCCAGCGCCTCCCCAGAAAAGTAGGCCTGACAGCAGATATCCGAAAATGGACCAAGCAGCGTTTTCTTCTTGCTTCATTTGCGCTCCCTTAGGGATTGTTACGTGGCTCGTTGGGCAATGGTAGGTGCAAACGCAAATTAAGAAAACTTCGTATTTCTCCAGCTAGCCATGTAATGGTCAGCGCAATTGATGTGAGCCCAAAACTGGCTCTATTAATAGTCTCCCTTGAGGTGAAATTCGTGAGAGCCCAAAGAAAGAGTCCTAGCACTGCAATTTTTGCGAAATAGGAAAAAATGGCTAAAGCAAATGTGCTCAACGGATCGAGTTTGCGAGAAATTGCAGAGACTCCAATGTGCACAATAAAAAATGCAACCACCACTAGTTGTGCAAGTAGTGCTCCTATTATTCCTGACTTTCCACGCAAGATTGCAGAGACGATGACGCAAATTAGTCCTAATGCAAAAGAAGGTAGTAAGGAACCTCGCAACAACTTTTTTTCAGCCGATGAACTACTTGATGGCATTTTTTACCTTTCGGACTAAAGGTCCCCGGGAAACTGACAAAGTTACAAGTAACAGAAAAACGGCAACTGCTCCCGCAATCCAGAGTGACATGAAGGCAGCAACCGTTACGGGTACAGCAATCGTTGCTGTCCACAAATACATAATTAGTACAGTTCTCTGGTGAGAATTACCAGCTGTCAACAAACGGTGATGCAAGTGTTCCTTGTCAGGAGTAAATGGAGATCGTCCTGAACGAATCCTACGAATTACTGCAAGTACTAAATCCGCGAGTGGAATTGCTAGCACTGCAAATGGCAGAAGTAGTGGCAATAATGTTGGTCCGCTGTTCTCTGCAGAAATTGCATTTGCATCTACTTGGCCAGTTAGGGTTATTGCTGACGCTGCAAGTAATAAGCCTAGAAACATCGAGCCAGAGTCGCCCATAAATATCTTTGCTGGGAAATAGTTGTGGGGCAAAAAGCCTATGCAGACCCCGATAATTACTGCCGTTACTAGTGACGGAGAACCCGCACGACTAAAGCCGTAAACGACGGCTAATAAATAAGCGAAAGCAAAAAATGAAGCGCTAGAGATGGCGATAATCCCTGAAGCTAGTCCATCTAAACCGTCAATAAAATTAACGGCATTGATAATTACCAAGACGATGATGACCGTTAAAAGCTGCCCAATGCTGGGTGGCAAAGTAATCACTCCGTTAATCGGCAACCATAGAATTTGAATTCCGTGTAACAACAAAATTCCTGCTGCAAGTGCTTGGCCAGCCAACTTAGTCAGCGCATCTAGTTGATAACGATCATCGGCCATTCCTAGAACGATGATAAAAGTTGACGCCAGGAATATTCCTTGCAATTCATGTCCAAATGACTTACCGACAAGTGATAAGTGATCAACAATTAAAAAAGTGAGAGACATTGAGATCCACAATGCCAGTCCTCCCCACCTTGGAGTTGGCAACGTGTGCACATCTCGGCTTCTGACGTTAGCAACTGCACCCATTTTCTGGGCAAGCGTTCTAACTAAAGGCGTAACCAAATAGCAGAGCACTGCTGCTAGTAACGTGGTGATGAGATATTCACGCATGAGCTTGTTTTGCTGTTAGGCGGAGTAAATTGGAAAACGCGCTGTCAACGCTTGAACTTCTCCGCGAATTGCTGAAAGTTTCTTCTGATCATCGGTTGCAATCGCTCGCGCGATAAGGGATGCGATTGATTTCATCTCATTTGGGCCCATGCCCTGAGTAGTGGTTGCAGGTGATCCGACACGAATTCCACTCGTTACTGCAGGAGATTCTGGATCAAAAGGTATGGCATTTTTGTTAAGGACAATTCCCGCTAAACCACAGCGTTCATCCGCTACTTTTCCATTTACTTTTGTATTTCTGATATCGATGAGGGCGAGGTGCGTTTCAGTACCCCCTGAAACAGCCCGCATTCCTTCATCTTCAAGGCTTTTAGCAAGAACTTTGCAGTTGGCAATAACGTCCTTGGCATATCGTTGGTACGCAGGTTCTGCGCATTCTTTGAGTGCAATCGCCTTGCCTGCGACCGCGGACATAATCGGTCCACCTTGCATTCCAGGAAACACTGCCTTGTCTATTGCTTGCGCATGTTCTGCTTTACTCAAAATCATTCCACCACGTGGTCCGCGTAAAACTTTATGGGTTGTGAACGAAACAACATCCGCATATGGAACTGGCGAAGGGATCGCCTTGCCTGCAACGAGCCCAATAAAGTGTGCAGCGTCTACCCACATGATTGCGCCGACCTCATCACAGATCTCTCGAACTTTTTTGAAGTCAATCAAACTCGGATACGCAGTTGCTCCGGAGCAAATCATTTTTGGTTTGTTCTTGATTGCTAAATCCCGGAGCTCGTCGTAGTCAATGAGTTCGTCTTCTTGGCGTACGCCGTAGGAAACAATATTGAACCATTTTCCTGAAAAATTTACTTTAGACCCATGTGTTAAATGTCCGCCATGAGGTAGTGACATAGCAAGCACAGTGTCCCCAGGTTTTGTAAACGCTGCATACACTGCCACGTTTGCACTAGCTCCTGAATGAGGTTGGACGTTGGCATGTTCTGCCCCAAACAACGACTTCGCACGGTCTATTGCTATTACCTCTGCAACATCAACTTCTTCACATCCACCGTAGTAGCGCTTTCCTGGATATCCCTCTGCATATTTGTTTGAAAGAGTTGAACCAAGCGCTGCAAGAACCGCACGCGAAGTAAAGTTTTCACTTGCAATGAGTTGAAGCGTAGTTTGTTGGCGCTTTAATTCAGAGAGCAATACTTTTGCGATATCTGGGTCTTGTTGCGAGAGCAGTTCGAAATCTGGTCCGTAGAAAGGGGTCTGTGACATGAGATGTAGCCTAGGCGTTAGTTAGGTTTTTTGGTCACTTGACGGCGCAATTCCGCTCACTTTTGCGCTTAACTGCTCGAAAGAAAGTGCGCCAACTCGCGTCATCGAAATGCGTCCACCTTTAACCGAAAGAATACTTGAGAGCGGGCCCTGCGGTAATTCTCCCTCATCGCATATGCGGATCATTTCAGATTTACTTTGTAGGGCTGAATCAAGAATGCGCGTTGGACCTTGCCCCACAGGTGAAATGCTTGCGGTAGCAAGTGGACCGGTCAGCTTCAATAGTTCCAAAACAAATCGCGATGACGGCACTCGAATTGAAATTTCACCAAGCACGCCACCGTCACCTAAATCCCACGCTAAAGCCGAATTGGGTGCAAGATTTATAGAAAGTAGCCCAGGCCAAAAATTCTCCATCAGAATTTTCACATCGGGTGAAATTTCGCGAACTATCCCGGGCGCTGTCTGCATTCCAGCAATCAGGACTTGTGCACTCACACCAGAACTAACTCCGCGCAAGACATGCATTGTGCGAACAGCATCATGGTTAAAGGCATCGACTACAAATGAATAACCATGTTCGAGTGGAACAATCACCACGTATCCTGATCGAATCCATTCTGCTGCTTGCTCGGTCGTAACGCTCATATTAATTCCGAATCGCAGATGTCCAGCGTGGGCGATCAGTAAGATCGTTGTGCAAAGTTATCTCATGGAAATCTTGAGAAAGCGCTTGCGCGACTGCAGGGCCTTGTTCTTCTCCGTGCTCAGAAATAAACAATCCACCTGATTTGAGTAAACGTGATGCAGCTCTATAAAAGCGGCGTGGTACATCCATTCCGTCTGGACCGCCAAAAAGAGCAACATGAGGTTCAAAGTCTTTTACTTCGTTCGGAATCTTTTCCTCGTTTGGAACATATGGGGGGTTTGCAATTATTAAATCCGCTTTGACGCCTTCTAGCGCAGTTTCTACATCTTCTTCAATAATTCGAACATCAGCACCTACTGCTTCTATGTTCTTCCGAAGCCAAAAAACAGCTTCAGGAGCTATCTCTACCGCAACAACATGAGCAGTGGGAACTTGTGTCGCAATGGCCAAAGCAAGCGAACCGGCACCAGCGCCTAAATCGATCACGCTCGATGGAGCGTTAAGGTTTTTTAGATGTGAAACTATTCGATCAATCATCAATTCGGTTTCAGGACGCGGGATAAGAACCCCTGGACCAACATGAAGAGTGAGATCAGCAAAGTATGCAAGTCCTGTGATGTACTGAATTGGTTCGTGGGTTAATCGGCGAGAAAGTAATTGCTTGTATAAAAACTCTAAATCTTCTGAATCCTCAAATGCACCCAACGCACTTTCAACTCTGAGTGGATGGTGAAGTTCCATGCGGGAAATGCCTAGAAGATGAGCGAGTAAATATTCAGCGTCAACTTCCTCAAATCCAGCTGATGCTAATTCTGCTTTTGCAGGACTGAGTATTTCTCTGACATTCACTTTTACAAACCCTTTATTTCGTCGAAGCCAACTTGGCAGCTTTGTCGGCATCCAATAGCGCTTGAATCATTGGGTCCAATTCGCCATTAAGTACGGCATCAAGGTTGTTCGATTTGAAGTTCACACGATGGTCGCTAATTCGGTTTTCAGGAAAGTTATAGGTTCGAATTCGCTCACTTCTGTCAACGGTTCTGACTTGGCTCTTGCGTTCAGCAGAGGCAGCTTCTTGTGCAGCTTCTTGTGCCGCCAAAAGCATGCGTGCTCGCAAGATACGAAGTGCTGATTCTTTGTTTTGCAATTGACTCTTTTCGTTCTGACATGAAACAACAATCCCGGTAGGGACGTGCGTAATACGCACAGCGGAGTCAGTTGTATTTACGCTCTGCCCGCCGGGGCCACTTGAGCGATACACGTCAATACGTAAATCATTCATATTAATTTCAACATCAACTTCTTCTGCTTCTGGCAAGACCATTACTCCAGCGGCAGAGGTATGAATTCTGCCTTGAGATTCAGTTTCTGGAACCCGCTGAACGCGATGCACTCCACCTTCAAATTTCAACCGCGCATAAGGAGATTTCCCTGGCTCTGCAACACCTTTAGATTTCACACCTACAGAAATATCTTTATATCCGCCGAGATCGCTTTCGGTTGCATCAATGACTTCAGTTTTCCAGCCCTGCTTTTCCGCATACCTTAAATACATTCGCAACAAATCACCAGCAAAGAGAGCGGACTCATCACCACCAGCTCCTGCTTTAATTTCTAAAATAACATCTCGATCATCATTAGGATCACGAGGAAGTAAAAGTTCTTCTAACTTTGTTGCTGCGACATCGCGCACTTGTTCAAGCCCGGCAATTTCAGATGCAAAATCTGCATCTGTCTCAGCTAATTCTTTTGCTGCGGCTAAATCGTCTTCTGCCAAACGCCACTCACGAAAACCCGCAACTACGGGACCAAGTTGGGCATATCTGCGACCAAGTTGGCGCGCTTTACCTTGATCATTGTGAATATCTGGATCAGCCATTTGCGCTTCGAGGGTTGCGTATTCGCTAACAAGTTCGTGAGCAAGAGCGAAGCGATCATTGTTACTCATTTCGCCTGACCTCGCCTTCTGATTAATGTGCGCGAACTTTGGATCAACATCGGGAAAGAAAAAGACCGCAGCCGTTACATGAGTAACGAATGCGGTCTTTTTGGAAAGCTACTTGGCGCCAGATTTTCCGAAACGCTCTTCGAACTTCGCAACGCGTCCACCAGTATCAAGAATGCGCTGCTTGCCTGTGTAGAACGGATGGCAAACGGAACAGACTTCGACGTAGATAGAACCACTTGGAACAGTTGAGCGAGTTACAAAAGTCTCGCCACAACCGCAGGTGACTTTAGTTTCACCATATTGCGGATGAATCTCCTTCTTCATTTCTTTTCCCTTTCAATAGTGCTGGGTCGTTTCCTTGCGGAATTTCGTGAACCAGCTCTGAACTTGGCAAGAATAGCCGTACAACTACTCTTGTCGGAAATCGGTCATATTTGCAGGCGTAATTAGCCTTCGTTGCCTGGCCCAACTGTGGTCTTCTGGATCTGCATCAAGAATTCAACGTTGGATTTTGTGCCCTTCATCTTTTCCAAGAGAAGTTCAAGTGCTTGTTGTGGCTCGAGCGCATGGAGCACTCGGCGCAATTTCCAAACAATGTTGAGTTCTTCGCTACCCATAAGAATTTCTTCTTTACGAGTACCAGATGCATCAACATCAACGGCTGGGAAAATTCGCTTATCTGCCATACGACGATCAAGTTTAAGTTCCATGTTTCCTGTGCCCTTAAACTCTTCGAAAATAACTTCATCCATGCGCGAACCAGTTTCAACAAGTGCTGTTGCAAGGATTGTTAGTGAGCCGCCATCTTCGATATTTCGAGCTGCACCGAAGAACTTCTTAGGAGGATAAAGAGCTGCTGAGTCAACGCCTCCTGAAAGGATGCGACCACTTGCAGGTGCGGCAATGTTATAGGCGCGACCAAGGCGAGTAATCGAATCAAGAAGTACGACAACATCATGACCAAGTTCAACTAAACGCTTTGCTCGCTCAATCGCAAGCTCGGCAACAGTGGTGTGATCATCTGCAGGGCGGTCAAAAGTAGAAGCAATAACTTCACCTTTAACTGAGCGTTGCATATCTGTAACTTCTTCAGGGCGCTCATCTACAAGCACAACCATCAAGTGACATTCTGGGTTGTTGGTTGTAATTGCATTAGCAATTGATTGCAAAACCATTGTCTTACCAGCTTTTGGCGGAGAAACAATAAGTCCACGCTGTCCTTTACCAATTGGTGCAATCAAGTCGATAACGCGTGTTGTCAAAATATTTGGCTCTGTTTCAAGACGTAAACGCTCTTGCGGATAAAGTGGAACAAGCTTTGAAAATTCGACACGATTGCGTGCCTCATCTGGAGCCATTCCGTTAATGGTTTCTAATGTAATGAGAGCATTAAATTTCTCTTTACGTTCGCCTTCGCGAGCCTGACGCACGGTGCCTGTTACGACGTCACCTTTACGGAGCCCGTATTTGCGCACTTGTTGCAATGAAATATAGACATCGTTTGGACCAGGGAGATAACCGCCAGTGCGAATAAATGCGTAACTTTCCAAGATATCTACAAGGCCACCAACTGGCACGAGAACATCATCTTCTGAAAGAACTGGCTCACGCTCTTCACGGTTTCCACGATCGCGATTGCGATCACGACCACGATTACGATCGCGGCCTCGGCCTCGATCTGAATTATCTGAATTTCGATCATCACCTTTAGATTCTTGACGATCATCGCTTGAATCTGAGTCATCTGATTCAGCATCTTGACGTTTTTTATTGCGGTTGTTATTTCGCTCTGCACGCTTTGCTTCGCGCTCTAATTTCGCTGCTTCTCTGTTTGCTGCCTGTAAATCACTTATGGCTTGCACAAGTACAGCTTTCTTCATCTTGCCGGCGCCGTCGACTCCTAGTTGGCTCGCTACTTCTTGCAATTGGGGTAGCAGCATGGATGTCAGTTCGGGACTGCTTGAGCGTACTGGTGTTACTTCAGTCATTGATTTTCATTTCAGTTATGGGAAAAATCCCGTGATTTTTAGTGATTGTTATCTGAGTTGTCTTTCGCCATCCGGGCGTTCAGATAGGTAAACCATAGCACCAGGCTCTAAAACCTGGCAAACCCTGCGTAGTTAGGCTGAAACAGCCGTTGCTCCCGTGGGTGAAATCAATAATTCCTGCGCGGCGAATTGTTCCCCGCCAACTCGGGCTAGTTCAGCAACGTCTTTGGCATCACCTGTATGCAAGACAAGTACTGATGGCCCTGCACCAGAAATAAATGCCGCAACACCTGCTCCGCGTAATTTATTAACCAAAGCAAAAGATTTTGGCATTACTTCCTGACGATATCTTTGATGTAAGAAATCTTCAGTGGCGACAAAAAGTAGATCTGATCGATGAGTAAGCGCATGCACTAACAAGGCCGATCTTGTTGAATTAGCAACTGCATCCGAATGTGGAATTGATTCAGGCAATAAACGCCTTGCCTTTGAAGTGGCTACCGAATGCGTAGGAATAAATGCTAAGGCTTTGATGCGTGGTTCAACGTTGAGCGCAACTGCACGCGCAACGACATGGCCATGGCGCTCTTCTTGCCAAGCAATTGTTGCTCCGCCATAAAGTGCCGCAGCAACATTATCTGGATGACCTTCCATCTTTGATGCGAGGTTTAAGAGTTCTTCGTCAACCATGCGTTCGTCACCAGATAAAACAAGTGCTCTTGCAAGAACTAATCCGCCAACAATTGCTCCGGCGGATGAACCCAAACCTCGACCGTGAGGAATAACGTTTAGAGCACGCACAGACAAACCTCGAGGTTTCCCTCCCATGAAATCAAATCCTGCATACATCGCCTTGATAAGTAAATTCTTTTCATCGCGTCGCAATGAATTTGCACCTTCTCCAGCGATATCCATATCTAGTTTTGCTTCGTCAGTAATTTGTGCGATGTAGCGATCGTGTAGTCCCAGAGCTAAACCTAAAGAATCAAAACCGGGGCCTAAATTGGCACTTGTTGCTGGCACGTGAATTTGAATTGGGTTTGCACGAAAAGTTGGCTTAGCCATTGCGCGCTCCTAATTCAATCCGAGTGCTTGCGCTGCAACTTTTGCATCTACAGGAACTACAACAGGCTCGGCAGCGCTATCAAGAGCCCACGCAACATCTTTAAGTCCATGACCAGTCACAGTGATTACGATTTGCTTTCCCTTTGGCAATTTACCCATCTGCTGATATTTAATGAGTCCAGCAAGTCCTGCAGCGCTAGATGGCTCAACAAAGACGCCTTCTCTATTAGCAACCAAGTGATAGGCACTTAAAATTTCTTCATCCGTTACCGAATCAATTAATCCGCCTGATTCATCGCGAGCCGCAACTGCTTGCTCCCACGAGGCTGGGTTTCCAATTCGAATAGCAGTCGCAATTGTTTCCGGATTCTGAACAATCTTTCCCAAAACTATTGGTGCAGAGCCAGCTGCTTGAAATCCCCACATTTTGGGGCGGCGAGAAGTAATCGAGTCATTGCGATATTCGCTATAACCTTTCCAATAAGCAGTGATGTTTCCTGCGTTCCCCACTGGCAATGCATGAATATCTGGAGCCTCACCTAAGAAATCTACAATCTCGAACGCTGCTGTCTTTTGTCCTTCAATGCGAAAAGGATTAACTGAATTAACAAGTGCAACAGGATAATTTTCTGAAAGCTCGCGAGCCAAATTTAGGCAATCATCGAAATTGCCATCAACTTGCAAAATCTTTGAGCCATGAATTATTGCTTGGGACAATTTCCCCATCGCAATTTTGCCTTGAGGTATAAGGACTGCAGAAATCATTCCAGCTTTTGCGGCATACGCCGAAGCGCTTGCACTTGTGTTTCCAGTCGAAGCACAGATGACAGCTTTTGCTCCATCTTCTGCAGCTTTAGAAATAGCCATAGTCATTCCACGATCTTTGAAAGATCCTGTTGGGTTGGCTCCCTCAAATTTGAGCCAAACCTCATTATTCAAAAGGGCAGAAAGATTTGTTGCGTGAATCAAAGGCGTACCGCCTTCACGCAAGGTAATTACTGGCGTCTTAGAAGAAACTGGCAAGCGATCGCGATATTCCTCAATTACTCCACGCCACTGATGTGCGCCAGAACCCTTTTTTCCAAAGAGGCTTTTCATTATTGTGCAGCCCCCTCAACTCGAATAACACTTTCAACGCTACGAACCATCTCCATTTGAGTGAGATGTTTAACGGTTGATGAAAGAGCGGCCTCCGTAGCGTTGTGAGTAACAATAATAAGTTCGGCCTCAGCCCCACGCCCCGTTTGGCGAACAGTTTGAATTGAGACTTTTTCGGTAGCAAATGCTTGTGCAATTGCTGCCAAAACGCCCGATTTATCAGCAACATTGAGGCGAATCAAATACTTAGTTTTTGTTTGCCCAATTGGCACAATAGCGCGATCTGCATAGTCACTTTCACGTGGGCCAAGTGCTCCAACAGTGCGGTGCCTAGCAACAGCTACAACATCACCAAGAATTGCACTTGCAGTTGGGGCTCCACCTGCACCTCGTCCATAAAACATTAACTCTCCGGCAGATTCCGCTTCAACAAATACTGCATTGAAAGCGTCACGAACGGCAGCTAATGGATGTGTCCTAGGAATCAGTGCAGGATGAACGCGAACGGAAATTTGATCATCGGGAGTCAATTCTGCAATTGCTAAAAGCTTAATGACATGGTCCATTGATTTCGCTACTGAAACATCTGTTGCCGTAATTGAAGAAATTCCTTCGCGATGGACATCCTCTGCAGTTACGCGAGTATGAAAAGCGAGTCCTGCCAAGATTGCCGCTTTTGCAGCAGCATCAAAACCTTCTATGTCGGCTGTCGGATCTGATTCGGCGTATCCAAGTGACTGAGCTTCTGCCAACACATCATTGAATGCGCGACCTTCTTCATCCATCTTGGTCAAAATATAATTTGTTGTTCCGTTAACGATGCCCATAATGCGCTTAACGTGGTCGCCAACGAGAGACTCGCGAAGTGGGCGCAAAATTGGAATTGCTCCTGCGACAGCTGCTTCGTAATACAGATCGACTCCTGCCTTATCGGCAGCACTGTAAAGGTCTGAACCATGGGTAGCTAAGAGCGCTTTATTAGCAGTGACAACTGATTTGCCGTGAGCAAATGCTTGAAGAATAAGTTCGCGTGCTGGCTCAATGCCACCCATAACTTCTATAACGATATCAATTTCAGGATCAGTAACAAGTGATTGCGCATCTAAGGTAAATAGTGATGCATCAAGACCTTCACGTTTCGACTTCATGTCGCGCACGGCAATTTTTGAAAGTACTAACTGCGCACCAGAACGAGTAGAAAGTTCGCGCGCATCATCCTTAAGAAGTCGGGCAACCTGGCTGCCAACGACTCCACAGCCCAACATGCCGATTTTTAGAACGGGCAACGACGAATTCATGTGCTTACTCTTTCACACATCGAGGCCGAGAAGATCGGCTTCGGTTTCCCGACGGACAATTACACGGGCTTTCCCTTTGGAAACGGCAACGACGGGTGGCCTTGGAACATGGTTGTAGTTGCTAGCCATACTTCGACCATAAGCCCCAGTTGCAGGAACAGCTAAAAGATCTCCTGGAACACAATCTACCGCGAGAGCAATATCTGAAATAACTATGTCTCCAGTTTCGCAATGTTTGCCTACTACTCGCGATGATGTTGTTGGCGCAGCAGACTGACGATTAGCGATGATTGCTGTGTATACGGCCCCATACAAACTCGTACGAATGTTATCGCTCATTCCACCATCGACTGAAATGTAATTGCGCGCTTCGCCCGATTCGCGAACAACTTTCTTCGTTGTACCGACTTCGTACAAAGTAAACATTGTTGGGCCGACAATTGCCCTGCCTGGTTCAATTGAAACTTTAGGAATTTTCAAATTATGTTTTGCACAGGCAGCTTGCACTGCCTTGTGTAGTGAAGGCAAAACAACTTCTGGCAAAAGCGCTTCATCGCTTTCTAAATATGAAATTCCATAACCGCCACCAAGATCGAGTTCTGGTAGTTCGACTTTGAATTCATCGCGATAACGCGCAAGGAATGCAATGAGGCGATCGGCTGCCGTATCGAAAGCATCCATCGAAAAAATCTGTGAACCTATATGGCTATGAAATCCTCTCAGCTCTATTTCTGAATGTTCTCGCACTGCAAGAACCGCATCCCAAGCTGACCCACTTGCGATAGAAAATCCAAACTTCACATCTTCATGAGCAGTTGCTATCGACTCGTGTGTGTGGGCTTCAATGCCGGGTGTGAGGCGAAGTAAAATTCTTTGCTTCTTCCCATGGGCTTTGGCTGCATTAGCAATGCGTTCAATCTCAAAGAGGGAATCAGCAACAATTGTTCCAACTCCCAAGCGCACTGCTTCGTTTATTTCAGCAACAGATTTGTTGTTACCATGAACTTCAATTCGTTCGACAGGAAATTTTGCGGCAACTGCCACAGCAAGCTCTCCGCCTGTGCAAACATCAAGTCCGATTCCAGATTCCGCTAACCAGCGTGCAACTTCGACGCATAAAAATGCTTTTCCGGCGTAATAGACATGTCCGGCATCAGCTCCGAAAGCGCCATTAAGTGCACTTCCCCATGTTTTTGCTCGATTACGAAAGTCATCTTCGTCAAGAAAAAAGGTTGGAGTGCCAAAGTCTTTTGCTAAAACAGTTGCTGATATTCCACTTAGATGGAGCTCGCCATTCGAGAATGAAACGTTTGTAGACCATACATTTGACATAACAGTTACATCCTCTCAGGCGCACTGACGCCAAGTAAATTTAGGCCATTTGCTATAACTTGTTTGGTTGCATTACATAAGTTTGCACGAGCAGAGTGTGTAGCAGTGGCTACTTCATCCCCAAGCGGCAAAACTCTGCAATCTGCATAGAATCCATGATAAACGCCAGCGAGTTCTTCCAAGTAACGGGCAATGCGGTGCGGCTCTCGCATTTCTGCAGAACCGGCGACGACGCGAGGGAATTCGGCAAGCGCCCCCAAGAGTTCATTCTCACGATCATGCACCAATAGAGCTGGGTCAAAATCAGCAAGTGAATATTTAATATTCAATTCATCTGCATTCCTCAAAACTGCAGAGATGCGAGCGTGTGCATATTGAACGTAAAAAACCGGGTTGTCGTTCGTGCGCTTCTTTAAAACATCAACATCGAGAACCATTGGCGAATCAACTGGATAGCGAATTAACGTATAGCGAGCTGCATCCACTCCAACTTTTTCAACTAAATCTTCTAAAGTGATAATTGTTCCAGCACGCTTTGAAAGTTTGACCTCTTCGCCACCTTCCATAATCATTACTAGCTGGCCAATCAGAACGTGGATGTTGTAGTTAGGGTCATCGCCAGCGCAGGCGGAAATTGCCTTGAGTCGGTTCACGTAACCGTGATGATCTGCTCCAAGCATATAAATACAGATATCAAAACCGCGTTCACGCTTATTAATGTAATAAGCGGTATCTGATGAAAAGTAAGTGAGTTCGCTTCCGCTCTTAACAAGTACACGATCTTTATCGTCGCCAAAATCAGTTGTTCGAAGCCATGTTGCGCCCTCATTTTCGAAAACGTGGCCTTGCGAGCGCAACTTCTCTAACCCATGTTCTACTGCACCGCTACTGTGCAAACTTCTTTCAGAAAACCACACATCAAAATCAGTTCCAAATTCTTCAAGAACCCTCTTTTGATCTGCCAACTGTGCTGTGTATGCCCGCTCACGAAACTCAATTAATTGCTCTCCATCAGGCAAATTCAATATTGACTTATCTGCTTCGACTACCGCTTTGGCTAAATCCCCAATGTATGCACCTTGATATCCATTTTCAGGTATGGGTTGACCAAGTGCCGACGCACGAACTGATGCACCGAAAAGATCCATCTGATTCCCGCGATCATTTATATAAAACTCCCGTGTCACCGATGCGCCGGCTGCTGTTAAAACTCGTCCTAGCGCATCACCAACTGCTGCCCAACGTGTGTGACCTAAATGCAATGGTCCAGTTGGATTAGCGCTGATAAATTCCAGGTTGATTGCAACTCCATCAAGAGCGCTTCCGAATCCATATTTTTCTCCCGCAGTGAGAATCGCATTAACAACTTCACCCTGGCTTGCTCTCTCCAACGTAATATTTATAAATCCTGGCCCCGCAATTTCAACGGAAGCAACTTCCGGCATTGCCTCTAAATCTCTCTTGAGAAGTTGCGCCACCTCGCGCGGAGTCAGGCCAGCACTTTTAGCAACTTGCAATGCAATAGATGAGGCGTAATCCCCATGATCGCGATTTTTTGGTCGTTCCAGAGGAATGGAAGTTGGTAGAGCGCAATCAAGTTCTCCGCGTTCAATGCACCCTTGTAAAGCTGAGGTGATTTTCCTGGCTAGGAGTTCTGAATGGGAGGACACCTGCACAAGGCTACCGTTTGACGCATACTCCATGCCTTTGACTTAAGGATTTACAGCGTGAATAAATCCGCATTCGTTAAATTGCACTAGTTCGTCTAATCTTGCCCTTGTTACATCGGCCTCAAATTGGCCGACGCTCTCGCGGGAGTGGTGAAATGGCAGACACGCAGGTCTTAGGAACCTGTGTCTTCGGACGTGCGGGTTCAAGTCCCGCCTCCCGCACCAGCTTTTAGTTTTATTCGAATGTGATTATTTAATGGTTCCAAATAATTTCTTAAGCACTGGGACAAACTTCGCAACTTCGATCCAAATCTTTGGTCCACCATGTATTTCATCAGGGACCAAATTTAAGAAACTTTTACCTTTGAGCGCCTTAACTTCCTTGTCCAACTCAATCGAATCGTATTTGCTGACTGAGCAATCTGCAGTTCCGTGGAAGATATAGAACACTGGAAGGGATTTTGATGCCTTCAAGTATGGATAGAGATTTGCAGAATCTACCGCAGGCCTATTTGCTGGAAGTGTTATATCTCCAAACCAAGGATTTACATTCGGGTCCATGGCAAAGTTTGGATCAACGGCAACCTGGCATGGATACTTCAAATTGTTCGCCCTCATTGTGAGGAAGTTTACATTTCCAAATAAATCAAATACCGCAGAAACTGAAGCAGAGGTTTTTAAATTTGGATCTTTTGGATTATCAAATACAGTTTTTTGATTTCCCGTGATAGCGGCCATGAGAGCTAGATAAGAGCCAGCTGAATCACCTAAAGTTGCAAACTTCTTTGAATCAAAACCATATTTCGATGCGTTGGCCCGCAAGAATCTAATTGAAGTTTTTACATCCCTGCCACCTGTCGGAAATAGTGCTTCCGTTGCGAGGCGATAATTCACCGATGCAACTGCAATTCCATTTTTAATGAAAACTTCAAGAAGTTTGGCAGGATCATCAAATTTCATGGCGTTCTCATCACCAAAGATAAATCCACCGCCGTGAATATAAATTAGCAAAGGTGGGTTCTTCACACCTTTTGGCAAATAGATATCCAGTCTCTGACTTGCAGATTCCTTGGAGTAAACAACATCTTCGAACACGTTCATTTTCGCAAGTGATGAGGCAGGCAATATATATGTGTGGGTAAATTCAATTGTTGGTGCGGTAGGCAGATTCGCTCCTGAACCTTGTGTATTTGATGTTTGACCACCCGATGATGGAGCACTCGGTGTCGGGAGTGCCTCTCCCTCAATCCACCATTTCTTTGTTCCATTAATCATGGTGCAAATAAAAGTTTTGCCATTGAATTCACTTATGTTTTTGGTGCCTTCATCGGAATTGGGACAGGTTCTGCCAGGCGCAGGCTGACCTTGTGGGTATCCATCATCGGGATTGGCACCACTTGCCATTGGAATAAAAATTTGAGAAGTGAGAATGAGAAGTGTAAAAGTTGTAGCAACCTTGTGAAGATTTCTTACATTCATGACTTAAAGTATATCGCTCAGCAACTCTTCAACCCGGCGCTTGATTTCATCTCTAATTTCTCTCACCTTTTCAATTCCTTGGCCTGCCGGATCTTCTAAAACCCAGTCTTCGTATCGCTTACCCGGATAAAAGGGGCATGCATCGCCGCAACCCATAGTGATTACCACATCAGAACTTTGTACAGATTCTGGAGTCAAAATCTTTGGAACGTTATGCGCAATATCAATTCCTACTTCAGCCATCGCCTCTACAGCGATTGCGTTTATGGAATCTTTAGGAGCAGAACCTGCTGAAAGCACTTCTACTTTTCCTGCACCGAGAGTGCGCATAAAACCGGCCGCCATTTGTGAACGGCCGGCGTTATGCACACAAACAAAAAGTACTGTTTTCAAGGTCATTTACTTCTTAAGAACCAATTTTGAAGCACCCAGTCCAACAAGTGCCCCAATAAGTTGAGCGATGACAAATAGCCCAACCGAACTTAACGCAATTCCTGCGTAACTATCGCTGAATGCGCGAGCGAACGTTACTGCAGGGTTTGCAAAAGTTGTAGAGGAGGTAAAGAAATAGGCTGATCCAATCCATGCAGGAACCGCCCAAAAATGTCCACTGCTTTTGCCGACGTTTGACATTGCAAGAATGACAAAAAGTAATCCTGCGGTGGCAATGATTTCGCTGAAAAATAATGCCGAGCCTGTTCGCTCATGGGAGGCACTTTCTAAAGCTGAGTGTCCGTACATGAGGTTTGCAATGATTGCTCCAAGAATTGCGCCAACTACTTGGGTGAGAACCATCAGCGCAGCAACTCCTGCCTTGATTTCCTTAGTTAAAAAAGAGATGAGTGAAACGGCGGGATTAAAATGTGCTCCGCTGATTGGCCCGAGAGTTGCAATAAGAAGGCCTAAAGCTAAGACCGTTCCTAACATCACGATGATTAACTGGACGCCACCATTGTCAGTGATGCCGGTAGCCATCATTCCTGAGCCAAGGATCGATGCACTCAAGACCATCGTTCCTATTAGTTCGGCAAAAAATACGCTTCTCTTCATATCTGACCTCTCAATTGCGTGGGTTATATGGAGCAAATCTAACTTCAAACGATGTCCAAACTATGAACAACACTGGAAGTTTCGGAATTGCCTTCTCGTTTGAACTTATCTGAGGCAATTGCGGATGGTTTGCAGGTACGAAACCCTCGTGAGAAGTATGAGTGGGACCTTGATAATCTCTGCCAACCCAATACGGCGATGCAGATTGCGAGAAGTCCTATGTCCACTGAATGGTCCTTTGAAACGCTCCAGATTCACGCAGGTCAAGTTCCTGATCCAACAACAGGTGCGCGAGCACTTCCTCTTTATCAAACTACTGCCTATCAATTCCGCGATACAGAGCACGCGGCAAATCTCTTTGCTTTAGCTGAACTCGGAAATATTTACACCCGCATCATGAACCCAACGCAAGATGCAGTAGAGCAAAGACTCTCTGCTCTTGAGGGTGGAGTAGCGTCACTATTAGTTGCATCAGGGTCTGCTGCAACTTCTTTTGCGATCATGAACGTTGCTGAAGCCGGGGATCACATAGTTTCAAGTCCCAGTCTTTATGGTGGAACTTACAACCTCTTTCACTACACGCTTCCTAAATTCGGTATTGAAGTAACTTTCGTTGAGGACCCAAATGATCTTGAGTCATGGCGCAAAGCTGTTCGTCCAAATACCAAAGCATTCTTTGGCGAAACAATTGCTAATCCAAAAAATGACATTTTAGATATCCAGGGAGTTTCTAAAGTTGCACATGAAATTGGAGTTCCACTCATCGTTGATAACACTGTTGCAACACCATTTGTAATTCGCCCAATTGAGCATGGTGCAGATGTTGTCATCCACTCCGCAACCAAATTCTTGTCAGGTCATGGAAATGCAGTGGTTGGCGCAATTATTGATTCAGGAAACTTTGACTATGCAAAGTATCCTGCTCGTTTCAAAAACTTTAATGAGCCGGATCCAAGTTATCACGGACTGGTTTACGCACAGGCACTTGGAGTTGGAAGCGCCTTCGGTGCAAATTTGTCATACATCTTCAAGATTCGCTTGCAACTTCTTCGTGACATTGGAGCTGCCGTTAGTCCATTCAATGCATGGTTGTTAGCACAAGGATTAGAAACCTTAAGTTTGCGCATGGAAAGACATTTGGAGAATGCAAAAGCCGTTGCAACATGGCTTGAATCTCATAAAGATGTAGAAAAGGTAAATTACGCAACTTTAGAATCCTCGCCATGGAACGCACTAGCGAAGAAGTATGCGCCAAAAGGTTCTGGTGCAGTTGTTTCTTTCGAGCTCAAAGGTGGAATCGAAGCAGGCAAGAAATTCGTTGAGTCACTTAAACTCTTCAGTCACGTTGCCAATATTGGTGATGTTCGCTCTCTTGTCATTCATCCCGCATCGACTACCCACTCACAGCTCAGCGCACAGGAACAACTTGATGCAGGAGTAACTCCAGGGCTTGTTCGTTTGAGTTTGGGGCTAGAAAATATCAACGACATCAAGGCAGACCTTGAAGTTGGGTTCAAAGCATCAAAGTAATTTCCGTTCACGGTCAAAACAGGTCATCGCTCAGGCGCGGTGACCTGTTTTGTTCAATTGGGGCGTACAGTTCGAAACTATGAAGCCGAAAATCGAAGCACTCGCAATCGTGCCTCCGAAATTGCGAGGATGGTTTCATCTTGGCGCAACACCGGTTGTCTTTATCGCTTCCCTTGTCTTATTTATCCTCAGTCATAACTCCTTAAAATTTGCAGTTGCTCTCTACTCGCTCACCGCGATTGCATTGTTTAGTGTTTCTGCTATTTATCATCGAGTCCCATGGTCACCTTCAAGGAAAAAGATTTGGCGTCGGTGGGATCACGCCAATATTAATTTACTCATTGCAGGTTCTTACACTCCCTTTGCTGTTGCACTGTTAGAAGGTCGCGATAGAACAATCCTTCTCACTGTCGTTTGGGTTGGCGCAATCATTGGGGTGGCAGTTCGAGTTTTCTGGCTTACAGCACCGAGGTGGCTCTACGTTGCGAACTATTTAGTTTTGGGATGGGTTGCTGTTATCTACACTCCTGCTCTGTACCGCGCAGGGGGATTATGGATTTTAATTCCGATCCTTATTGGTGGCCTCTTCTATTCTGTTGGCGCAATCTTTTATGCTCTTAAATTCCCTGGTAAGAACGCACGCTATTTTGGATTTCATGAGCTTTTCCATATTTTTGTCATTGCCGCGTGGGTCTCGCAATACATAGCAATCTCAATAGCCATCTACCGTAGGTAGCGCCAGGCATGCTTTCGGGCTCGACTCACGCGCTAAATGTGTTCAATCTCGCGCGGAAAAATCCCTCTTTTGGTTTCTACCAGTGAGCTCTGAGTCGGTAGGCTTAGTGCGCTTGATACAGATCGCAGTGGTAAGAAGCAAAAGGGAGAGCGCCATTGTCGGCAGATAATTCCATGCCACCAACACTCGGTGATTCTTCATTTAAAGATCAATTTGGCGCTAATGAGTGGCTCGTTGATGAAATGTATGAGCGCTATCTTCAAGATCCCACATCAGTAGATGGTGAATGGATTGCGCTTTTCGCAGAACTAAAAAACTCAGGATCTTTGCCTTCACAAACTTCTTCTGCGCCCCGTGCTGGAACTCCACCAATCCCTAAATCTGCACAAGCAAAAAGTGTGCCTGTTGCGCCGCGAGCACCTGTTAACCCACCAACGGTTCAACAAGCGCCTCAAGTTGATGCAACAACAAAAGTGCAAGCAACGCCAGCTGACCCAATAATTGTTCCTGCTCCTGTTTTGATTACACCAACAGCTGCTGGCGTTGAACCGCTACGAGGAGTTTCTGCCCGTGTTGTTCAAAGTATGGAAGCATCACTGAGTGTCCCTACTGCAACGAGCGTACGCGTAATTCCCGCAAAACTTTTAATTGATAATCGAATTGTTATAAATAATCATCTCAAGCGAACTCGTGGAGGAAAGATTTCTTTCACGCATCTCATTGCTTACGCCATGATCAAAGCAATGCGAGCAATGCCTGAAATGAATTCCTATTACACAACGATTGATGGAAAACCAGCAATTGGTCATCCTGAACACATCAACCTTGGAATCGCTATTGATTTGAGCAAGCCAGATGGAACTCGTCAACTTCTTGTTCCTTCTATTAAGGGTTGCGATCAGTTAGATTTTGGCCAGTTTTGGAAAACATATGAAGAAACAGTTAGTAAAGCTCGAAGTGGCACCTTAACTGTCGAGGACTACGCGGGAACAACAGTTTCGTTAACGAACCCAGGCACTATCGGAACAGTGCATTCGGTTCCACGGTTGGTAACAGGCCAAGCAATGATTCTTGGCGTTGGCGCAATGGATTACCCAGCCGAGTTCCATGGGGCAAGTGAAGAAACTCTTGCTCGCTTAGCAATCAGCAAGGTTGTAACCCTCACCAGTACTTACGATCACCGCGTTATTCAAGGTGCTCAATCTGGGGATTTCCTTCGCAGAATTCATGAGCTCTTGCTCGGTGCTGAAAACTTTTACGAAGAGATTTTTGCATCAGTTCGCATTCCTTACGAACCAATCCGTTGGGTTGTAGATATTGAATTCGCTCGAGATGCTGAGATTGATAAAACTGCACGAGTTCAACAATTAATACATGCTTACCGTACTAACGGACACTTATTAGCCGACATTGATCCACTTGAGTACAAGCAAAGATCGCATCCAGATCTAGATGTCGTGACCCATGGCTTGACGCTATGGGACTTGGATCGCGAATTTGCAACTGGTGGTCTTGGCGGAAAACAATTTATGAAGTTACGAGACATCCTAGGAACTCTTCGCGATTCTTATTGTCGCTCGGTTGGCGTTGAATATATGTACATGCAAAATCCCGAAGAGCGTCAATGGATGCAAGATCATCTCGAGGTTCCTACTCAGAAATTTCCTCGCGATGAACAACTTCGAATTCTTCATAAGCTCAATAGCGCTGAAGCATTTGAATCTTTCTTGCAGACTAAATTTGTCGGACAAAAAAGATTCTCGCTTGAAGGCGGAGAAACGGTTATCCCACTTCTCGATGCTGTAATTTCCGCAGCCGCTGACTCTGGAATTAAAGAAGTGTGTCTTGCAATGTCCCACCGAGGAAGACTCAACGTTTTAGCAAATATCGCAGGTAAGTCATACGGACAAATTTTCCAAGAATTTGAAGGGCACTACGCACCTAACTCTGTCCAAGGTTCTGGAGATGTTAAATATCATCTTGGCACTGAAGGTACTTTTATAGCCGAATCTGGGGCAAGCACAAAAATTTACCTGGCAGCCAACCCTTCACACCTTGAAGCAGTTAATCCTGTTCTTGAGGGAATCGTCCGAGCAAAGCAAGATTTGGAAAATGTTCGCAATTCTTATTCAGTCCTTCCTATCTTGGTTCATGGTGACGCAGCCTTTGCAGGTCAAGGTGTAGTTGCTGAAACGCTCAATCTTTCGCAATTGCCTGGATATCGCACAGGCGGCACAGTTCACGTAATCATTAACAATCAAGTTGGATTTACAACCTCACCTCATTCTTCTCGCTCATCTACATATGCAACAGATGTTGCGAAAATGATCCAAGCTCCGGTTTTCCATGTGAATGGTGATGACCCTGAAGCGTGCGTTCGAGTTGCACGACTTGCTTATCAATACCGACAAAAATTCAACAAAGATGTTGTCATTGACATGATTTGTTATCGTCGCCGTGGCCACAATGAAGGCGATGAGCCAAGCTTCACTCAGCCAATGATGTACAAGTTAATTGATGCAAAACGTTCAACTCGCACCTTGTATACAGAAGCGCTTATAGGTCGCAAAGACATAACAGTTGAAGAAGCTGAAGAAGTTGCGCGTGATTACCATGCACAACTTGAAGGCGTATTTGCTGCGGTGCACAACTTGGAAGCTGAAAACACTCTACTTGCATCGATTCCTGAATCGCTTGCACCCGCATCGGTAGATACAAGTATTGACGAAGCAACCGCTCGCGCGATTGCTAATACTCAAATTGCAACGCCAGAAGGATTCACGGTACATCCAAAACTCTTACCTCAATTAGCAAAACGAGTTGAGATGCTTGATAACGCCACGATCGATTGGTCGATGGGTGAGGCACTTGCATTTGGATCGATACTTCGAGAAGGCAAGCCGATTCGTCTGGCTGGTCAAGATTCTCGACGCGGAACATTTAGCAACCGTCATGCGGTAATCATTGATAAAGAAAATGGAACCGAGTGGACGCCATTGCGTTCGATGACGTCGGATGAGAATCAGTTCTTTGTTCTTGATTCACTTCTCTCCGAATACGCTGCAATGGGCTTTGAATATGGCTATTCCGTGGCACGCCCTGAGGCACTTGTCATGTGGGAAGGCCAATTCGGCGATTTTGGAAATGGTGCGCAAACAATTGTGGATGAGTTCATTTCTTCATCCCTACAAAAATGGGGCGAACGGTCTGGACTCGTACTCCTCTTGCCACATGGTTACGAAGGACAAGGTCCTGATCATTCATCAGCCCGCATTGAACGCTATCTAACGCTGTGTGCCGAACAAAACATGACTGTTGCACAACCATCTACTCCCGCTTCGTACTTCCATCTACTTCGTTGGCATACGAAGAATCCAGCACAGCGACCACTCATAGTCTTTACGCCAAAATCAATGTTGCGACTTCGAGCCGCATCATCTGCACTTTCAGATTTCACTCAAGGTACTTTCCAACCAGTAATTCCAGATCACACAGTCACTAATGCTTCACGAGTAATTTTCTGTTCAGGTCGACTTTATTATGACTTAATTGCAGAGCGAGCTCGCCTGGGTGAGGAAAGCACTGCAATAGTTAGAGTTGAACAGTTCTATCCATTGCCCGCAAAGGAACTTGCAGAGGAAGCAAATAAGCATCCAAAAGCAAACTTGTTGTGGGTACAAGATGAACCAGCAAATCAAGGTCCTTGGCCATTCATCGCTGTTAACACATTAGAAATTTTTGGTGGTCGGACATTGCGACCAGTTTCACGTCGCGCTACAGCAAGTCCTGCCACTGGAAATCATTACGTGCACGAAGAAGAAGAGAAGGCGTTGCTCATGGAGGCGTTCACTCGCTAACGCGCTTTACGCACTCGCATAATCACGCGACCAACAATTTCGCTCTCGTTAATACTTCCCCACTTGCGTGAATCATTACTGTGAGCTTTGTTATCTCCCTCAACCCAATACTTTCCCTCGTCATTCCGGATTAACCTCTTAATCAGGAAAACTCCAGGTTGATCTTCGCGTTCAATGACCACAGAGTCGAAAATACGACCTTGTTTACCCCAGGCTACGAGCAACCAATCCCCGTTCCTAAAGGTTGGCTCCATAGAAGGGCCAGCAACGACCACCCGACCCAACCTGCCAAATTTGCTCACGAGCGGTAGTCTCACATCTAACAAGTGATCTTGCATCTAGCCATCGAGGAGAGAATATGTTTACCCCAAAAATTACCGTTCACGCCCACTGTGATTTGCCATGTGGTGTTTACGATCCAGCTCAAGCCAAAATTGAAGCTCAATCTGTAAAAGCATGCATGGAGAAGTATCAGGCAAGCTCCGATCCTGATTTCAAAGCGCGTGCTGTCGCAATTAAAGAAGAGCGTTCCAATATGGTCAAAGAACACCTTTGGGTTCTCTGGACTGACTACTTCAAGCCAAATCACTTCGAAGCGCACCCACAGCTTCACGGACTATTTAATGAAGCAACCAAACTCGCTGGCGCAGCAGGAACAAAAGGAACAAATGACGTGGCAGTTGCTGAAAAACTTCTAGTGAAGATTGATGAAATCGCTGAAATTTTTTGGGCTACAAAGAAATAAGTTCCAGCTGAACAATTAATTCAAGGGCTTTAAAGAACTAAAACTCTGTGCGGCGGTGCGAGCGAGGAAAGAAACTCGCTCCACTGCCGCTCTTTTCATTATTGCGTGGACAATGTGGCGCTCTCCTTCATAAATATCACATTCAAATGTAAGTTCACGGCCGTTTAGTGCAGAACATTTTGCCGTCGCGCGAATCTCGGCACCAATTCCCACGGCATCAATGGCATCTAACTCGACTCTAAGCAATCGAGTGGTTTCTCCCGCTTCAAGAAATTCACTTATCGCCGTCAGTGCAGCGCTCTCAATAAGATTTACAAAATATGAAGTTGCAACAATAGGTAAATCACCAATTCCAATTGCCAAAGTTGTATCACCTGGCCGAATAGTCATGACGGAAAAGCCCACCGCGCCGACTAGTTCGTTCTCACGCTCCATCGTTAATCTTCCCTAGGAAGGCGATATTCCTGTGTACTCTCAATTGTTATCTCACGGTGTTCAATTTGACCAAACTCATCAATTTGAATTGAGATCTCTGTCATCTTGATCTCGGTAATGACTTCTGACATCCCACTACTTTGTGCCGAAAGTTTGCGCGCAAGTTCATCGTGGAGCTCTTGAGGTGCCTTCTCGCAACATGATCTCGTCAACATTTCGTGAAGCATCTGATGCATGCGCTTCTCGTGACTAATTTCAGATCGACACGGCAAGCAAACTTGAATGTGATTTTCAATTGCTTGGACTTGGGAAGTTTCCTCAATCTCACCGTCTATCAATAAGATGACTGCATTGAGTACTTCAATGCAATTTATTGGTGATGTTTGGGCAGGGCTCATGAGTTGTCCCCCTTGCCATATCCGCGCTCTTTCGCGTAATCCGTTAATAAAATGCGAAGCGCCTTACGTCCGCGATGCAACCTAGACATAATCGTTCCGGTGGGAACGCCAACAATTTCGGCAATTTCCTTGTAAGAGAAGCCCTCCACGTCCGCTAAATACACGGCAATTCGAAATTCTTCTGGAATTTCTTGGAGTGCTTTCTTCACATCGCTATCGGGCAGATTCTCGAGCGCTTCAACTTCGGCAGATTTTCCTTGATCACTCGTGTGTGATGCCGACTCGGCCAATTGCCAATCTTCAACTTCATTATTTGCAAGCAGTGGTTGACGTTGCGCTTTACGATAAGAATTAATAAAGGTCGTTGTAAGAACTCGATAGAGCCAGGCTTTGAGATTTGTTCCAGGTTCAAATTGGTGAAACGATGCAAATGCCTTGAGATATGTGTCTTGAACTAAATCCTTAGCGTCATGCGGATTCTTTGTGTAACGCATGGCAGCCGAATAAAGCTGATCCGTGAACGCTAAGGCATCGCGCTCAAAACGCGCAGTACGTTCCTGCGTACTCTCATGAACTAGGTCCGTGGTTGTCATCGCTCTTAAGGCTACCCCTAGAAGAGGGTTTCTTGCTCGCCGAGCGCGATTGCTTCGGTAACTGCCACACCGTTGTTTACAACTTTATTTACTTCTTCAGAGACTGGATGGCTAGTCAAACCGGCATCAGGATTTGAGAATTCCATGAGAGAAATAAGGGTTGAGATATCTCGCTCGTTTGGATCTAGCCATTGCGACCACCGATCTCGTGGCATGAGCACGGGCATCCGATGGTGGATCGATTCTAAAGATCCCTCCGCCTCTCGCGTGATGATTGCTGCGCTGTAAATATTTTTCCCAGTCGGTGATTTCCATTGACTCCAAATTCCAGCAAATGCAAGTGACCTCCTATCAGTTCGTGAAATATAAAATGGTTGTTTTGGTTTGTAGGGACCATCAGCTGTTGCCCATTCGTAATAACCATCTGCTGGAATTAAGCATCTCGTTTTCCGAAATGAATCTCGGAAAGTAGGTTTCTCGAAAATGGATTCTCTTCGGGCATTAATTGCATGTGACTGGGAAGCTCGAGCAGTTACATCATCTTTATGCCAGTGACCAATGAGTCCCCATGAAGCAGTTGTTAACGCCATTTCATTGCCTTGAGTTTGCAGCACCATATAGATTTCAAGTGTCGGCGCAATATTCCAATTTGCGGGAAGCGGAGAATTCGGGGTTGTCCCAGTAATGCCGAACTCTTCTACCAATTCGGCCATTGACTTTGATTGAGCAAATCTTCCACACATGGATAACAGCCTAGAAGTATTTTGAGCGCCATGCAGTACGGGAGCGACGGTAGGCTGAGACCATGTCAGGTATGTCCTCCGATCAGATGCAACTTTGGGATGCGCCTGTACGCGGACAATCGCCAATTGACGCAACCGTCGTAATCCCTGGTTCGAAATCGGTTACAAACCGCGCACTAGTTCTTGGCTCACTTGCAACAACTCCTTCAACGCTCATTCGTCCGTTGGTTTCTCGCGACACAACCTTGATGAAAAGTGGACTCATCGCAATGGGTGCACAGATAGTTGAAGAGAAAGTCTCTGCAAACACCGAGTGGAGAATTAATCCCAGCCCACTACTTGGCCCTGCTCATGTGGATGTTGGAAATGCAGGAACCGTGATGCGTTTCCTCCCTCCTGTTGCCGGACTTGTAAACGGGGATGTTTCATTCGACGGTGACGCCCGTTCTCACGAGCGTCCATTAGCGCCTGTCATTCGTGCACTTGAGGAACTAGGTGTTCACATTGATCATAAGAATAAATTTGCACTGCCTTTAGTCGTTCACGGAAAAGGAACAATAAGTGGTGGAGAGATTGATATCGATGCATCGGCATCAAGTCAGTTCCTCTCCGCTCTGTTATTAATTGCCCCTAAAACTAGTCAAGGAATAACCGCTCGACATATCGGTGGCGCTTTGCCCTCCATGCCACATATTGAAATGACGGTTGCGATGCTCAGAGATTTCGGGGCAGAAGTGGAAGTTGATCGTAAAAACAATATATGGAAGGTATTTCCCTCAGCATTGCAGGGAAAATCGATGGTGATTGAACCTGATCTTTCAAATGCTGCGCCATTCTTATCCATTGCAATGGTTTGTGGAGGAAGCATCACTATTTCAGATTGGCCATCTGCAACAACGCAGCCGGGTGACCAACTTAAAACAATCCTTACGCAAATGGGTGCAGAAATTACTTTAAATGAACTCGGTTTAACTCTGCGCGCATCTGGAAAGATTCACGGAATAGATATCGACCTCCACGATGTTGGCGAGTTAACGCCGGCAATCGCTGCGCTTTGTGCACTGGCTGATTCACCTTCCCACTTGCGCGGAATCGCACATTTGCGTTTGCATGAGACCGACCGACTTGATGCCCTCACTCGCGAAATTAACGCCCTTGGTGGCAACGTCACACAAGAAGTCGACGCCCTACATATCACTCCTGCGCCATTACACGGTGGGGATTTCAAGACTTATGACGATCACCGCCTTGCAACAACAGGCGCTGTCCTTGGTCTTGTCACTCCGAACATTCGAATCGAAAATATTGCAACAACGGCCAAGACTCTGCCCGATTTTGATGCACTATGGACTTCATTGGTTGGAAAATAAGTTGTGATGATGGCGCGCCAATTTGATGAATCCGATGTAAGAGTCCGCCCACCCAGAAGTACACGTCCTCGCAGTAAAGATCGCCCAGTTCATGCCAATGCGATAAGCGCTCTGGTGACAACTGTTGATCGTGGACGAACTACATGCATAACCGAAGAAGGCGTAATCGTCACGGCAATGAGAGCACGTGAACTTGGGCCAAAATCTGTAGTTGTTGGTGACAACGTTTCAATAGTTGGCGACTCTTCTGGGACAGCTGGCACTTTAGCTCGAATAGTTTCAGTTCAAGAGCGCAAGAATTCTTTAACGAGAACTGTAGATGATGATGCAAAAGTTGAGAGAGTAATTGTTGCCAACATAGATCAACTGGTAATTGTAATTGCTACCACAAACCCCGAACCACGAAGGGGCCTCGTCGATCGCTTCTTAGTCAGCGCATTCAGCGAAGGAATAAAGCCCATTATCTTGGTGACAAAGACCGACATACATGATGTACCTACATTTCTCGATGAATACAAGAATTTAGACATCCACGTAATGACCACAAAAAAAGGTGCGTCTCTCACTCAATTGCATTCACTTCTAGCTGGAAAGATTTCAGTTCTCGTTGGACATTCAGGAGTTGGTAAATCCACACTAATTAATGCACTGCTTCCGCATGCGCAACGAGTCATTGGAGAAGTTAACGAAGTGACGGGGCGTGGTCGTCACACGTCATCGAGCGCAATTGCTCTTCCGCTTTCCCCTCATCTCAAACTTAGCGATGGCTGGATTATTGATACACCAGGCATTCGTGCATTTGGGCTTGCCCACATTGATCCGAATCGCATAATTGCCTCTTTTGGTGACCTGAAAGAAGTAATTGCCCAATGCATGCCAAACTGTTCACATAACGAAAAGTCTTGTGCATTAGAGCAGTGGTCTGCCCCCAACGGAGTGATAAATCCTCAACGCGAAGCTCGAATTCAAAGCCTTCGCAGTTTGCTAGATATCAAGCTGGACTAGGCTTGGAAACATATGGAAACCAATAAATATTCGCAAGATTTAGCTCTAGCTCTAGCGCTAGCAGATGCGGCTGATCTGATTACAACTGCCCGTTATCAGGCACAAGATCTAGTTGTCACAACAAAGCCAGATAACACTCCCGTAACAGATGCTGATCGCGAAGCTGAAACCGTAATTAGAAAAATGCTTTCAGAAAAGAGACCAGCAGATGGGTTGGTCGGCGAAGAATTTGGTGATGACAAGCAAGATAAAAATCGATATTGGGTTGTTGATCCAATTGATGGAACTAAGAATTTTATGAGGGGTGTCCCAACCTGGGCCAGTCTTATTGCCTTAGTTGAAAATGGCGAAGTCGTAGTTGGAGTAGCCAGTGCACCTGCTCTCTCGCGTCGTTGGTTTGCAGGTAAAGGACTTGGCTCATTCGTTACCTTTAATGGTGGCGAAGAAAGAAAGATACATGTATCAAAAGTTTCCGAAATTAAGGATGCGTCCATTGCGTATTCTGATTTTGTCGGCTGGAACGAAAGACGCGACTTATTCACATCACTAGTTGATTCATGTTGGCGCTCTAGAGGTTTAGGGGATTTTTGGTCACACATGCTTGTTGCTGAAGGCGCAGTAGATATTGCAGCAGAACCATCATTAGCATTATGGGATATGGCCGCCCTAGACATTATTGTTCGCGAAGCCGGTGGAACTTTTGGTGCAATTACTGGTGAACCTGGTCCGCATCACCGAAGTGGACTTTCAACTAATGGGTTGCTTCACGAGAAAGTTGTGAGCCATCTCAATGGAAAATAAGTCGAGCGCTCTTGAGCCACTTACATTGAGCATTGAAGGAATGACATGTTCGGCATGTGTTTCCGCTATAGAAAGAACTTTGAATGCGATTCCTGGCGTCAGCGCAACAGTAAATTTTGCTACTGAAACAGCCCACGTGTTGGCCCCAGCAGAGATGAACTCTAAAGATCTAATTGCTGCAGTTAAGTCGGCAGGATATTCAGCTCGGGAAATGTCAGACAGTAGCCAAGTGGCTTTACACAGCAAGAAATCAGCATGGGCGCTATTTTTCTCAGCAATTTTTACCGCACCCGTACTTGCGATATCTATGAAAATGAACTGGCATCATTCCATCGATGTTTGGATCTTGAATCAGCTTGATAATCTCAACCTTGCACACCCTTTATATTCTGCAAGTTCTTGGTTAGTAATAGGGCTAAGTGCGCCAGTAGTGCTCATTATCGCACTGCCAATTCATCGAGCAGCGGTACGCAACATTGCTCACCCAACTATGGACACACTCATAACCTTGGGATCTTTGAGCGCATTTGGATGGTCAATTTATGCAAACAGTACGGGCAATGGAGATGTGTACGCTGAAGTTTCAGCGGCAGTTATAACTTTTGTTATCGCAGGGCGCTTCCTAGAATCTCGTGCAAAGAAGCGGGCAAGTAGCGCGCTATCAACTCTATTGGCGCTCGGTGCTAAAGAAGTTTCTGTGCTCCGCAATGGAGAAACGGTGCTAATTCCCATCTCGCATTTAGAGGTTGGCGACGAATTCATTGCCAAGCCTGGCGAACGAATTGCAACCGATGGAGTTGTAATCTCTGGAGTCAGCGCTGTAGATAATTCCATGCTTACCGGTGAATCAATGCCAATTGACGTTACCGTCGGCTCCCTAGTAATTGGGTCATCACTCAATCGAAATGGCCGATTAGTTATTCGAGCTACTCGCATTGGTTCAGATACGGAATTAGCGCGCATCACTGCAATGGTAGTGAGCGCTCAAGGAACAAAAGCACCAATTCAGCGATTGGCAGATCGCATTGCCTCGGTTTTTGTACCAATTGTTACATTATTAGCAATAGGAACTTTCTTCGCATGGAGATATACCGACCATTCTTTAACGCAGTCAATTTCTTCTGCAATTACTGTCCTAGTTATTGCATGTCCATGTGCGTTGGGATTAGCAACTCCTGTAGCGCTGCTAGTTGCTTCCGGCCGAGGAGCCCAACGTGGCATTGTTATTCGCCAACCTCGAGTTCTAGAACTTGCTGGAAAAGTTGACGCAGTAGTTCTAGATAAGACGGGGACTCTTACTGACGGAACAATGTCACTTCAAGACTGCATTGTTGTAGTCGAAGCAGGTGCGCCCCTTGGTTCGAAATATTCAGATCTATTGCGCGACCCCATAGTTCTTTCGTCCGCTTTATCAATTGAATCCCAAACTGACCACCCAGTTGCAAGCGCGGTTGCAAGTTACATTAGTAGCCAAGGGATTAAGCCAACGACAGTTACTGAATTTTCTGTCACACCCGGAGCGGGCGCAGCAGGACGCGTGAACTTAGGAATTATTTCACCTGTTGTCTTAGTGGGTTCTCCGATGGCCGTTGCACACAGCAGCACACCATTTCATCCACGTATTGCAGAAGCCATTTCAAATTCGCAGAATAGCGGTCACACAGTTGCAGTTCTCGCTTGGGATGGCGTTGCAATTGCCGTATTTGCTGTCGGCGATCGCATCAAATCAGACGCTCAACAAACAATTCGTGAGTTTAAGGAACGCGGTATCGATCCTTGGTTGGTTTCTGGTGACGGTGTCGAGGTTTGTCTTGCAGTTGCAAACCAAGTTGGAATCGCACCGGATCACGTTGTTGCAGGTGCGCTTCCTCAAGACAAAGTCAATCACGTCAAATTACTTCAAGGCCAGGGACATAAAGTATTAATGGTTGGGGATGGAATTAATGATGCAGCGGGTCTTGCAACTGCTGACCTCAGTATTGCGATGGGAACTGGTACAGACACTGCCATTGCCACGGCTGATTTAACTCTCATGAAACCAAACCTTCATGGAGTAATTGACGCGCTTTCACTGTCTAGCAAAACTCTTCGCGTCATCCGCGGAAATCTAGCGTGGGCATTTGCTTACAACGTCGTTGGTTTGCCAATTGCTGCGCTGGGATTACTCAGCCCAATGTATGCAGCTGGAGCGATGGCACTTTCTAGCTTATTTGTCGTCACGAATTCGTTACGAATTAAGTAACGTATCGCTTTCAGTACGTAGTAGCGGGGGCAGGATTTGAACCTACGACCTCTGGGTTATGAGCCCAGCGAGCTACCGAGCTGCTCCACCCCGCGTCGGTAAGCGCAATAGTAGGTGCCAATCAAGCATCTACCAAATCGTAAGAATTTACTTACGTGCTTGGGCTGCAATTGCAGCGGTAATGGCTGACTTCAAGCGATCTTGCGCACGACCGTACGCAGTGAAATCACCTTTTGCAAGTGCAGCTTGTCCATCAAGAAGCGCTTGCTTTGCGCTTTGAAGTGCAGAAGCCAAATCAGCAGACTTAGTTCCGGTTGTTGCAGTTGAAGTTGAAACTCCACCCGCAGCAGTTGTTCCAGAATTACCACCAAAAACTTGGTCTAGTGCACCCTTTAAGTTGTCGTCATAGCCGATTTGATCACCGAATGAAACGAGAACTTTTTGAAGTAATGGATACGATGCAGCATTTGCAGTTGCTCGTACATAAACTGGTTGTACATAAAGTAGTCCACCACCAACTGGTAGCGTCAAAAGATTTCCGAGAACTACATCTGACCCGCCTTGACGTAACAAGGAAAGTGAATTTGCTACTTCTGGCTTAGCCTCAAAGTTTGATGCAACCTGTGAAGGTCCAGCAATATTTGTACTGCGTGGTAGTTGTAAGACTGTAATTTTGCCGTAATCGGGCCCTGGATCAGAATTGACGACCGCAAATGCAGATAAGTTTTCACGGCCACCGCGCGGAACAAATGGCGTTGTTAATGAAAATGATGACTTATTAGCACCTGGCAGTTGTAGTGATAAGTAGTACGGTGGTTGCGCAGCAGCGTTTGCACCGAACGTCGAAGGATCGCGAGGTACGCGCCAGAAATCTTGCCCACCGTAGAAAGCGCTTGCAGTTTTAACATGGTAGGCACTTAAAATCTCTCGTTGTACACGGAAAAGATCTTCTGGATAGCGGATATGTTCAAGCAAAGATGCCGAAATATCCTTCTTTGCCTTAATGGTTTTAGGGAAAGCTTTTGCCCAGGTTGCTAGAACAGGGTCTTTCGTATCCCATTGATACAAAGTAACTGTGCCGTCGTACGCGTCCACTGTGGCTTTTACAGAGTTACGAATGTAGTTAATGGAGGCATTTGATTGCGCAGTTATTGACGCTGAATTATTGGTAAGCGCATCAGATGTCGCGCTAGAAAGGGTTGTCTTCTTCGAGTATGGATACCCCGCACTTGTGGTGTATCCGTCGATGATCCAGGTAATTTTTCCATCAACAAGTGCTGGATATGGATCGCCGTCAAGAGTTAACCACGGCGCAACTTTTGCAACTCGCTCTCGTGGGTTTCTCTCAAACAAAATCTTAGAATTAGCATTGATCAAGCTTGATAGGACAATGCGTTGTTCTTGGTATTTAATTGCAAACACTAAGCGGTTGAAGAGTGAGCCCATTGGAACTCCACCCTTGCCGGTGTAGGTAACATTCTTTTGACCGTTTGCGGATGCATCATCTGGATAATCGAATTCAACCGGTGCATTTGCCGTCTTTCCACCAATGATCGAATAGTCGGGAACATTTTCACCGAAGTACACACGCGGTTCAAAGGTGCCAAGACCTTTAGTTGGTGGCAGGTCGCCAACGATGAAGGATGGCTTTCCATCTGCATCTCGTGCATTTCCTAAAGCTGCAACAAATCCAAATCCATGGGTATAAACAAGGTGGTCATTGATCCAGTTACGACTTGGATTTCCAGCAATATTTAACTCTCGTACCGCAACAACAGCGTCTCTTTCAACACCGTTTACTTTATAGCGATCTATATCAAGTGATGCCGGGAAAGTGTAGTAAGGCTTGATCTGTTGAAGCTGACGGAAAGTTGAAGAAATAACATTGGGGTCCATCAAGCGGATATTGGAAATTGTAGGAGCGTCTTTAGAAAGTTGTCCTGCCGAAGTTGAAATTGTCGCCTGATAATCAGTGACCTTTACTCCAGTTAAGTCATATGCAGCGCGCGTTGCATCTATGTTCTTTTGGATAAACGGTGCCTCTTTTGAGGATTCACTTGGCTTGACTTGGAACTGCTGAATTACCCCTGGATAAACGCCAGCAATCAATACAGATGAGATAACGAGAAGAGCAACTCCCGCTGATGGTAAAACCCAAGAACGGCGAATGATATTGGCAAAAAATAGAAGCGAACAGATCACGGCAATGCCGGCGAGAATTGCTTTGGCAGGCAACACTGCATTGACATCTGTGTATGTAAGACCTGTGATCAGTTTTCCTTCATTCAAAGCTAAGTGATATCGATCAAACCAATACGCAGCTGCCTTGAGCAAAACAATCACACCAAGAAGCACTGAAAGTTGCACTCGCGCTGAAACGGTCGTGCGGTCTTCTCGAACTTGCAAACGGATTCCACCGTATAGGTAGTGGACAATAATTGAAGCTATAAGGGAAATAATTAGGGTAGAAATTGCCCACTCAAGCAATGACTGGTAAAAAGGCAACTTAAATGCAAAAAATGAAATATCCATTCCGAATTGAGGATCTTTTACGCCGAATGGAGTTGAGTTGCGGAACATCAACCATGAACTCCATAGTTGCGAACCTGCAGAGCCTGAGAAATAAAAGAGGACCAATGTAAGTCCTGCAATCACGAACTTACGGATTGGCTCAACTTGTGCACGGTAACGCTCTAAATTATCAGCTTCGATGTTCATTGGTACATAAAGCGGGCGTCGCTTAAAAGCAATAATGACGTTGAGTAAAATGATTGCTGAAGTGAAGAAGCCATATGCGACGAAGAGTTCTGCTTTCGTTGAAAGTATTGTTTTCCAAACGCTGGTGAAATCTACAGAGTTGAACCAGAGCCAGTCCGCATAAAAGCCGCTGAGTGACACGAGCCCCATGAGGGCAATGGCAACAACAACAATTGTGATGAGGAGTGGGCTACGAGGGTTAGGCATTTTTGGCTGACGATTAAAACTCATGGAGCAAGATTACTGATTAACGTGCCAAGCGCAATGCGAGAACGGGGCTTTGCCATTTTGCAGTACCAACACAGCCTGTTTGAGCGTCGAAACCCCATAGATCTTCAATTCTTCGGGGGTGTTAAATATCTCATCGCAATTGTCTATCGGGGCAAAAAATATTGCCGCACCGGACCTTTGAGCCGCAGTAATTTTCTCATTAATTCCACCTATTGCTCCAACATTTCCATGGCCATCAATAGTGCCGGTGCCAGCAACAATTCTTCCTTTAAGTAAATCTTCTCGAGTAAGTTTTTCAACTACGCCCAATGCGAAAACTAATCCTCCACTTGGCCCACCTGTGTCTTTAAGTTCAATTGAAACCTTTGGTGCTTGCCCCGCACTAATCCCTAGATAATCAAAAGCCGAAGCAGTTGCAGATGCTTGTGAAATTTTCATATCGGATGAACTTTGTGCTCTCAATGTTGATGCGTTGACATGGCGAGGGTAGATATATTCCCGAGGTACAACAATCGATTCTCCCGCTACCCAGGAACTAATCACATCGCCGGAAAACACAGGCGAACCAGGGCTACTTACCAAAACTGACATGACAAGAAGTTTTCCTGTAGTTGGGAAGACTTCGGCCCCTTTTATGCTGATTACTTTCTTAAGTACATCGGTACCTTCACCAGGTTTGATTACTGCAAATGGCAATGGCGCAAAGAAAGCAGCAAGAAGAAAGAAGGTAACTAGCGCTAAGCCAGTTCTAGGAAGTGCGGAAAAGCGCATGGGCAAGTTACAAGCTACTTACGCGCTTGGTTCTGTCTTTTCTTTTTCAATAGCGGCTTTAGCATCTAATTCTGCGCGATCTCTGAATGTGCTTTGGAAACGCTGGAATTGCCCCATAGAGCGAGTGGTTTCATTCTCAAATTTTGCTTGGATTTTTGTTACCCAAATAACGTATCCAAGAGCACCGATTACTGCAGTAAGAGGAACTACCCACCAAATTAAAGCCGCGAATGCATTGGACATGCCCTCAGAGTAGCCCCTCGGGAAGAAACCCATCATCTGAATTGTTATAGATTCAACAGGTAGAGTTCGTGTCGAGGGGGTATCGAAATGGCGCCATTTGGGTTTTCTCCAATGAGTGGCTCGGAAGATCCTGAGGAAATGAAGAAAAATATTGAGGCAGCTTTCGCCCAATTAGGAATTACTCCAGCAGGATTTTTAAACCAATTCAACACTGGCGCTTCTGAGTTAACCCTTCCTGAGAACGTTGCTCGCGAGATCGCAAAAAAGTTTGTGACCGCTCATGGTTTCCATCCAATTGTTACGAAAGATATTAATGACATTCAAGAAGCGATGGACATTGCTAACACGTGGCTCAACGAAGCGACCCTGTTCCCAGCAAATCTGTCACATTCAACAGATAACAAAAATATATACACCCGCGCCGATTGGGTGGATGCCACTATTGCCGGATGGCAACTCACCGTTGAGCCACTTGCATCTGGGTTAGCCAAAGCCATGAGTTCGGTAGTTGATCAACAAGAGCTACCTGAGGGTGCGCCACCGATAGCAGCAATTGCCGGCATGTTGCGAACCTTCATTGGCACCTTACTTGCCACGCAATTGGGGCAAAGCATTGGCGCACTCGCACATGGAGTTACTGGTCTACATGATGTTGGTTTGCCATTGGTAGAGCCATCACGACCTGGATTGATACCTCAAAATATTGAGGAGTGGGGTGCAGATATCGGAGTTGATCCATCCCAAATACGCATATTTCACGCCCTTCGCGAAGGGGCTCTAGCACGGCTGTTTGATAACAATCCATGGCTTATCGATTATTTGCGCGGCGCTATAGGCGAATACGGCAATGGCGTTCGCATTGACGTTCAGCAAATACAAAACCAAGCGCAAGAAGCATTTGAATCTGGTGCCATTGATCCCAACAATCCTGAGAGTTTCACAATTGCACTCAATCAGGGTCTCTTTACACCTGACGAAAGTACTGAACAAAAAGATGCACTTGCAAAATTAGAAATTGCATTAGCCCTTATTGATGGATGGGCTGATGATGTTGTCACTTTGGCCGCAGGAGATCGCTTGCCGTCACTTAATTCCTTAAGAGAAACTTTGCGTCGTCGTCGAGCAACTTCTTCTCCAACGCAACAACTCTTTGCCTCGCTTTTTGGATTAGAAGTTTCGCCACGCATGTCTCGAGAAGCGAGCGCATTCTGGACAGAGATTCGAATCTTGAAAGATGTGCACACTCGCGATCATGTATGGAGTGGAATTCTTCCGACTCAAGCAGAACTGACAGACCCTGCGGGTTACCTGAGAAGTGTCGAAATTCCTGATGACCTCTCAACACTGGGTCACTAGAGTCAATTAATTACGGCAACTCCCCGCACTTTGGGGACCTCACCATCTGCTCACGAGGATAAAAAGCGAAGTCCTCGGGCGCACATTCTTTATCTGCCTTCCCCTTGCAGATAGAGAACGGTTATCCGAGGACTTCGTATGCGAAACTTATGTTATGAATCGCTCAGAATCAACTAGATGTCGCACTATCGGAGCAACTATTTACGCTATTTTTATTGTGTGAACGAGCCGGATGAGATACGCCATACCTCAAACACTGAAGTCAGAGTTGAGAGAACTCTTGACGAAAGCGGCGTCGGAATTGCCCAACAATTGCCTGGTTTAGATAACGACGACATCATTGTCATTCGATCCAAGCGACGAAAAAGAAATATTGCTGCCTACAGACAAGGCGGACGCATAGTTGTCTCAATTCCTGCGCGATTAAGTAAAGCTGATGAGCGCGAAATCGTCCCTGAAATGGTTGCCAAGATTCATGCTCAGGAAAATGCCCGTACTTTCGATGAATCAGCCCTCGCCTCACGAGTGGACTCACTCCTGACTCAATTCGCCCCTGAAATCACTGAGCGACCAACAAGTGTTCTCTGGCGAGCGCATATGGCCCAAAGATGGGGTTCATGTACGAGCGTGGATGGAACAATTCGCATCACCGACCGGCTATCCAAGGCCCCGGCCTACGTTTTGGACTTCGTACTCTTTCACGAGGCGATCCACTTGCGGTACGGAGATCATGGTCAGGAATTCACCTCACTCGTCGACCGATACCCGGATCATGCACGGGCTCAGGCTTATCTTGACGGGTATGAGGCAGCTGAAGACGCTCTTATACCCCCAGAGAGGCCTTAAAGGCTGGGCTCTCTGCCTTTACGCTCAATAACGGGCAAGACACGCTCAAAAAGTTTTGCACTTACCCTGGCAATAGAGCCATTTTGAGCGTAAGCAAGGGTATCGTGGCGTTTGCACGCTCGCGCATTTGAGGGAAGCTCTCCCTGAAAACGCTGGCGTCGATTGGAGGAGAAAATGACGGAGACATATAAGGGTGACGCTTACTGCGTTAAGTGCAAAGCCAAGCGTGATTTCGAGGGAACCGTAAAGGTCTCAGAATCTGGTCGTCGCATGGCGCAGGGCATCTGCTCGGTCTGTAATACCAAGCTCAATCGAATTCTTGGTAAGGCCCAGTAAACCCGACCTAAGAATTACAACTGACGTCCTCATCTACGAGGGCGTCAGTTTTTCTTTGCCCTTTTTGCAAAAAATTCACTCATGCCAACGATTCATTCATTCTGAACTAGCAACTGGGTTAGGCGACAATCACACAGGGTTAAGTAATTAACTCAATCCTGGCGCCACTGTGGGTTTAAAACCTGCAATCGCTAGCCAGAAGTAACTCTTCGTTCATGACAAAAACAATAGAACGTACTCATGTATCAGCCCCTATCAAACCTCGACTCAAAGTTGGAGTCAGAGTCTTATCTAAAGGCAATTCTATTTTCGTAGGAAGTGCTGATTTTGGAATCGAGTTGCGCTCGCCTTGCGCGCGAGAAATCGTCGGTCAACTAAATGGTTCACTCTCGGAAAATGAAATTAGTGCAAATCTCAACATCCCTCTCGAAAACGTTGGAGAAGTAATTACACGATTAGATGAAGCACACCTTATAGATACCCAGTTGAGTAAGTTAGAAATATATTCTCGTTTCAATTCACATCTAAAGAGTGAATCTACTCAACAGAGAGAGTTGGCTCTAGATGGTGCTCACCAACAGATTCAAAGTAAATTAATTCCTGAACTTGCATTTACCACGTGGTTAGCCGATGTTCGAGATGGCGGAGTATTTAACATCGGTTCACGCCGTGACATTGACCTACAAATTATTGGCGAAAATCGAATCGCCTCTCTTCTTTTTGGAATCATGCTTGCGAGCGGTGTTTCGAATACGAGTTTGCTTTCAAGCCAAGAAACGATTCAAACTCAAGATATTTGCGCTGGCTATTTTCGAGCTAGCGACATCGGCTTATCACTCACTAGGCGAACAGAAGAACTTTCTAGAGAACTCTCGCTTTTCCCGCTTCCTCAAAAAATAAAAAAGAGTGATGATTTGTTCCCTACTCGATCACTGCGCGTCGTTTTAGGAAAAATCCCTGCCGATCAAATTCAAGATTGGATGAGCCAAGGAATTCCGCATTTAATCATTGAAGACCCAGACGGTGCTTCCATAAATATCGGCCCTCTTGTAATTCCCGGTAGTGGCCCGTGCCTGAGATGTGTGCGAATTACGCGCGAAGAGGAGAATGAAATCTGGAAAGAAATTGAATGGCAAAGGGCATTTGCACAATCTCTTGAAACCCCTGTTGCTGTCGCCCATAGCGTTGCAGGCACAGTGGCGCTTGAACTGCTTCGATTTATTGATAGTGGTGAATCAACGCTCATTGGATCTATGGCGCACATCAAATATCACTCACCTTGTAATACAGAACACAGGAACTTTGCGCAGCATCCCGCGTGCGGTTGCAATTGGTAATCCATTTTCACTGAGCGATATCGACATGATTGCCTCAGAATTACCCCATGTCTTCAAAGCCCCCTATTGCAAGCAATGACATTCCACGCGGTAGTACTGCGCGTACCGCGAAAATGGTTTCTATCCCCATAGGACTTGCAGGACGAAGTGCACTTGGCTTTGGCCGCCAATTAGTTGGGCAATCAGGAAATATGATCTTTGCTGAAATTCAAGAGAAAACTGCCGAGCAAGTTTTTAAAGTTTTGGGAGAACTTAAAGGCGGGGCAATGAAGTTTGGGCAAGCCCTCTCTGTTTTCGAAGCGGCCTTACCTGAAGAAATTGCCAAGCCCTATCGCGAAACTCTTGTGAAGTTACAAGAGTCTGCGCCACCGCTTCCGGTGCGCGTAGTGCACAAAGTTTTAGCAAAAGAATTAGGTGAAGACTGGCGAGATCATTTTGCATTCTTTGATGACAACCCCACTGCGTCTGCCTCCATTGGCCAAGTGCATCGCGCAACTTGGAAAGATGGCAGGGCAGTGGCAGTAAAAATTCAATATCCCGGCGCTGCTGAAGCGCTTATTTCAGACCTCAATCAAATACAACGCTTTGCCAAAATATTTGCCTTATTTATGCCCGGCCTTGATATGAAGCCACTTCTTGAAGAATTGCGCGCCAGAATTATTGAAGAAGTTGACTATCGATACGAAGCCCAAGCGCAAGAAACTTATGCACGGGTTTATGACAATGATCCAGATATTGCTATTCCAAAAGTTGTGATGGTCTCCGATCGTGTATTAGTCAGCGAGTGGATGGATGGCACACCTCTATCGAAAATCATTTCCAGTGGTACACAAGAACAAAGAAACAACGCAGGTATGAAATTAGCAAGGTTCCATTTCACCTCACCCGATCGAGCCGGGCTTCTTCATGCAGATCCACATCCTGGAAATTTTCGATTACTTGACGATGGACGCTTAGGAGTTCTTGATTTTGGCGCTTGCAATCGCTTACCTGATGGCTTCCCCGAACCAATGAAAAATCTACTTAAGCACGCGCTCGACGACGATGCCATTGCTCTATATGAAGGATTCAAAAAAGACGGATTCGTGCTAAGTGAAGTTGATGTAGATCCTCAATTAGTTCTTGACTATCTCGTGCCATTAGTGGAGCCACTACGTACCGATACATTTAAATACTCTAGAGAATGGCTACGCGATCAAAGTGCACGTGTAGGCGATCCTCGAAATCCCACGGCCAAAATTGGTTTTCAACTGAACTTGCCTGCCGAATATGTCTTGATTCATCGCGTTACCTTGGGAACTACTGGAATATTTTGCCAACTTGAAGCAGAGGGAAATTTCCGAGATGAAGCACTTTCGTGGTTCCCGGAAATCTCCCCCGCTCGTTAAGCTGCGTCGCTTTCTTCTTCGCTTTCATCGCTCACCAATGTGATTTCAAGTGCAGGTAAAACTTCTTTGATGTCGCTTGCAGCAGGTGCTAACCGAGGACGTCCCACAGTTCGCTTGCGTGCAATTACTACTCCATCTTCGAAGAGTTCCCCGCCCCAAACACCGCATGGTTCTAGACGAGAGAGTGCAGCATCCAAACATTGCTGACGGACTGGACATGCACCGCAGAGTGACTTGGCTACATCAATTTCATTAGCTTTCTCCGAAAAGAAGAGCTCAGGATCAGCGGTGTGGCATGGCAAATTAAAAGCAATGTCGGAACCGTATGCGCCAGTAACGTCGCCTAATCCGGTCTTGCTTCCATCCTCGGCCCAGCCAGGAATTAATAGTTCGCTGAAGAGAACGCTCATAGTTCTCACCTTCCTTCTACTGGTTTCCCAGTTTTGTTTTTACTCTTTGTATTCGGAGAAAAGAAAAAGGGCCCGAATCCTTGTGGATTCGTGGCCCTTGGGGTCCTTTTCGGTGTTAACCGATGGGGCTCCAACAGGCCATCTCGCTAAATGCGGGATACCAAGCAGTGCGCTTTGAGGCACGGTTGGCTGTGGCTTTATATGAATGTGAATGAAAAGTTGCAGCAGGAAGTGAAGAAGCTGAAGTATGCGTAAACAACTGCATTTTCATCACTACCTTTCTCATTCGTTTATGCACCATCGTGTGATTGTGCAGTGGTTAAGGGTAAAGCACCAGACATCACTTTTGCAAATCAATAAACCTAACTGACCAGTAACCCAGCTTCACGCAGGAATCGACTTGGATTTTGTCTATAGCTCAATGCTAAACGACGCTTCGCACGCGTAATGCCCACATAGAACAATCTTCGCTCCTCATCGGCAACTGCATCATGAGTTGGCAAAGTGCCTTCATTAACACCAACTAAAAATACCTGCTCCCATTCAAGACCTTTCGCTGCATGCAAGGTTGCCAGTGTGGTTACAGGCATAACAGGTGGATTGTTTTGTTCTGCACGATCTTCCAATTCTCGCAAATAAGACCGTAGCGATTTTGGTGAAAAAGATGAGTCTGCATCTAGTTCGCGAGCTAAATGCAAGAGTGCGGTGACGCCATCGGTAATTGCACTCGTAATAAATGGTTGCGATAAGGCGCGTAATTCATCCAGCCAATACACGCCTTCGGCAGGGATGACGGAGGCTTGGCGTACGCCTTTGAGGAAATCACGTACATCAGTTCTGTCAAAGAAGCGCTCGTTATCGCGTAATTGATAAGCAATACCTTGGGCTATGCAAGCTTTAGCTAATGAGTTCAGTTGCGAATTCGTTCTGGCAAGCACTGCAATATCCGAAGCTGGAGTTCCTTGTGCAGTTAATTTCTTAATCTCAGAAATCACTCCTGCAACTTCACTTGCTTCATCTTTATATTCTGTAACGACAGGGCGATCGCCATGGGCGTTAAGGGCAACAATCTCTTGACCCATTTCACCACTTCGCAGAATGCTATTTGCTGTAAAGATAATCTCAGGGGTCGATCGATACCCAGTGGTGAGGCGAATAACTTGTGCTTCAGGAAAGCGCTTCGTGAAATTATTAAGAAAAATGGGGGTTGCTCCAGCAAATGAATAAATAGTTTGAGCAGGATCCCCAACAACGCAAATCTCTTCTCGGTTTCCAAGCCAAGAATTTATTAAACGTTGCTGTAACGGTGAAATATCCTGATATTCATCAATTGTGAAATATCGATACTGGTCGTGAACTCTCTCTCGTACTTCACGCTCTTGTTCCATCATGGCTGTTGTAAGCAACAAAACGTCTTCATAATCAATCGTGTGCTCTTGTCTCATGAGTGTTTGATAGGCATCGAACACTTGAGCTATCTGCCCTGGATTAATCCGATTGCGTTCAGAACGATCTTTAGTCTCTTCAATGTAATCTGAAGGCGCAATCATGGAAACTTTTGCCCACTCAATTTCTGATGCAATATCACGCAGTAATTCTCGCGAAGTTACTGCAAGGCTCGAAGTAAGGCCAGCACGATCGATTGCCTCAGTAATAAATCCTGTTTTTGTCGTGAGCAAGTTAGGAGTTCTGCCTCCAAAAACTCCCGGCCAAAAATAGAGAAGTTGCTTGAGGGCAGCTGAGTGAATCGTTCGAGCAGCCACGGTTGGAAATCCAAGTGCACGAAGGCGTGTTCGCATTTCACCAGCGGCACGAGCCGTAAATGTAAGAGCCAAAACCTTTTGAGGGTTCATCACGCCGATTGCAGATGCATATGCGATTCGATGGGTAATGGCACGAGTTTTTCCAGTACCAGCACCTGCGATTACACAAACAGGACCACGAACAGCAAGAGCTACTTCACGTTGTTCGTTATCAAGTGCTGAGAGAATTTCTTCAGCACGAACTTCATGAGCTTCGCTCATGGCCTCCAGCTTTCGCCAGATTCGATTTCTCCCCCAAACCAATACTCAACCATTCGTCGGGCAACGCTGATTCGTGGAGGCAAAATTAACGTTCCATTAAGTACCGATGCCTGAAACTCTTCGCGTGAAAACCATTTAACGTCTGTAATTTCTTGTCCATCAGGTTTCGCATCCGATGGCTTTGAAGTAATTGCTTCGAATGCAACCATGATTGATGCTGGAAATGGCCACGGTTGCGATCCAAGGTATTTAACGGTGTGAACCTTTACACCTGATTCTTCAGCAACTTCTCGAACAACACATTGTTCAAAAGATTCACCAGGCTCAACAAACCCCGCAAAAGTTGAATAGCGATTTTCAGGCCAGACGGGCTGATGACCAAGCAGAATGCGATCATCCAAGTCCTTGATGAGAACAATTACTGCAGGATCGGTTCTTGGATAATGTTCACTTTCATCGACTGTGCAGATGCGAACTGCGCCACCTATGCCGGAGCGAGTTGGCGCACCACACCGTGCGCAATGTGGATGTGAGGTATGCCAATTGGAAAGTGCAATCGCATGAACAGCCAGCGCTGCTTCACGATCGGTAAGGTCAGCGGCCACTTGTCTTAATGTGCGTAGTTGTTCTTCATTATGTGATGTGACGTGAAACGCGAAATAACTTTCCCCTGTTTCTTGATCGATGCCCAAAAAATAACGTTCCCCATCGCCTGTTATCTCTTTTGCGGAGAAATAGATTAATTCTGAATCTGTGGCAGACAATTTTTCAGCGCTGACGATCACAATCTTTGCCTTCTCCCAAAGCTCATCAAGCTTTGCAGAATCAGTTCTCAGTTCGCTCGCGCGATCAATTGCATTTCGAGCAAGAACTAAGTTGCGAAGATAACCGGTGTGTGACTCTGGCGCGCTCATGATGGGTGACACTACTAGCATGGGGCGGTGCGCATCACCTCGTGGAATTTCCTGCATGGAATGACAATTCCCCCTTCGTCCCTACCCCCAGAACCAGGTGTTTTAGCCAATGCAATCACCGACCTGGGTAGCGATGTTATGGCACTCCAAGAAGTGGACTACTTACAAGACCGGTCTAATAAAGAAAATCAAGTCGCGAATATCGCTTCCCTTCTTGGCGCTAAATATTGGGCGTTTGCACCATCACTTACTGGGGCAACCGAATCCTCGTGGAGCAAAAAAATAGCAGAAGATCAAAAGTTGATTACTAACGCATCGGTGACCGGTTCGGCTGGCTACGGAATCGGTTTGATTTCTAAAATTCCGGTTACCTCGTGGCACCGCCTTGAACTTCGCGGCTCACCATTTGGACTATTACTCTTTCTTCCCATTGATGGGAAATTGAAGAGAACGTATATCCGCGATCATCCGCGGTCTGCCATCGCCGCCGTTTTAGAAAACGGTTGGCTCATTGTTAATACGCATCTTTCATTTATTCCTATTGTCAACTCTTTTCAACTATCAAAAATTAAGAGATGGATCAAACGTCTCCCTGTAAAAGATAAATCTAAAATAATTCTCCTGGGAGATTTCAATATGTTGGGTGGATTGCCAGCGCGCACTCCATTCTGGAATTCACTTGCAAAAATGAAGACGTTTCCAAGTTGGTCACCAAAAACGCAACTCGATTACATTCTCTCTCAATCCGTTGCTAGCGAAGATGTTATTCACCACCAAGCTCAACACTGTGGGCTCAGTGATCACTTACCAATAACAGTTGAGATTAATACTTCTCTAATAGTGTAATAAGCCCCGATTCATCGAGAAGATTAGCTGGACCATCAGTGATCGCCGTCGGCACGTAATGAAATGCCGCTTTGACCTGATCTACATGTACGCCTTGCAATTTGGCCCATGCTAAACGGTAAATTGCTAATTGAATGGCAGATGATTCTCCCAATTTCTTGGAGCCCGTTTTCCAATCTATAACTTCGAAGTGATCGCCTTCTTTGTAAATCGCATCGATTCGACCTCGGACCAAAACTCCTGCAATAACGGTTTCAAAAGGCACTTCTACCGCGTATGGCTGGCGAGTGGCCCACGTGGAAGCTAGCCATTTCTCTTTCAACTCCTCCAACGTTTGGTCGGGTTCGAGTTGATCTAATGAATCTAAATCGTCATCATCAAAGAGAGTTGCTTGTCCAAAATATTTCTCAACCCATAAGTGAAAGATTGTGCCTCTGCGTGAGTACTCATCTTGCGGCCGAGGCATTGGACGCCGTATTGCTAACGCTAATTCTTGCGGATTCTCGCGTAAGGCAACCAGTGCCGATACGGACATCCGAGGGGGAAGTAATACCTGTGCGGCAACTTTCTTGCGCGCTAATTCGGCAATCAGTGCGTTGGCATCGCGAACCCACGATGCAACTATTGGATCTGATTCTTGACCTAAGCCATGCGGAGAACTCGCACGAACGAGCGCAATTTCGGAATCAAATGCATCTCGTCGCTCGCCCAGCGGATCGCGTGGCCAGATACCTGTGAGTGGATTCTCCAGTTTCGGATTTTGCGCATCGGGATCTGTTACTGTGAAATCTGAAAGTAGGGTTCCACCTTCTGCACGTGCAATCTCAACAACTCGCTCATACAACTCACTTGGTTGCACAGGTTTTGTGCCATCTCTCCAGTAGGAAGTAGTACAGAGAAGGTGAGTGCGAGCCCTAGTGACTGCAACATAGCCCAAGCGAATTTCTTCAATGCTCTTTAAATCATCACACACTTTAGAAAAGGCATCAAAAACTTTCTTTATTTCAGTATTTGATTCGCAATGATCTATCGAGAAAGTTGGAAGTTCCGATGCATCACCACGCAATGCAAAAGGAATGTGCTTCTCATTGGTGAGCCAATTGTCTTTTTCCTTATTTCCTGAACTTGGAAATGTTCCATCTGCCAGACCAGGCACTGCAACAACATCCCATTCGGCACCTTTTGCGGTGTGGATTGTCAGAATTTGAACAACATCGCGTCTTACCTCTGGAGTGCCTGATTTAAGTCCACCTTCTTCGGAACCAGCCACATCTAGCCACGTGAGAAATTCTGAAATTGTGCCGCCGGCTCTGGAAAACTTGGAGGCTTCGTCGAGGAAGCGATCGAGGTGGCGACGGCCATTATGTACCCCATCACGAAGAGCAACTTCAACATCGAGGAATAAGTAGTTTTCTATTTCTGAAATAACGTCAACAAGTGAATTACTGGCTCTTGAGCGCAGGCGTCTTAGATCGGCTGCAAAGTTAAGTAATCGTGAAAACCCGGTAGGTGAGAAAGTTTTTTTATCTGCGTTTTCTATTTCATCAAGGGCGTCGATAACGCTTCCCATGAATTGATCATCAGCTTCTTCTTGCATGGGATTGCCCGCAACAATTTTTGCTATCTTGCCTTTGGAGTTCTCGTGCGATTGATCTGAGCGAGCCCGACAATATCTACCTAATGCAGAAATGTCGGCTGCACCTAAATTGATTCTTGGGCCAACAAGGTGCCGCATGAGCGAAGCACCCGCCTCAGGGTCTGTAATGACTCGTAGTAAAGAGATAACGTCGGCGGCTTCTGCAACATGAATTAATCCGCCCACTCCTAATACTTCAACAGGAATCTTTGCTTTTCGAAGTGCTATTTCTATTTCTGCAATTTGAGAGCGCTTACGAACAAGTACTGCAAAAGATGTACGTTGATTTTCTGGTGCGCTTTCTCGCTCAGAGCTGAACCACAGCGGGATGAAATATTCGGCGATGGCGTTAGCTTCTGCTTCTATTGATTCAAAGATTCCACATGCCAAGTTTCCAACTCCCGCTCCTTCTCGAGCGACAAGCGGAGCAACTTCAACAGGGATCATTTGGCGTACTTGCTCTGAAATAGCATTTGCAACATTGAGAATTATTTGATCATTCCTAAACGTTGTTGACAGTGAATATAGTTTGGGCCCTTTTTGCCCTGATATTTTTGGAAAACTTGAATCAAAAGAACCGATGGTGCCAGCAGATGCTCCACGCCATGTATAGATGGCTTGGCATGGGTCTCCCACCGCCATGACCGGGTGGCCCGCTCCAAATAGGGATGAAAGCATGCGGACTTGGGATTGCGATGTGTCTTGATACTCGTCGAGCAAAACTATTTTGTAACGTGATTTCTCAATCTGCGCCACCTCTGGAAATTCTTCACTAATTCTTGCGGCCAACGACATCTGATCATCAAAGGAAAGTGAGCCATCTTTTTGACGGTTAAGAGTAAAGGCACTGACCATCGGCAAAATTGCTATCCGTTGAGTAAGAACTTTGCTCACATTACGTACTGACTCATTGGACTTGACGCCCATGGATTCGATTTTTTCTAGAATCGGTTGCGAGTATTCGATGATTTGTTCAGGACTTACTTGATGTTCTTGAATAAGCCGAGTGAGGCCAATGACATCTTTAATTACTGTACTGAGTGCACTTTGTGATCGGAACTCATCATCGGGCCAATTTCTGACTAAGTCAGATGCCATCTGCCAGATAGCAGCCTCTCCTAAGGGTTCTTCATTTGCATCAATGCCGTAGCGAATTGAATGCTCGCCAAGAAGTCTTCCGGCATATGAGTGATAAGTCATCACATGCGCATCGACTGCCGTGTTCTTTGGTAATAGTCCACTTGCTCGTAATTGACGCAAGCGACCCCTAATTCGAATTCCCAGTTCTCCCGCTGATTTGCGAGTAAAAGTTAATCCCAATATTTCATCAGGAGCGACCAAGCCATTGGCGACTAAATAAAGCACGCGAGCACTCATAGTCTCTGTCTTACCTGAGCCCGCGCCAGCTATCACTACTGCTGGCTCAAGAGGTGCGGAAATAATCGCAGACTGTTCGGCTGTCGGAATTCGCATCCTGCTATCAACGGTACTGAGCGCTTTAGCAATATCTAAAGGTGAATATCGAATGTGTGAACTCATTCCATCACCATCCGACCATCGTTTTGGATGGGGCAAGCGCTACGAACGGCGCAATTCTTACAGCGATCATTGATGGTTGCTAAAAATTGATGGGCCCCCATAGCCTCTGCAATTACTTGAATTTCCTCTTTAAATTCCTCTGTTTTTACACCAATAGATGGCTGATTTCGCAAGGAAGCATCAACACTTTTGGAGGCTAAATAGACTAACTCGGCGCCCGCACTTTCTTTGCTTTCATGGTGCTCAGTAAAACCACCTTCGGTAACAGCAAGTTGGTATGCCAACATTTGCTTATTAACACGCGCCTCTTCTTTTGTAATGATGCTGGAGCCAGTTTTGAAATCAACAATAAATAGAGCACCATCTGCCCCTACTTCTAATCGATCTACGCTTCCTCGAATTCTTGCTCTACCGATGACAATGTCGAATTCGACTTCTACTCCAACGATTTCACGTTTGTTCAACGCTTGGTTGTGGTAAGCGACAAACTTATGAAGCATGTCAACTGCACGACTTAATTGCGTTGCACTTACCCAGCCAGTATTTGGATCAATGAGCTTCCAAGCGTCGCTGAGATTTGAAACTAAATCGGCCTCGGTTAAATTTGGTTCCTCCTTCATGCGTGCCGCAAATGCGTGTATCGCAGAACCTAAAACTTGAGCGGTGCTATCACCGTTTGTTCCGCCACTTTTTTCAAGGAACCATTTAACTCCGCACTCTGTAAAACTCTCTGCGCTACTTGGAGATACCGGAACAACGGCATCCGCGGCAATGATGGGTTCATTGGTGCTCAGCGGAATGACTCCAGACCACGATTGAACATCTGCCTCAGATAGTCCTTCATTAGCTAAACGTTTAAGAAGGGAGGCTGAAACATCTGCTTCTTTTTTGCCAAGATGACTTCGTAATTGCGCAACTAAAGATGATGGTGTTATCGGGCGTGGAACTTGAGTCATCTCTGGTTCTTGGCTCCACTCACCCAAGACGTGAGTTGAGATTTCTTCAAAGAAAGATGAAGGCTCTTCTTCATCTTTTTGAACAGCGGTTGTAATAAGGGTTGATTTAGCACGAGTGAGCGCTACGTAAAGTAAGCGTCTTTCGTCGTGGGCAAGACCATTTGCAGTTAAGACATCGAGCTCGGCGCGCGGTAATCCACCGTGTCTGGCTCTCTCAACTAAACGCTCACTTCCTAGTAGTGATCCGCGTTGTCGTAAATTCGGCCATGTACCTTCTTGCAGGCCTGCAACTGCAACAATTTCCCATTCGCGACCTTTAGATGCATGAATAGTTACTATCTCAACAACATCTGGCCTTTGACCTTTTGCAGTTATTGCATCGCCAAGAATGTCTTCCTTGGAAATTTGGGCTATGAAACTTTCTGCTTTTGAATGTGGAAAGCGCTCGGCAAATCTGCGGGCTTCTTCAAAGAGTTGCATAACTGCATCGAGATCACGATCTGCCGATGCACCTCGCAAGCCACCGCGTAACGCTTGTTTTCTCCAACTCTCACTCAGCGCAACACCATCACTAGTGCGCGCATTGCTCCAGATCTCCCATAATAAATCTTCAGCCTGCGTATTTTTCTTGCGCAGGATTTTTCGTGCGCCTTGTAGTAATTGATAAATGTTTGTCAGCGATTGCGCACCTTCAATCGGAATATCGCCTTTATCAATGGCATCATGCAACATGACTGACCCTGGACGTAAATCATCTTCTTGGCGAGATGCCAAAAGCGCACGTCGCATTCGACGAAGTGAAACAGAATCTGCTCCACCAAATTCACTAAGTAATAATCGTTCACAATTGTGAACTGACAATTCTTTCGAACCAATTGCAATTTCAGCCAGCAATAGGAAAGGTGCAATCGCAGGATTACCAGATAGCGCTTGAGTTTGCGATGAAACGGGAATTGATGCCTGCGCAAATGCTCTCCGCAGTGCGTTGGCTTGGGCCCCTGGAGTTCGCAAAATAACTGCCATCTCATTCCATGGTGTTCCATGTATTAAATGTGCATATCTCAATTGGTAGGCAATAAATTGCGCTTCTTCACTTTGCGAACGAAAGCGCCCGACAATCACTGCTGGATCGCTATTTTTTGGCTCCACCACCTCACACGTGCGCGCACGTTGTGGAGCGCTACCTTTGAATTGTGAAGATATCGCCATACCAACGTTGAATATCTCTGGCACACCTCGGAAAGATTGAGTAAGAACTATCTCTTTACCGATTGCACGATAGTGATCGAGCTCAACATCGAGTTGATCAGGGTCAGCTCCTCGAAAGCGTCCTACTGCGCTATCTGCATCAGCACATAACACCAAGTCAGAACCTGCAAGCTCGCGCAATAATTGCCGTTGAGCAGGATCGCTTTCTTGGAATTCGTCAACCAAAATAGTCGTAAATCGCTCACGTAGTTGAGTCGTAATTTCTGGATTCGTTTTTAGGTGTCTATAGGCCTCGATGACAATTTGGCTTGGGTCGATTCTTAATTTTGCATCTCCTGCTGATTCTGACTGCAAAGTCATGACATCGAGATATTGCTCCCAAAATGCACTGGCTGGTTTCCAATAAGGCTCACTAAATTCGGCGCTGCTTTTCGCAAGATCTTGTGGCGACAATCCGCGTTCAGAGGCGCGCAAGATTAAGTCTCGAAGTTCGCGAGCAAATCCATGAGTTGTAAGTGCCTTTTCTAAATCTGCTGGCCAATATTTCTTTGTACTTGCAATATCGCCTTCAAGCAATTGGGTAATGAAATATTCTTGTTCTGGACCTGACATCAGAATTGGTTCAGGTGCATCTACATGAGATTTCATTTTTAATATCGAATAAGCAAGCGAGTGAAAAGTCCGAGCGAGTGGCTCGTGCATGATTGCCGTTGTTCGTAGCGCAACCGCATCACGTAACTCAGATGCTCTCTCGCGCCCGTACGTTAAAAGCAATATCGAATTTGGATTTTGGCCATCTGCAATACGTGAAAGTGCAGATTCAACAAGTAGCGTGGTTTTTCCTGTGCCGGGTCCTGCAAGAACGACAAGTGGAGACCCGCGATGTGCGATAACGCTTTTTTGCTCATCAGTAAAAGTGAGTTCTTTTATAAGAAGTGGCCGGCGAACTAACTCACCAACAAGCCCCACACTGTCTTTGCTCACAAGGCCATTTAACCCGAGCGAGGTGACATTAAGCCCAAATGACTACTGATTGGCTTTCTTGGCGCGTGCGGTGAGGCGAGCGCGCTCGTCTCCGTTAAGGATCACCTTACGAATTCGAACCACTGCAGGAGTGACCTCTACGCATTCATCCTCACGGCAAAACTCAAGAGCACCTTCCATGTTGAGCTTCTTAGGTGGAATTAAGCGCTCTGTTTCATCGGTTCCAGAAGCGCGCATGTTAGTTAATTTCTTTTCGCGAACACAGTTAACGTCCATATCTTCTGAACGTGAGTTCTCGCCAATGACCATGCCTTCATACACTTCATCGCCTGGCTCAACGAAAATACTTCCGCGATCTTGTGTTCCATACAAAGCGTAAGAAGTAACTGAGCCCATGCGATCTGATACCAACGAACCCGTTGCGCGAGTACGGATATCTCCGTGCCACGCTTCGTAACCATCAAAGACGTGGTGCAGTAAACCTGTTCCGCGAGTTTCGGTAAGAAACTCAGTTCTGAAACCAATCAAACCTCGAGATGGGACGCGATAGTCAAGACGAATCCAGCCAGTGCCATGGTTAACCATTTGCTCCATGCGACCTTTACGTAGCGCCATCAATTGAGTAAGTACACCCAAATATTCTTCCGGTGCATCAATAGTGAGAGATTCCATTGGCTCGTGAATTTTGCCATCAATTTTCTTAATAACTACTTGTGGTTTTCCTACGGTTAATTCAAAACCTTCGCGCTTCATGATTTCAACAAGAACAGCTAACTGAAGCTCTCCGCGACCTTGTACTTCCCATGTATCTGGGCGATCAGTGTTAAGAACGCGAAGTGAAACGTTACCTACGAGCTCTGAATCTAGGCGACCTTTAACTTGGCGCGCTGTTAATTTAGAACCGCTTTTCCCAGCAAGTGGAGATGTATTAATACCAATAGTCATGGATATTGATGGTTCATCAACAATAATCAATGGCAGTGCTACTGGATTCTCGGTATCTGCAAGAGTTTCGCCCAAAGTAATAGTTTCGATGCCAGCTACCGCGATGATGTCGCCTGGGTGAGCCTCGAGCGCAGGAACACGATCAAGTGCTTCGGTAATAAGAAGTTCGGAAACTTTAACTTTCTCAGTTGTACCATCGGTCTTCATCCATGTAACCATCTGGCCCTTTTTAATGACACCTTCGCGAACGCGACAGAGTGCAAGGCGACCCAAAAATGGTGATGAGTCAAGGTTAGTCACGTGTGCTTGAAGTGGTGCACCTTCGTGATACACGGGAGCAGGAATTGCAGAAAAGATGGTGTCGAACAAAATATCTAGGTTCTCTTCTTCTGGCATTCCGCCATCTGCAGGACGTGTTAAAGATGCGCGACCAGCTTTTGCAGAAGCATAAACAACAGGAAATTCAATCTGCTCTTCGTTTGCATCAAGGTCTAGGAAGAGCTCGTATGTCTCATCAACAACTTCGGCAATACGTGAGTCTGGGCGATCTACTTTGTTAATGAGAAGAATGACGGGCAAATTCTTTTGTAGAGCTTTGCGTAGAACGAAACGCGTTTGAGGCAATGGTCCTTCAGATGCATCTACTAACAAAATTACGCCATCAACCATTTCTAGTCCGCGCTCTACCTCGCCACCGAAATCGGCGTGGCCAGGGGTATCGATAATGTTGACGATTGTGTTTCCGCGCTTAACAGCAGTGTTCTTGGCAAGAATTGTGATTCCTTTTTCGCGCTCAAGATCCATCGAATCCATCATGCGGTCTTGGCCTTCGTCTTGCTTCTTATATGCGGCAAATGCGCCTGATTGCCACAACATGGCGTCAACAAGGGTGGTCTTGCCGTGGTCAACGTGAGCGATGATCGCGACGTTACGTAAGTCCTCGCGCTTTTTGATTGGCAAACCTGCCAGGTGCGCGGTTGATGACTTGGACATTGACCCTCAGTTCTTCTCGATTGCGCTCGTTTTGACTATCAACGCAGCGGTGAAGGGTAGCATCAAGGGGCATTGACTCTTAAATCGTGTGTTTTTTAAGCGCAAGTAATGATTAGATTGGCAAGAGAATTCATAGATTAAGTAATGATCAGGAGCGGACATGACAGAGCCAAAAGCTAATCCAGAAAAAGGCGCACAAGTCTATGCAGCCGATAGGGCGCATGTTTTTCATTCATGGTCTGCTCAAGCCCAAATTAAGCCAATGACAATTGCAGGAGCGCAAGGATCTTACTTTTGGGATTATGACGGAAATACATATTTAGATTTCTCATGTCAATTGGTTTTTACAAATATTGGTCATCAGCATCCCAAGGTCGTGAAAGCGATTCAAGAGCAAGCAGCAGTGCTAACAACTATTGCCCCACAACATGCAAATGATGCTCGTAATGAAGCCGCCAAGAGAATTGTTGAATTAGCAGGATCAAAATTTAATAAAGTCTTCTTCACCGCCGCTGGCGCAGATGCAGTTGAGAACGCTATTCGCATGGCTCGTTTACACACCGGCAAGAGCAAAGTTCTTTCAACCTACCGCTCCTATCATGGCAATACAGGAGCGTCGATTAATGCAACAGGTGACCCACGCAGATTCCCCAATGAATTTGCAACAGGACATGTGCATTTCTGGGGTCCATATCTTTATCGTTCTGCTTTCTGGGCAAGCGACGAAGCTCAAGAGTGCAAACGTGCACTTGAACATCTAGAGCAGACAATTATCTTTGAAGGACCTAAAACTATTGCTGCAATCATTATCGAATCTGTTCCGGGTACTGCAGGTGTTTTGACGCCACCTCCGGGATATCTCGATGGCTTGCGCGCGCTATGCGACAAGTACGAAATCATGTGGATCGCAGATGAAGTAATGGCTGGATTTGGACGCACTGGTAAATGGTTTGCATATCAACATTGCAATTCATTGCCCGATTTAATTGTCTTTGCTAAGGGAATTACTTCAGGCTACGTGCCACTAGGTGGAGTCGTTATTTCAGAAGCTATTGCTAAGACTTTTGACGATCGAGTTTTCCCTGGTGGGCTTACATATTCTGGACACCCTCTTGCATGTGCAACTGCAGTTGCAACAGTAGATGCAATGAAAGATGAAAAAATGGTTGAGAATGCCGCCCATATCGGCGAAACTATTTTGGGACCAGGACTTCGTGAATTAGCTAAAAAGCATAAGGTCATTGGTGACATCCGCGGAAATGGTGTTTTCTGGGGAATCGACATGGTCACCGATCGTGCAACCCGCGAGCCACTTGCTCCCTATGGTGGAACAAGTCCTGCAATGAATGAATTAGTGGCTGAATGTAAGAAAAATGGCTTGATGCCGTTTAATAATTTCAATCGTATTCATATAGCGCCACCATGCAACATCTCAGAAGCCGATGCTAGAAAAGGCTTAGAGATATTGGATAAATCACTGGCTGTTGTCGCTAAGTACTACACGGGGGCTTAAATCTTTAAACGTTGAACCTAAATTCAACAACGTCCCCGTCGTGCATGATGTAGTCCTTACCTTCCATCCGCACTTTTCCGTGCGCCTTTGCCTCAGTCATTGATCCAGTTGCAACTAAATCATCAAAGGAAACAACTTCTGCCTTAATAAAACCTTTTTGAAAATCAGTATGAATGACTCCGGCGGCCATTGGAGCAGTATCTCCGACATGAATTGTCCAGGCGCGGGCCTCTTTAGGGCCTGCAGTTAAATACGTCTGCAAGCCTAGAGTTCTAAATCCAACGTGGGCAAGCGTTGCAAGGCCAGGTTCAGTTAAGCCGATTGATTCAAGAAGTTCGAGCGCATCTTCATCGCTGAGCTCTGCAAGTTCGGCTTCCGTTTTTGCATCAAGAAATATTGCCTCTGCTGGTGTGACAAGTGCTGCTAATTTAGTGCGCAATTCTTTATCGTTCAATTCTGCTGCATCAACATTGAAAACATAGAGAAATGGTTTAGCGGTCAATAAGTGAAGTTCTGCAACTAATTCAAGATCAACTTTGCTACTCGACAAAGGTTTGCCTTCATTGAGAACTTTCTCTGCTTCTTTAACAGCGTCAAGTACTGGTTGGCGTTCCTTATTAGTACGCGCTTCTTTTTCGATGCGAGGTAGCGCTTTTTCGATAGTTTGTAAATCTGCGAGCGCTAATTCGGTGTTAATAATTTCCATATCACTGGCAGGATCAACGCGCCCTTCTACGTGAACAACATCCCCATCATTGAAGACTCGAATTACTTGGCAAATTGCATCGGTTTCGCGAATGTTGGCTAAGAATTTATTACCAAGACCGGCGCCCTCTGATGCACCTTTAACAATTCCTGCAATATCCACGAAAGAAACGACGGCGGGCAAAATAGTTTGGGATCCGAAAATCTTTGCAAGGACAGCCAGGCGAGGATCTGGAACTCCGACAACGCCCACGTTAGGTTCGATCGTGGCGAAGGGGTAGTTGGCCGCCAGAACATTGTTCTTAGTCAGAGCGTTAAAAAGGGTGGATTTACCCACGTTAGGCATTCCGACGATTCCGATAGAGAGGCTCACAAGGAGTAGAGCCTACGGCGCTTTGTCAGTGGTTCCTGCCACGATAGGCCCATGACCATATCTATAGGCGTGATTTGCCTCATTGTTGGAGCGCTTATCGGCTTCTTGATCGCACGAGTTCGAAGCGCAGGAGCACAAGCGCAACTCAGCGCGGCAAAAGGTTCGATCACAACGCTAGAAAAACAGATTGCCACAATGCAAAGTGCTCAAACCGAAACAACACGGGTCACTGCCGAGCTTGAGGCAATGAAGAAATCTGTTGAAACTCTAGCCTCTCAAGCACGAGAAGCTGATCGAAGCCGTATCGCTGCAGAGCAAGACATTCGTAAAGATTTAACAAACATGGCTGTAACAAATAAATCACTCCTTGATGAAACTACAAAGATTGCTGGCGCGCTCTCAAGTTCACAAACTCGCGGAAAATTCGGCGAAGCACAACTCGAACAACTCCTTGAAAATGCCGGTCTTATTGAAGGTGAACATTTCACACGGCAAAAATCTATCTCCGATAACGATGAGAAAATTGGTATCCCTGACGTTTCAATCTCATTGCCTGGTTCTAGCGTTTTGTTCATAGATTCAAAATTTCCTTTTGAGCGAATCTTGGATGCATTCGAAGAGAAAGATGCCGACCGTCGTGAAGCGTTAATTGTGGAACATGCTAAAGATCTACTCAAACATGTCGATGCCCTAGCCAAACGTGGTTATGCAGATAAGGATTCATCACCAAATTTTGTCGTTCTCTTCGCTCCATTTGAGTCCATACTTACTGAAGCGCTTCGGGTTGATTCACGCCTACTTGAAAAAGCATTTTCTAAAGGTGTAACGATTGCAACGCCAACAACAATGATGGCTCTGCTTCGCACTGTTGGGTATATCTTCAGCAGAAATCGCCTTGCGGAAAGTGCTACAGAGATTCAAGAACTAGCCGGGACCTTCCTTAAAAACGTCGCTTCGCTTCATTCAAAAATTGTCACCGTTGGTGATCGCCTCAAGAGCACACTCAAGGCGTACAACGAGATGATCCCAACTGCCGAGAGCACTGTTCTTAGCCCCGCCAAGAAAATAATGAATCTTGGAGTATCTGGTTCAGCACTGAAGGGATTTCCTGAAGTGTCAGAAAACGTTCGGAGTTTAAAGAGTAATTTGGCTTTGGATGCGCCCGATGAGATTATTGATGTTGACGATGATGAGGAGGAATAGTGACAACGCCCACGGTCCAAAAGCCTGCGCTTAAACTCTCTACTGCTGGTCTCACTAAACCAGGCGTGGTTGTTTTACAAACACTTTTTATCTCATTCTTTTCACTGATTGAATTAGTTTTCCGCCACGGAGTGGGAATACTTACTGGGTTAGCAATTTGCTTTGCAACCTTTGGTGGCAATCGTTTAGGTCGCAAAGGCACCGCATACGTTGCAGTCGTTACTCCGCCCCTCGCATTTGCTGGCTTTATCGCGATTGCAATTGTTGCCATCGATGGATTACACCCATCGCGCGTTGGGCTCGACTTCATTGCATCTCTTGCCGGCACTGCGCCATACCTCATTGTGAGTGCGCTTTATGGTTGGTATGTTTTTTTCGATGCTAAGAAAAAGAAGAGGTAGTTTTCTACTTTCCGCCAAGTAGGCGAGTAAAGAAATTGCCACCAGAGCTTTCAGACTTTGCGTTTTTATCACACGAACACCGTTGACTCTTAGGAACCCCTTGGAGTGCTTGCTCTATGTGCTCGCCACATCCTGACCACGTAGGCTTCCCGCATTTTCTACACGTTACTTTGCTACACATGTTTTCATCCTTTTCTATGGTGTTTGATTAGTTTGCTGAAGCGTAAGTAGCCATCGCTGGAGAATGGCTCCAGGTTTGATAGCCACCGTCAAGATTAAGAGCTGTGAATCCATATTCTTTTAGCAATAACGCTGCGGTATGACCGCGAAGACCAACCTGGCAATTAACAACAACTCGCTTGGTTGATATTTCACTTAATCTTTCCCGCAACTCATCTACGGGAATATTGATTGAACCCGGTATGGTCCCCCGAGCAAACTCTGACGCAGTCCGCACGTCCACCATTTCATAGCCCTTCTCCTGGTACGCCAGCACTTCATGCCACTGGACATTGCCAGTCAATTTCGAAATTAAATTCTCTGCAATATAACCAAGCATATTTACAGGATCTTTCGCCGAGCCAAATGGTGGTGCGTAAGCTAATTCCAAGTCGGCAAGTTGGGGGCCTGTAAGTCCTCCGCGCATTGCCGTAGCAATCACATCAATGCGCTTATCGACTCCATCTTTACCAATTCCTTGCGCACCAAAGATTTCACCTGTTATGGGGTCTAACAAAATCTTGAGAGCCATAGTTTGAGCACCTGGGTAATAACCAGCATGCGAACCTGGGTGCGTATGAATTGCTTGGTATGCGCGCTTCTGGGCAATAAGGCGTTTCTCGTTCCAACCTGTAGTTGCAATCATTAGATCAAAAACCTTAACAATGGCAGTCCCAATCGTGGAAATTGAACGAATAGATAGTCCGTTAATGTGATCCGCAACAGTTCTACCATGACGGTTTGCTAGGTTAGCCAATGGAACAAGAGTGGCACTTTGGTCTATTGAATCTAACTTCTCAGCAGCATCGCCCACTGCATAAATATCAAAGTTACTTGTTTGGTTGAATTCATTTACGGCGATTCCTCCGCGAGTCCCAATTGTGACACCCGCACTCTTCGCTAACTCAATATCTGGTCGAACTCCAATTGCCATAATTACTAAATCACTTGGAAGCGTTGCCCCACTGGAAAGAGTGACTGATTCTTTAGTAATCGACGCAACGCTATCTCCAAGAATTACCTGGACCCCATTACGTTGCATCTCGTCAGCAACAAAAGTTGCCATCTCAGGATCCAACGGCGCTAATAGCTGAGGGGTGGCCTCGATGATTGCGGTTGAGATTCCTCTATGAATGAGGTTTTCAGCAATCTCAACACCAATGAAGCCTCCACCAATAACAACTGCATTCTTTGGTCGTTGATTAACTTCGGCAACAATTCGCTCAACATCTTCAACGGTTCGCAGAGTGAGGGCGTTTTCCACGCCGGGAAGTGCGGGAACTATTGGAGAAGCACCGGGGCTGAGTATTAGCTTGTCATAGCTGATTTCAGAGGTTTCACCAGTAACCACATTTTGCGTCTTTATAAACTTTGTCGCGCTATTTATCGACAGTGCTTGCGTTAAGACACGCACATCCAATTTGAACCTTGCGTGAAGAGATGCGGGTGTTTGAAGAAAAAGTGAAGACTCGTCTTCTATAACTCCACCAACAAAATATGGTAAACCGCAGTTTGCATAAGAAACATGTCCACTTTTCTCCAACACAATAATCTCTGCATTTTCATTTAGCCGGCGCAAGCGAGTTGCGGCGGACATACCACCAGCGACACCGCCAACAATAACAATTTTCATTAAGAATTCACCACCGGTAATCCTTGTGCTTGCCAGTCAATTATGCCGTTTTTTAAATTGAACATTGTCTTGAATCCGAATCCGGCCATTGCGTCAACTGCAAGGAGTGATCGACGTCCACTTCGGCAATAGACCGCATAGGTCGCGTTTTTATCTAACTTTAAAACTTCGTTTTCAAAAGTGTCAGTCTCAACATCAATATTTATCGCACCTGTAATGTGGCCTTGATTAAACTCATCTCTTGTCCGAACATCCAGCACCACAACACCGGCCTCTTGAGTCTTTGCAGAAAATTCTGATGCGTTCATATCTGTAATTGCTCCTCCTGTAGATGAACATCCACTCAACAATAGAGTGGCGGAAACTAAAAGCGCCGAACGTGCAATACTACGTATCTTCATTGTTATTCCTTTACGCTAGGGAAAGAAAAAGTTTTTGTAGCTTTTCAGTAACTGCAGGCCCATTTTCTTTATCATCTTCGATGCACTCTTTAAGATTTGCGGCTATCAAAGTAAAGGCAGCGGTATTGATGGCCTTGCCAACTGCTGCCATCTGAACGACGATTTCTTCGCAGGTTCGGCCCTCTTCAAGCATGCGTACAACTGCACCCAATTGCCCATGGGCTCTTTTAAGTCTTTTGCTGAGCGCATCCAATTGCGTCGGATCTGAGAGCACATGCTCAGTTGCCTTCTTTGCCATGGTTTACCCCCAATAAATGCTTACAGACGTGAGGTTAGCATACCCCTAGGGGTATCTGTCAAATGAGCTAGTTAGGGCTCGTATTTAGGGTTGCCACTCAGAAAAGTTCTAGGTCATGAAAGAGGACAGGCATAGCGTTCTGGGCAACAGGGTTCACGCCATCGTGCATAAACCTAATAAGGAGAAAAAATGGGGAAAGTATTTGTTGCTCCTGGACAACCGGGGAGCATTGCCGTTTTCAAATCACGTTATGACCATTGGATCAATGGCGCATTTGTAAAGCCTAGTTCAGGACAGTACTTCGAAAATATCAGTCCTGTTAATGGCAAGGTTTTTTGTGAAGTTGCGAGAGGTAATGCTGCCGACGTCGAGTTAGCCCTCGATGCTGCGCACGCTGCTGCAGGTGCATGGGGCAAAACATCCGTCACTGAACGCTCCAATATCTTGCTCAAGATTGCAGATCGTATGGAGGCAAATCTTGAGGCGTTAGCAGTTGCAGAAACCTGGGAGAACGGAAAACCCGTTCGTGAAACTATGGCTGCAGATATGCCACTTGCTATCGATCACTTCCGCTATTTCGCAGGTTGTATACGTGCTCAAGAAGGCGCGCTGAGTGAAATCAATGACGACACAGTTGCTTATCATTTTCACGAGCCACTTGGCGTTGTTGCGCAAATCATTCCGTGGAATTTCCCAATCTTGATGGCAGTCTGGAAATTGGCACCGGCACTTGCTGCTGGTAACTGTGTGGTTCTAAAACCTGCAGAGCAGACTCCAGTTTCGATTCACTTCTTAATGGATCTCATCAAAGATTTGCTTCCGCCTGGTGTTCTCAACATCATCAATGGATTCGGTGTTGAAGCTGGTAAGCCACTTGCCTCCTCACGCAGAATTGCAAAAGTTGCATTCACGGGTGAGACAACAACGGGCCGTTTAATCATGCAATACGCTGCAGAAAACATCATTCCTGTCACGCTCGAACTCGGTGGCAAGAGCCCAAATATCTTCTTCAAGGATGTCGCTGAAGCCAATGATGATTTCTACGACAAAGCACTCGAGGGCTTCACAATGTTTGCCCTCAATCAAGGTGAAGTTTGCACATGTCCATCCCGTGCCTTGATTGAAACCTCGATCTACGACAAGTTCTTAGCCGATGCTACGGCACGTACCAAGGCAGTTAAACAAGGAAATCCCCTTGATACAGACACCATGATTGGTGCCCAATCAAGTAATGACCAACTAGAAAAGATTCTCTCCTACATTGATATTGGCAAAGCCGAGGGTGCTCGCCTTGTCACTGGTGGCGAGAGAGTAGATCTTGGCGGAGATCTCTCCGGTGGTTACTACATGGCTCCAACGATTTTCGAAGGAAAGAATTCGATGCGAATCTTTCAAGAAGAAATCTTTGGACCCGTTGTTTCTGTTACGCGATTTGATGGCTTCGATGAAGCGATGAAAATCGCAAATGACACACTCTACGGTCTAGGCGCTGGTGTCTGGACACGAGACATGAACACTGGCTACCGTGCAGGTCGAGCAATTCAAGCAGGAAGAGTTTGGACGAATTGCTATCACGACTACGCAGCACACGCCGCTTTTGGTGGTTATAAGTCTTCAGGTATTGGGCGCGAGACTCACAAGATGATGCTCGATCATTATCAGCAGACAAAGAATTTATTGGTTTCTTACTCTCCGAAGAAGCTTGGATTCTTTTAACCACTAATCGGATACACGGAGGTTGTCGCGTGAAGCAACGGCCTCCGTGTTTTCGTGTCCGGAGTAAGATGAAACTATGAATTTTCCTTCTCGTGTAGATGTCACCGAGGAAGCATGCGTTCTACTGAGAAAACTGTATGTCATACATGGACCACTCATGTTTCATCAATCAGGTGGCTGTTGTGATGGATCATCTCCGATGTGTTATTTAGCTGGTGAATTTCGCGTAGGTGGATCTGATGTTTTCTTGGGAGAACTTATAGTGGAAGAAATCCCCGAACCAATTAAGGTTTGGATCTCGTTGGCACAATTTGAATATTGGAAGCACACACATTTAACAATTGATGTTGTTGCTGGCCGAGGTGGCGGTTTTTCACTTGAGGCTCCAGAAGGTTTTAGGTTTTTGATTAGATCACGTCTATTTAGCGACGATGAATGGGCACTTCTGGAACACGAACCAATGCTTACAGGGGCTACCCCTCATTGAAATGTGATGTAAGTCTGTAACGCCATTTTTCTCTTAACTCGCAATCTCTCTGCCGATAACCTGCTCATATGGAGAGTAAAAATAGCCTGCCACAGATAATCCAAGGTGGCATGGGTATCGCAATTTCATCGTGGCAATTGGCCCGCGCTGTTTCACAAAGTGGACAACTAGGCGTTGTTTCCGGAACTGCAATCGATGCTGTATTCGCAAGGCGTCTACAAAACGGTGATGAAAGCGGAGACCTTAGGCGCGCACTCGCTGCATTTCCAAATCAGACCATTGCAAAACGAGTACTAGATTTATATTTTCAACCTGAAGGCCGCGACCCCGATGAGCCTTATAAATCAACTCCAAAAATTACTATCAATCCAAGCACGCATGCATTGGAGTTGATCGTTGTAGCTAATTTTGCGGAAGTTTGGTTGGCTAAAGAAGGACATGATGGGCTCATTGGAATTAACTATCTCGAAAAGATTCAGATGGGAACACCTAGTGCTGCGTATGGTGCAATGTTGGCTGGAGTGGATTTTGTATTGATGGGCGCGGGCATCCCCGCAGAAATTCCAGCTCTTCTTAATGACTTAGCAGAGCACAGACCCGCCTCCTTGAAAGTTGCGGTAGAAGGAGCAACAAATCCATATAAGACAACATTCTTTCCCAAGACTTTCAGTGGATTGCAATTACCAAATTTAAAGAGACCTAAATTTCTTGCAATCATTTCCGCACATGTTCTTGCTGCTTACCTTGCAAAAGATGAGATAACAAAACCTGACGGTTTCATTATTGAAGGATTTAATGCTGGTGGACATAACGCACCTCCTCGTGGAGCCATGATTTTGGATGATGATGGCCAGCCAATTTTCGGACCCAAAGATGAACCTGATATTGAAAAGGTTGCAAAAATAGGACTCCCTTTCTGGTTAGCTGGAGGCTATTCGACCCCTCAACTCTTAGAGTCCGCTAAAGCACTTGGAGCGATTGGTATTCAAGTGGGCACGCTTTTCTCTTTAGCGAAAGAAACTGGGTTAGCTCCGGATTTGCGCCAAGAGGTTTTATCGCAACTAAAAGAGAAAACCCTCGCAGTGCGCACAGATCCATTTGCATCCCCCACAGGATTTCCATTCAAAGTAGTAACAATTAACAACACAATTTCAGAAAGTGCCACTTACGCGCTAAGACCACGACTTTGCGACCTCGGATACCTACGAGTTCCATTCGAACGTGTACCTGGGGCGCTGGGATACCGGTGTTCTGCTGAGCCAACGCATGTTTACATTCGCAAAGGTGGAGAAGAAAAAGATGCGTTAGGACGTAAGTGTTTATGCAATGGGCTTATGGCCAATATCGATTTAGGGAATTTGCGTGGTGACGGTTACCAAGAACTGCCATTAGTGACGTTGGGATCAGATTTAACAGGTGTAACCGAGCTTCTCAAGCGTTTTCCCAATGGCTGGAGCGCACTTGATGTAATTGATTTTCTTACACAACATAGCAACAACGAGGCAGGGAGCAAGGTGGAGTCATGGGTAAACCAGTAATCCAGTTAGATCAAGTCACAATTCGTTTCGCAGGCGATAGTGGCGATGGAATGCAACTGACCGGTGATCGCTTCACTATGGACACTGCCAGTTTAGGTAATGACCTTTCGACGTTACCCAATTATCCCGCAGAGATTCGAGCCCCTCAAGGAACACTTCTAGGAGTCTCATCTTTCCAATTGCACTTTGCAGATCACCACGTGATGACACCAGGAGATGCACCTGATGTGTTGGTTGCAATGAACCCAGCAGCTCTCAAAGCAAATATTAAAGAGTTGCCACGTGGAGCAACAATTATCGTAGACAAAGATGAATTCACTACCCGCAATCTTGAAAAGGTTGGGTACGCGACGAATCCATTAGAAGATGGATCCCTCGATAGTTATAAAGTTCATGCTGTTGGGTTGACCTCACTGACCGTTGCTGCCCTTAGCCAATTAACGCTTTCTCGCAAAGAGGCAGAGCGCTCAAAAAATATGTTCGCTCTGGGTTTACTGACCTGGATGTACCACCGCCCAACTGAGGCGACAGAGAATTTTCTCACTGCCAAATTCTCAAAAAAGCC
>CAILKF010000016.1 GCA_903834705.1 uncultured Actinomycetes bacterium
CCGTGATGAGGATAAACAACAGTTTCGCCGACCTTAAATGACATGTAATGCCCTTCGTTAGGGGCTAATAATACCAGCCATTAGTGACAACAGTCACCTCGGGATTTCACGCATAAAACTAGCGATTTTAGCCTCGTTTAAGATGTTTGCAAATTGCGCGCAGTTGCGTGAGAGAATAATTGCGTTGGAACACTAGTTACAACGTTGAAATTTCAAGGAGTAGGTAATGCGAAAAATCACTGCAATATCAATAGCCCTATCACTTACTTTTTCATTAACTGCGTGCGCTGCAGGGAAAACTGCGCCGACTTCAACGGTTAAAGAAGTAACTGATGGAGTTGAGGGTTCGATATTGACTGGTGGAAATGATGTCCGAGTGAGTGGCTTGCTACTTGTCGCCCAACCTGATGGAAGTGCTGTCCTTGTTGGGTCAATGGTCAATGGCGCAGATACTCCTGAGGATTTACTTGCGGTAGCGGCAGGAGAAGTTGTTGGCGTTCTTTCAGCGACAACTCTGCCTATGGCTCAAAACAAACCACTTTACTTTGCTGGCGATTCTGCTAACGCAAAAGTAATTTTCCCGACAATTACCGCCAAGCCTGGTGAGCGAATTAAAGTGAAGCTTTTCTTCTCACACGCTGGCGAGTTAGATCTTGATGCAATTGTCCGTGAACAAGATGGAATTTATGCAGGAGTAACTGCTTAAGACTCCATCTTGTATCCAAGACCACGAACGGTCTGGATAAATACTGGGTTTGCTGGATCTTTTTCAATCTTTGCACGTAACCGCTTGATGTGAACATCAAGAGTCTTAGTATCACCTACATAATCACTTCCCCATACCCGATCAATCAATTGAACGCGAGTGAGCACTCGTCCAGAATTTCGCATAAGGAACTCGAGTAGCTCAAATTCTTTCAGAGGTAAGTTTGTTGGAGCATTATCAACGGAAACTAAGTGGCGATCTGTGTCCATTCGAACTGGGCCGGCAGTAAGCACGTGACCATCGTTATCAGAGAATGTATCGTTCCCGTTTCTACGAAGTATCGCGTGGATACGTGCAACAAGTTCGCGAGATGAATATGGCTTTGTTACATAGTCATCAGCGCCCAATTCAAGACCCACCACTTTGTCTACTTCAGCGTCCTTTGCGGTGAGCATGATTATTGGAACATTAGATCGTGTGCGTAGTTGCCGACACACTTCAGTTCCGGACAAGCCTGGCAACATCAAATCTAGAAGCACAAGGTCTGCACCGTTGCGATCAAACTCTTCAATTGCCTTTGGGCCAGTATCGGCTACTCCTACTTCAAATCCCTCACGACCAAGGAGATACGCAAGCGCCTCTGAAAAAGATTCTTCATCTTCTACTACAAGAATTCTGGTCATTTATTGGCCTCCACTAATCGTTGGTATTGAGTCAGAAATTCCTTGAGCGCTTTCAATAAATGCAGGCAAGCGAATCGTGAATGTGCTCCCCGCTCCTTCAACACTCCACAATGAAATATCGCCACCATGGTTAGTTACTACGTGTTTCACGATTGAAAGTCCTAAGCCTGTTCCACCAGTAGCTCTAGATCGTGCTGGATCTACTCGATAAAAGCGTTCGAAAACTCTCTCAAGATCTTTCTCTGGAATCCCTAAGCCTTGGTCGCTAATGGAAATTTCAGCAAGCCCGTTTTGGGAAATTAGAGAAATTGCCACTCGTGTTCCATCGGGACTGTAATTAATGGCATTTTCAATGAGATTGCTAATTGCCATTCTAATTTGATTGTGGTCTCCCAAGACTTTAATAGTTGGGGATTCACCAAATACAAGTGAAATATTTCGAGCATCTGCTGTAAGTCGAGAACCATCGATTGCTTCATTTATCACATCATGCAAGCTAAGAATTTGAGCATTCTTAAGTGGGTCGTCATCTTGCAGTCTAGAAAGATTAATGATTTCCTGAACGAGATCTGTCAGCCTTTTTGCTTCCAATTGCATGCGAGATGCAAACTTCACAATTGACTGTGGGTCATCACTTGCACCCAATACCGCTTCGCTGAGAATGGAAAGTGCTCCGATCGGCGTCTTAAGTTCGTGTGAAATGTTGGCAACAAAATCACGACGAACTGAGTCAAGACGACGTAGTTCGCTGTCATCAAAGATAAGGGCTATTACTAACCCATGGTTACCAATAGGTGTCACGCGAACTAACAAATCGTGAGTACCTGCACCAACTGGGCCGCGTGGTAATTCAACAGTGGCTTCTTGGTAAACGCTTGAACGTCGAACAGCTCTTACTAGCGCTACAAGGCGATCTGAATTTAATCGACCATCCTTTATGAGGCTAAGCGCTCCCACTCCACTTGAGGATTGGAGGACAACTTCCCCTGGTGCCAGAATAAGATATTCGGCATCAACGATTGATAGGACGTCAGTAATACCTTCGGGCAAAGTTAACTCATTATTATCGAAAGATGCTGAAGCCAATTGGGACTTGGCTCTTCGACGTTTAATCACACCCCCATCGTAGAGATTCCAGCACCAATACGCCTTAAGCGATAAGGCCGATTGAGAAATGAGCACCAATTCTTAACGCCACATTCAATCTCTGTTCACTTACAAACAGTCGTTAGGTGGGGTCGCGAGATAGCATTTACCCATGCGCGACGCCTTTCATGACGAGCTGGACTCAATCGGGCAAACCCTCATTGAGATGGGTAACTTGGTTAGCACCGCGGTGCAATTGGCAACTACAGCTCTCCTCACAGCCGATCTGAAATTAGCAGAGCAAGTTATTTCTAATGACTTGCGAATCGACACCATGCAACACGAACTTGATGCAAAAACCCTCACTCTTTTAGCACGTCAACAACCGGTTGCAGGAGATTTAAGAACTCTTATTACCTCACTTCGCATGAGCGCTGATTTAGAACGCATGGGTGACCTTGCACATCACATCGCAAAAGTAGCTCGTATGCGCTATCCCTCAGCCGCCGTTCCCGCTGAATTAGTTATGACTGTCCAGGAAATGGGCGATGTTCTCACCCGAATTATTCAAAAAACTACTCATGTCATCGAAACTCATGATCTTGAATCAGCTGTTCAGCTCGAAAAAGATGATGACGAGATGGATAAATTACATCGTAAATTGTTCCTCATTCTCCTAGATGACGCATGGCCTCATGGAATTGAAACAGCAATTGATATGACTTTGCTTGGTCGTTATTACGAGCGATGCGCAGACCACGCAGTTTCTGTTTGCCGTCGAGTGTATTTCTTAGTTACAGGCGAATACGCTTCCGAGCAGGCTTAACTTTTTCCTTGATTTGCAACAGCACTAATTGCAGCTTTTGCTGCATCTGCATCTAAATATTCTCCACCTTTAATAATCGGACGAAGTTGTGAATCCAACTTGTATAGCAAAGGAATGCCAGTAGGAATATTGAGTTCAGCAATATCTCCATCAGAAATTCCATCCAAATGTTTTACAAGTGCGCGCAGCGAATTTCCGTGAGCCGTTACAAGGATTCTCTTCCCTGTTCTTAAATCAGGGACAATAGATTCTTCCCAATAAGGAAGCATTCGAGCAACAACATCTTTTAGGCATTCTGTTTTGGGAACTGATGACCCAATCTCTGCATAACGTGGGTCATTTGCTTGGCTATATGGATCTGCATCATCGATGGGTGGGGGTGGAACATCGTAGGAACGACGCCATAATTTGAATTGTTCTTCGCCATATTGCGCAAGAGTTTCCTTTTTATCTTTACCTTGAAGCGCTCCGTAATGGCGTTCATTGAGTCGCCAAGATCTACGCACCGGAATCCACATGCGATCGCACGTATCGAGTGCTAGTTGCGAAGTGTCAATCGCACGACGCAATAGCGAAGTGTGCACGATATCTGGCAACAACTTCTTCTCTTTAAGAAGTTGTCCACCTCTTTTAGCTTCTTCTACACCTTTTTGCGATAGGGAAACATCAACCCAACCAGTGAAAAGATTTTTCGCATTCCACTCGCTCTCGCCGTGACGCAAGAGAATCAAGGTATAATCCATGGTTACATTCTCTCCAATTTCAGGCAATTAAACCAAATGCTCAAAAGCTTTTAAGTTGGCAAGTGACTCTCCACGAGATACCCGCCAAGCCCATTCGCGTCGTATGGCAGATGTGAAGCCTAACTCTAGGAGTGGATTAAAGGCAGAATCTGAATACTGCAAAACTGCGCCTAAGAGGCGATCTATCTCACGATCGGTGACGGCGTTCAGAGGCAGGCGCCCTACTAAAAAGATGTCACCGAGATCGTTAATGGCAAATGCGACGCCGTACATACCAGCATTTTTTCTCATGCACCACTCGTGTACTGCAGCAGCATTTTCATCGGGCTTACGAATAACAAATGCATTGATGCTCAGGGAGTGATCTCCAACTAAGAGTGCACAGTGTGTTTCTAATTTTTTATCGCCCGGCAAAGTAACTAAGAAAGTATTTGCATTTGTCCGCTCAAAATCAAGTGCGTGTGAATCTAAAAACTCTTCAATGGTGACTCGTGGGTCAATTGAAGGCATTACCTATCTCCCGTATGTTGCGCGAATTTTTGCTGATTCAGATAACACGCGATCGTAAACATCAAGAGTTCCGCGCGCAGTTGCATCCCAGCCAAAGTGGGATGCGTGTTCTATTGCCCCCATAGAAAGCAAGACTCGGCGTTGAGGCTCGGCCAATAAACGAGCTAGAACTGATGACCAGGCACGTGGATCGTGGCCATCAACTAATACGCCTGAAATTCCATCTGCAACGGCTGTTCGTAATCCGCCGACCGCTGTTGCAACAACTGGTGTTCCACACGCTTGAGACTCGAGTGCAACTAATCCAAATGATTCGCTATAACTTGGAACGCATACTAAATCTGCTGCTCGATACCAATCTGGGAGTTCGTTTCGAGACATTGGAGGCATGAAGCGAACTACATCGCTAATGCCTGACCACTTCACCATCTCTTTTAATTTCTCAACTTCTGCAGTGCCCGCACCAGAGACCCCACCAATGACAAAAACGATTAACTTGTTTCGCAAGTGAGGTGAGTGCGACAGCATCTCAGCTGTTGCTCGTATTAATAAATCAGGACCTTTATGTGGCTGAATCCGACCAACAAAAGTAATGACGTGAGCACCTGCAGGAATATGTAATAGTTCGCGGGCATGTGCTCTACCTTGCCCAGCGGTGAAGGTGTAAAGATCAACACCAGGCGTTACTACGTGAACTAAATCTGGGCATGCCGAATATAGAGAAACCAAACTAGCTGCTTCTGCATCTGTATTTGCAATAAGTCCTTGAGCAGATTCAACAACTTCCATTTCGCCTCGTACACGAGAACCCGGCTCTGGCGATTCCCCTTCTGCAAGATTGAGATTCTTTACCTTGGCCATCGTGTGCATCGTATGAATAAGAGGGATACCTAATTTCTTACTTGCTGGGATGCCAACTTCTCCAGAGATCCAATAATGCGAATGAATAAGGTCATACGCTGTTGCGCCTTCAAGTGCGCTGGTGAATTGGCGAGCGAGCTCTGGAATGTATTGAGGTAATTCCTCTTTTGTTACACCCTCAACTGGGCCCGCATCTAAATGCCTGACAGTAACGCCGGGTGCGAGTTCTACTGTGTCTGGCAAATCAGCGTTATTTCTGCGAGTGAAAATATCTACCTTGACGCCCATAGTCGCCATGCGCTTAGCGCCTTCTGTCACATAAATATTCATGCCACCAGCATCGCCTGCACCTGGTTGATCCAGCGGTGAGGTGTGCACCATCAAGGTGGCGATATGGCCTTTCATAAGCGCATTCTACCGTTGATAAATGATTGTGCGAACCGGAGAATATTTAACTAACGCGCGGAAGCGTTGACCAAAGGTGAGGTTGCATGATGCGGCCTTCGGCTGCCATGTCGTAAGCGAAAAATAGTTCGCCTTCAACTAGGCCGTAGAGGCGAGAGCCAGCAGTAACAATCTTTGCGCTTGGCGCTGAATATCCTTGATCCATCTCTAATTGAATTTTTGGGCCATCAAAACGTCCAACCCATCCTTCGCTGATTCCCGTGTTATGTGAGATAACAACTTCTAAAACATTGTCAGGTTTCACTCTCCAGAAACCAGTTTCAGATCCACCTGGACGAACTACTTCTCCATCGGCATCCAAAATCCATGAGCGAGAGTAATAGGTTAGAAATGGGCGGCCGTCATGTGCGAAAACAACTTCATGCGCAAACTCAAACGGTGGAACGGTTTCGTACTCTCCGCGACCTTTGCCAATCCATGTTCCGACTAACCATGCGAGTGGATTGAGATCTGGATGTAGCCCATCTGGAATTTGAAAAACCATTACCTACTGCCCCTTCGACGAAGTCCGCTTACGCCCCAAGCAATGAGTGCGATTCCAATAACAATTGCTGCCAGCGCTAGAAGGATAGAGGTAATTAATTCCATCGCTTCTCCATGATGTAAGCCTACCTTTCATCTATCGGTAAGCCCTGTAAGCACTTATTCCTCAGGTGTTTACTCTTGAATTGCAGGGATTCCGGCAACGGTTAATTGTGAATCCAGTGGCACGTTTCGCTTAACTACAGCAAGTGCGATTGTTCCTAACTCGTGATGGCGGGCTACGGTGCCAATGTAACCAACGCTTACGCCATCTCTTTCTACGATTGTGCCAGTAGCTGGAACTGTGACGACACTGCCGTCAAGATGCAATAACACTAAACGCCGTGGAGGCTTACCTAAATTTGCGACCTTGGCCACGGTTTCTTGGCCACGGTAACAACCTTTATTCATATGTACCGATTTGTTGAGCATCTCGAGCTCATTTGGAATCGACTTATTATCTGTTTCAAAACCAATTCGCGCTCTGCGTTGGGCAACTCTTTGAGCCTCTAGCGCCCATGTACCAATCTGCATTGAAGTAGAAGTAAAAGTTTCTTTCATCTGCTCGAGTTCTTTACGTGGGACAAGTGCGTAAGGACCACCTATCTGATCACTAACACCTGGTGCGCGTAAAATCGCAAACTCACTTGACGCATCTTTGATCTCAACTCGCAAATTGAACTTCATTTTCTGTAGGTGAGTGAGCAATGGCGCAGCGCGACCAGTATCTAGAACTAGCCATGAAGTTTCCCCGTCATCAACCATTAAGAATTGATGTTCGATGTGTCCTTGCGGATCAAGAATCAATACTTCTTGCCAAAGGGCCGGTGCTAATTTCTCAAGATGTTGGGTTGTCAGTGAATGTAGCCACGTTAATCGATCAATGCCGGTAACTGAGATTATTTCTTTATTTGAAAGATCTGCCCACGCTTTTCCACTTTCGAGTGCGCGCTGTTCTTTGGTTGGTTCACCAAAATGCCAGATAGCACCTTTGTCAGGACCATCTTCAACAAGTACAGCGGACATGGCATAAGCCTAGCCGTTAAGGTTTTTCGAAGCAGTCCTCACAGCGACCAGAAATTGCCAAGTGCTCCAAATCTGTATGAAAGCCATAATCATTTAAGAGTGATTGAGTCAGAAGGGATGTTTCCTCAATTGGGACTTCGATCAATACACCGCACCGCTCGCAAGTGAGATGGGCATGTAGTTTGGCTTCAGCGGCGTGATAAGTCGCACCGCCATGGCCCAAATGTGTGTGCTGAACAAGCCCAACATTTTCAAGAGTTTCGAGGTTTCTGTAAACGGTTGAAAGATTTATACCTGGGTGCGTTTGGCGAACTCTTTCTGCAACATCTTCAGGAGTTGCATGTCCTAACGAACGAACAGCAGAAAGTACAAGTTCGCGTTGCGGAGTAAGTCGTAAACCCTTTTCGCGCAATTCATGTGGCTCAGCCATGTGAGAAGTCTACTTTAAGCGAAGCACAAGTAGATATATCTGGCACCCAAGGCAAAAGTTAAATGCAGCATTTAAAAACGCTGCTCCAAGGGCAAAACCAAGTGAAACCGTAAAAAGGAGAGGGATATTTGCGATGATTCCCGCAAGGCCGACGATTGCAAAAACTAAGCCGACGCTTTGTGCGAATTGAGGTGGTCGAACATCCTCTTGAGGAACTTCACCCTTAAGTCTTGGTTTGATGAGTGATCTGAAAATAAACGCGTACGGCGTGAACTGCGGACCTTTAATCGCCCCAATTGCGAAAACGATAATTTGAATTGCTAAAACCCAAATTGATTGGGTGTAAATCGCAAGAGATAAAACGAACAAAGTAAGTACGGCAGAAAATCTTGGACCGCGGGCATCGATAGTTACATTCTTCTTTACAGTCTTTTGAGATGTTACTTGAGTCATGAAAGTTCCTTTGTCTAGGTTGAATGGATGTGAAAGCTAAAAGCGCTTACATCACATTCGACACAGAGAGCCCGCTAAGCGACCAAAATCCAATACGCGTCGCTTAGTGAAATGCATTTGCTCAATGTGGAACATGAAAGGAATTGTAAAGAACACAAATGCATTTACCTAATTGCGAAAGATTCGCACTTACTCAAATTCAATTTAGTGCAGCAAGGGCGGTAAGTACCTGCGCTCTATTTGGCGCACCTACTGCTCGACCTACTTCGATTCCGTGGGAGTCGAGAAATAGCGTGGTCGGAGTTGATCGAATATCGAGTGTGCGAACCAGTTCTAATTGCTCTTCTGCATCAACATCAATATGTACGACACCGGGCATATCGGCAACAATGTTTTGGAGCAAGCTCCTAGTTGCTCGACATGGGGTGCAGAAAACAGAGGAAAACTGCACCAACGTCGCGTTGACGCCGAGGGGTGCACCAAGTACTTCTTCGTTCAGTGACCCGTATTTGTTCGCACGCTGTTTAACGACGCCACGAGTACTACGGTGCCAAAATCCGTATGCAGTGGCGAGCGCAAGAATTAGGACGATTGGAATCATCGATTTCACGCGAGTAGTCTTGCCTATGTTCTGGGAATTGGAAACCACTATGAAGGGAGCCAGGCATGGCACGTGTTCTGTTATTAACGAACACTCATGGCGCTAGCGCAGAAGTGCTACCTGCTCTTGCTCTCCTGCAACACAGCGTCAAAATTATGCCTGCTGAAGCAAGTGCCCTCATTGATTTTCCTGAAACTGATCTCTTATTTATCGATGCACGTCGCGAATTACCTGCAGCTAAGAACCTTACTCGTTTACTCACCACCACTGGCATCGGTGCACCTGTAATTGTTATTACAACTGAAGGTGGCTTGTCTGCTCTCACTCAAGATTGGGGTGTCGATGACGTCATTCTCGATACAGCAGGCCCTGCTGAAGTAGAGGCAAGAATTCGTTTGGCAATTGGCGAATACAACGCAATTCGTAATGCCGCCGATCCAACATCAGGTGAGATTCGAAGTGGTGAAATCATTATTGATGAAAAAACTTACACGGCGAAACTCAAAGGTCGATCATTAGATTTAACTTTCAAGGAATTTGAACTCTTGAAGTATTTGGCACAGCATCCTGGACGTGTGTTCACTCGTGCCCAGCTATTGCAAGAAATTTGGGGCTATGACTACTTCGGCGGTACTCGAACTGTAGACGTTCACATTCGTCGCCTTCGGGCGAAGTTAGGCGCAGAATTCGAATCAATTATTGGCACCGTTCGAAATGTTGGCTACCGATTCACTATTTCCAGCGGTAGTAAAGAAAGTCACGCCTCCGAGCGCATATAAATATGCGCCATATCCTAAAAATTCATCGCTCGCTTCAGGATGCAATTCCAGAAAGCAGTCATGCTTTCACAATCGAAACGTTTAATCCTGCACTCCATAAACAATCCTGGTTGGACCTTAACAATAAAATTTTTATTGCCCACCCCGATCAAGGCAATTGGGCAATGGCTGATTTAGAAAACAGAATTATAGAGCCTTGGTTTGATGCAAAAGGATTCTTCTTAGCAGTTGAACACGGGCAGATTATTGGATTCTGTTGGACCAAAATCCATCATGAATTCGTGAATCAAGAGCCGACCGGAGAACTTTATGTAATCGGTGTCGACCCAGACTTTACGGGTAAAGGCGTTGGCCGTGCGGTTTCAATAGCGGCTATGAATTACTTGCTCAGCGAGGGGATTAGGGATGCGATGTTGTATGTAGATGCAGACAATGAGAAAGGTTTAGCGCTCTACTCGCACTTAGGCTTCAACTAAATCCGCACACATCTTTCTAAACGCGCTTGTGTGAGCTTCGACGTCGGCCATAGTTGTTTCTGGTGACATCAGCGCCATGTTGTGAAATGGCGTAATCAAGAATCCATCATTGAGCATGCGAAGGTGAATGTATTGCTCTAGCTCAAAATCTCCAGCGTCTGCGGCTTCTTTGCCTGTTTTCGGTGCAGTAGCTTGAAATAAGTATTCACCTCGTGCGCCAAGTCGAGAGCAATACCAAGGCAAATTAAATTCCTTAATCGCAGAATCAACGCCATCACACCAAGCGGTTCCAAGGCCAACCATTTTTTCGAACGCGGAGGCGGTAAGCACGTGAGTAAGCGTTGCTCGCATTGCGGCAAGGCTCATTGAGTTACCAGCCAACGTTGAACCAATTCCGCCAGTATCAATAATTTCGCGAGATGTTCTTTCTTTAATTTGCCGTGCAACGTCGTTCGTCATTCCAAATGTTCCTGTAGGAATTCCACCCGCTATTGCTTTGCCGATTGTTAACATATCTGGCTTCAAGCCATACAGTGCAGTCATTCCACCGGGGCCAACAGAAATTGTGTGCGTTTCATCAATAATCCAGATAGCGCCATATTTCTTTGCAAGGACACCAACTGCTTCTAAGTAACCTTCCTCAGGCAGAACAATTCCAATATTTGTCATTGCTGGTTCCATCAAAATTGCCGCTACATCACCCTTTTTTAGGGCGTTCTCCATCGCAGCCAAATTATTAAATTCAACAACTCGGGTGGTCTGATCTAAATCAACAGGTGCACCTAAATTGCCTTCACGCTTGATGGTGTTTCCTGAGCTATCTAACGTTGCAAAAGTTTCATCAACACTTCCGTGATAACACTTATCAATGACAATAATTTTGGATTTACCCGTAATAAGCCTGCAGTAACGAATTGAATGTCGATTAGCGTCAGTGGCAGTAACGGTGAATTGCCAAAGTGGAAGGCCAAAGCGCTGAGCTAACTCTTGAGAAACAATGACCGCATCTTCAGTAGGAAGCATTGAAGTAAAACCATGTTTCATTTGCTCCGTAATTGCCTCAACGGTTGCACTCGGTGAATGACCAGTCATTGAACCTGTATCACCTAAACAAAAATCTACGTAGGTGTGGCCATCAACGTCAGTAAATTTGGCACCCTTTGATGTTGCAACAAAAACCGGGTACGCCCCTGGCCACTTGGCCATCCATGACATGGGAACGCCACCCGGCATTACTTTCTTGGCCTGGGCAAAGAGCGCACCACTTTTTGGATGTAAATCCAAAAAGCGCTTCTCTTCACGCGCAGTAAGTTCAGCTAAGCGTTTGCGATTAATCATTTATATATCTTGGGAGAAAACAAATAGAGCTTCCATGTAATGCTCGCCGACAATTCCAAGGTTTGCAGCCTCAGGTGGAGCGGTTTGAGGTTCTATACAGACGCCTTCGGAATCTTCTGTGTAGACAACCCACCATGGCGTATCGCATTCGATATCAATGCGAGCAGCTCCATCCCAAACAACTGCAGGAGTGCCACGAATTTCGGTAAAGATGTCATCCCATGGTTGCTTACACGGTTCAATGCGTTTTCCTGTTGGTAAACCATCACTTGCTCGCTCGAGCATGACATTTGCTTTGAATTCAACTTCTGCGCTGTCGCCACGGCCCAAATCGCGCGGAAACCAAGGATGAAAACCGATCCACGCAGGTAAGTCGCAATTTCCGGGCTCGTATTCCAAACTCCAACGAACCGCATCATCTAGTACTTCAATGGTTTGCTCGACAGTTGCGCCACCATACGGCTCTGGAAGTTCTAGTAGAGAACGTCCTGGGCCAATTTCGCGCCACGATGATGTGTAACCAAAACCATGCATTGCATGAGGTGGATCAAAATTTGTTGGCAACTGAAATTCTTTGCCTGCAGGATTTTTAACTAGGCCATTACGAATGCGGCCGGCCCATGGTGCCATTGCATACCAGCCCCATGTTGGAACTTCTCCTCGAAAACCAACAGAGAATTCCATTTCGCGCCATTTGAGTGAAGCAATGCGTGCGCCTTGATCAAGATCGATAGCAATTTGAAATTCTGCATCATCGATAAATTGCACAACGTCCTACCTTCTTCAAGAGTTTATAAAGCAACTTCTAGAAGTAATCTACACACAATTGATGTTGACTCAAAGCGTAGGTAATCTTTTTTTGCAGTGCATTCGAGCAAGCAAATCTCTTTTACGCTTTTCCCTCGTGAGGGCCAACGCTCCAAGCTATCTCGCCGTGACGATCAATTACCCAGGCGGAATACAACGATAATTCAGGTTGTGAAAACCATATTGCGCCGTCACGACCTTCGACCATCAGCGCGGTAGCAAGCGCGTCGGCCAATCCACCATCTGGGCCCACGACTGTTGCAGATTTCGCACCGATTGCAATCAATCCTGTGTGGGGATCAACAATATGTGCCCCACGCTCATAGCTTCCACTGGTCGCAATTGCACCATCAGTAATATCAAATACCTGCACATGTTCTTTTCTATTTTCAGGATTTACAACACCAATGGACCAAGGTTTCACTGCGCCATCGCCAGCAAACCCTCCACGTAAAGATAAATCACCTGCTGCATTTACTTGAATATATTGCGCGCCATTTCTTTGCAAAATCTGCGCACACTTATCTGCTGCCCATCCTTTAACTAAACCAGATGGGTCAAAGCCTCCTTCAACTGCCCATGGGTCAAAAGCTCCGTCGGTGAGGTAGCGCGCAACTGCGCATCGCTCCCAAACGTCTAGTACTTCTTCACTACATGATTCGATTCCTATGTGATTTTTTCGAAGTTGAGTAACGATTGAATCTTCTTTATAGGTTGAGAAAACTTCATCAACATGAAGTGTAAAAGCGCGAACGTGGTCTATACCTTGCTGAAGTTGGGATTCATTCTCACTATCAGAGGCAACATCAACAAATACAGTTGTGCCCCACACTTGGATCTCAGCGGTTAAGCGAGCCACCTAAAATCACATGCCAGCTTTTACAAGTGCAGCCTGTAGGGATGTATACCAACCCCACGATGTGTATGAAGCACCGGATGCTCCTTGAATTCGTGATGACTGTGCGTTGAGGGTTTGTTGTCTAAGAATTGGAATTGCATATTGCGTGAATCGATCGCTACGTCCGTTCGGCGCTTGTAGTGCGCGTGCATCAGTAATTTTTCCATTTTCAACAGTGAGTTGAACTTGGACATATCCATATTGGACATACACGTTTGTTCCGACGAATGTTCCTGATGCTCCCTTTGGTGTTGCCTTACTTGGAGTTGGTGTTGGAGTTGGAGTTTGCGACTGGGCAGGAGTTGCTGCCGGGGTTGGAGTTTGTGATTGCGTTGGTGAGGTAGTAGGAGTTTGTGTTTGTACTTGCGCAGTCGTTGCAACGCTTTGCGCTTTTCGAGCGGTAACTTTTTGCTTTTTAACTGTTGTTGCTGAAGCAGATGCACTCGCTGAAGGAGTGGAAGTATGTGCAGGGGATGAAGCAGACGTTGCAGAAACAGGTGCAACTTGAGTTGCTGATGTTCCGGCGACAGTCCCCGAATTTGTCATCGCTCCACTTTGCATTCCAGCTAAGCCGCCAGAAGTTCCTGAACCAAGCTGTGGTGGAGTGATCGACAAAACCGCGCCAAGGCCACCTACTGTGCCTCCTGCGATGAGCAACGCCCGCTTCATGCTGACCCCCTGGATGTTCGCCAGCTTTCGCTAACGAGTGAAATCTGGCCTACGAACCTGTGAGAGTCCTTAAATCGTGCCGAGCATGCGGTGCGACTTTGTTTGCTACTTAGAGACAAGGAGTTTGAAAACACTGGCTTAGTCATGACTTCACCCTCACTCGGAATGGAAAGCGAAGGCTTCATCATGGAAGCGATTTTTAGGGACACCACAATCTTTGGCGGCTTCACGTACAGCCTCTACAAGTGGGCCAGGGCCACAAATATAGATATCTGAATCGGCAAAGCGCGGAACTAATTTGCGCAGACTCTTGGCATCCATCGGATGATTCTTACGTGGCCCCACTAAATAATGGACGCGAATAAGACCTTCTGATTTCTCTGCAAGATAATCGAGCTCTTGTCGCAATACTAAATCTTCTTCACGAGATGCACGATAAATAACATCCATGTTCACGCCGTCGCGAAACTCTTCCATAATGGCCCTAATTGGCGTTATTCCTACGCCGCCGCCAACAAGGACAACGTGCGTCCTAGATGAGCGACCAGCAGTAAATGCGCCGTAAGGCCCTTCAACAAATACGCGAGTGCCTGGGCGTAAAAATGCGAGCGAGCGCGAATGATCACCAAGATCTTTAACGGTAATGCGCAGCAAATGTTCGGTGGGTGCTGCTGATAGTGAATATGGGTGAGACATAAGAAAGTGTCCGCGTGCAAAGAAACGCCATCCAAAAAATTGTCCACCTTCTGCAGCCAACTTACTTAACTTGCGACCGCGCATGATGACAGAGATAACACCAGGGCCTTCGACAACAACTTTTTCAACTTTAAGATTATGGCGAAAAGATCGAGCGAGCGGAATACCAAGTCGCCACACAACAATGCTAAATGCCATAAAAATATAGAGCGCCGTCCAATATGCGCGATTGAGTGGATGCCCGATAAACATGGGACCGTTGAGAAC
>CAILKF010000017.1 GCA_903834705.1 uncultured Actinomycetes bacterium
ATCGAACTTGAAGATGCGTTTTCTGGGGGCTGATGTGTTTCTATTCAAGATCATCCGGAAAATAGTTGGCGCAATTGTTTTGCTAGCAATTGTTATCCCTGTATTCACAATTGGAAAAACTTGGATTTCGGCACATGACTCAACAATTGCAAGTGCAGATGCCATAGTTGTTTTAGGCGCGGCACAATTTGATGGACGCCCAAGTGATGCCTTAGAAGCGCGAGTGATTGAAGCAAAAAGAATTTATGATCGAGGGTTAGCAAAAGTCATTTTTACAGTTGGCGGTGGCGCACCAGGGGATCGGACCACGGAGGCAGCCACCAGCAAGTTTTGGCTCAGCACACATGGGATAAAAAGTAGAAACATAATTGCTATCGAAAAAGGTCGCGATACATTGGTGAGCACGCAAAGTTATGTCGCGCAGATGAAGAAAATGAAGTTCAAAAGTGTGATCATCGTGACAGACCCATATCACTGCTTGCGCGCGATGACGATGGCAAATGATTTAGGTTCAACGAGCTACTGCTCTCCAGTTCTGACTGGCCCAAATTCATTGGAGCATTCAAATCTGCGTTACCTACTGCGTGAAAGTGGCGCGTATTTTGCCTACATCACGCTAGGGCGACGCGGTATCCATGTCAGCGATCACCTCAACCAGTAATAGAGTTAGTTACATGGGCACGAACTACACAGAGAGCGACTTAGAGCGCTTTGATTTTGAACCAGCAAAACGTGCTGGTCGTACAGAATTTATGCGTGACCGCGCACGTGTTATTCACTCTGCTTCCTTGCGTCGCCTTGGCGCAAAGACACAAGTGGCCGTTCCTTGGGAAAATGATTTTCAACGTACACGTCTGGCGCATTCATTAGAAGTTGCACAAATTGGCCGTGAACTCGGCGACTCCCTCGGCGCTGATCCTGACTTATTAGACACCGCTTGCCTTGCACATGATTTGGGGCATCCACCTTTTGGTCACAATGGCGAAGATGCATTAGCCGAATTAGCACACGGTTGTGGTGGCTTTGAAGGAAACGCACAAAGTTTTCGATTGCTTACACGGCTTGAAGCTAAGAGCGTTGATTCCAACGGCAAGTCCATGGGACTTAATTTATCGCGCGCATCATTAGACGCAGTGACAAAGTATCCATGGAGTCGAGAGAAGAATGCTAAGAAATTTGGATTCTATGAAGACGACAAAGAAGTTTTTGAATGGATGCGTAGAGGTTCACCAGATGGCAGACGTTGCATAGAGGCTCAAATCATGGATTGGTCTGATGATGTGTCTTATTCCGTGCATGATTTGGAAGATGCACTTGTTGCCGGGCAAGTGGACGTTAGTACGTTCTCTAAAGATTTACCCATATTGCATCATGTGATGGTGAGCGATTACGGCATGGATGCTACTGAATCTGAAAGTGCGCATGCACTCATTCGATTGCAACAACTCTCATGCTGGCCTACTAAGTTTGACGGTACACATGCATCTCTTGCACGATTAAAGGACCTCACAAGCCAATTAATCGGTCGCTTTGTTTTATCGGCAGAATTAGAAACACGAAAGATTCACGGCGCTAAAGCACTAGTTCGCTATGGAGCAAATCTTGAAGTTCCGCGCGATTCTAAATTAGAAGTGGGCTTGCTCAAGGCTATTGCTGGGCACTATTTAATCAATGCTCCGATTTCGCAAGAGCGGTACTTAAAACAGCGAGTCGTTATTTCAGAATTAGTAGAGATGGTTTTAGCAACTGCACCCTTGAATCTTGATTCGATCCTTCTCAAGGATTGGGAGCGCGCAGCAACTAACGCCCAGAAATTACGGGTAGTCATCGACCAGATTGCTAGCCTCACCGACCCAGGGGCGTATGCCCTTCATGTTCGTCTGAGCTCCTAGATAGACTTCGCACCATGAGTGGTCGTATCAAAAGTGATGATGTTGCCTACATCCGCGACCGCGCACCAATTGATGAAGTAGTTGGTGATTATGTTCAGCTCAAGAATGCTGGTGGCGGAGCGAAGAAGGGCCTATGTCCTTTTCATGACGAAAAGTCTCCATCTTTTCACGTAACGCCGAGCAAAGGTTATTTTCACTGTTTTGGATGTCAAACTGGCGGAGACGTCATTGCATTCGTGATGAAAATAGATCACTTATCTTTTACCGAAACAATTGAAAAACTTGCAGATCGAATTGGTTACACACTTCATTACGAAGAAGGAAACGGAACAACAAGTGCCCCTGCTGGCCAGCGCTCACGTTTGGTTGCAGCGAACTTAGCTGCCTCGTTGTATTACCAAGCACAACTCAACGAATCATCCGGCGCGCAATTTGGCCGAGAGTTACTATCTAAAAGAGGTTTTGATAAAGATGCGTGCGCAACTTTTGGAGTTGGTTACGCACCTGATGAATGGGATGCACTCACAAAACATTTGCGCGGACAAGGTTTTAGCGTTGAAGAATTAGAAATTGCAGGTTTATCTAAAATGGGTCAACGCGGGCCCATCGATCGATTCCGCAATCGTTTAACCTGGCCAATTCGCGATGTTCGAGGCGATGTCGTTGGATTTGGTGCACGTAAATTAGCAAGTGATGAAGTTGATACAGGTCCTAAATATCTCAATACTCCCGAAACTCCTATCTACAAGAAGAGTCAAGTACTTTACGGTTTGGATTTAGCCAAGAAAGAGATCGCAAAGAAGCGTCAGGCAGTCATTGTTGAAGGCTATACAGATGTTATGGCAGCGCACTTGGCTGGCATTCCTACAGCGGTTGCTACATGCGGAACTGCTTTCGGAAGCGACCACATCCGAATTCTTCGTAATCTATTAATGGATGACGATGCATTTAGAGGCGAAGTGATATTTACATTCGATGGAGATGCAGCTGGTCAAAAGGCAGCTCTTCGCGCTTTCAGTGATGACCAAAAATTTGTTACTCAGACATTTGTTGCCGTCGAGCCAGATGGCCTCGACCCATGCGACCTACGTCAACAAAAAGGCGATTTAGCACTGCGCGATCTCATTGCGCGACGAATTCCATTATTCGAATTCGCAATTAAGAGTGAGTTAGCTTTACATAATCTGAGTACTGCAGAAGGAAGAGTCAACGCGCTCAATTCTGCTGCGCCATTAGTGGCTCAGATTCGGGATAAGTCATTGCGACCTGAGTACACAAAATTATTGGCAGGTTGGCTGGGCGTTGAAGTCGAAACCGTTTCTGCAGTTGTTGCTAAAGGTGCGCGCACCGAGGCGTCAACGGCACCCGCACCTGTGGCACAAGATTCTAATTGGCGACCAAATCCCAATGAGCCAAGGTTGGCGCTCGAGCGAGAAGTGCTCAAAGCACGTTTGCAGATACCAGATCTTGCGCGAGGGTGGAATGAAATTGAGGCAGATGCATTTACGCATCCTGCATATCGCCAGTTGCGAACCATCATTGATGGGCATACAGATGCCAAAGTTCGAATGGACGATATTGATGACGAGCACATGAAGGCCTTGATTGCAGAACTTTATGTCGAGCCAATACGTGCCGACGGTGAAATCACTCAACGTTATATTGAAAGCATTATTGCAAGATTGCGCGAAGTAACCGTTAAGCGCGCAATTGAAGAATTGAAATCAACTCTTCAGCGACTCAACCCAGTTTCTAATGAAGATGAGCACACCGCCCTATTTACAGAGCTGGTAGCCCTAGAGGCGTCGCGCCGAACACTCCATGACTTAGCGTTGGGGGAGTTATAACCCTTTAAAATGGGGCAATTAGAAGGGTAAGAATTCATACGATAGAGTTTGTGCCTGCACTACTAATCCCTGATAGCTCAATTGGCAGAGCAGCCGGCTGTTAACCGGCAGGTTCTTGGTTCGAGTCCAAGTCAGGGAGCAATTCTCAGGTTCAGCGTTTAGGATTTAGGCCATGGTAAATAAGCGAGCACAAGCAATTTCTGCCTCTTGGCGCAATCAACATATATCTGTTCGAGTTATGCGTCTCTGGCTCGGAATTACTTGGATTTATGGTGGTTGGTACAAAGCGGTGGATCCTGGCTTTCTTGCAAAAACTGGCCCCACTTCTTTTGCCCGCGAATTAGTAGGTTTCCAAACATCTTCACCTTTGGGATTTGTCTTTAAACACATGCTTGAGCGCTCAACACTTTTCGGCGTTGCAGTCATCCTGATCGAATTCGCGTTAGGTTTTGCAACACTTCTTTGGGTAGCTCCAACTTTGACCGCATTTGCAGGTTTCTCAATGTCGGTCGGACTATGGCTCACAGCTACTTGGCATGTAAAACCATATTTCTTAGGTAGCGACACCGTTTATGCAGTTATGTGGCTTTCATACCTACTCGTATTAATTGGCAATCGGCGCAAAGTAGATGTTTCACTCGATCGTAGAGGTGCGATACGCGTTGCATCCCTTGGAGCGGTCGCCGTTCTTGCCACACTACTTGGACGAGTTTTTCAGAAAAGAACTACGGGTTCTGCTCTTACAACTAGTACGCCAAAAACTTCATCAGCAACACCAGATGGTGCAATCATCAAATTGGCTGATTTACCAATAGGAAAGAATTTTGAATTTGCATTAGGCACGGGTGAACCCGTGATGCTTTTTAGAACAAAGAACGGCGTATTTGCATATTCTGAAATTTGCACACATCAAGGGTGCACCGTCCAGTATTCAGCCTCTGATAAAGCGCTCATATGTCCATGTCATGGTGCAACTTTTGATGCATTTAATGGTGCCAAAGTTTTGGCAGGTCCTGCTACAACACCTCTTGCAAGCGTTAAAGTTACAATCGCAGGCGATTGGGTAGTTCTGGCTTAATTTTTATAGATATTTGAGGAATTTCTAATAAATTACTCAGAAAAGTGATGCAGGCTCGCGCTAGCTCGAATCAATCGAAAGGGTAACAATGAGTTTCTCGTTTGCTTCAATGAAAAGTTCTTTTATGCGTTCCACAACCCTCAAGGTCGGAATAGGGTTTCTTATCGGGGCCTTTGTCGTAGGGGGCGTGGCAACAGCAGTTACTCCAGCACCGGCAACAGTAAAAGCCTGTGTTGATATTCGAACTCAAGCAATGTATCTCTCCGCTGACGGCACTTGTCCAAAATCGCGGACACTCGTTGATTTTGGGGCAGGATCCATGAACGTTAAATCAATCGCATCAGCAGTCACACCGAGTGTTGTTTCTGTCTTGGTCTCAGGCACCACAGGAAGTGGAACCGGATCAGGTTCCATTATCAAAACAAGTTCAACCTCGAGCTACATCCTGACAAACAATCACGTTGTTGAGCTGGCCACTAGTGGCGGAACAATAAAAATTGAACTTAGCAACGGCGACACTATTGATGCAAAACTTGTTGGTAGAGACTCGAATTACGATTTAGCCGTCGTCCAAGTGCAACAAGGAAATCTTCCTGTAATCACATTTGGCGACTCGTCCAAAGTCAGTATCGGAGATCCTGTTGTTGCTATTGGTTCTCCGTTAAGCCTGGCAAGTACGGTCACGAGTGGAATTATTTCTGCGATTAATAGACCCGTTACGACAGGCAACGTTGGGTCAGAGTCCTATATCGATGCAATTCAAACCGATGCGGCGATTAATCCTGGTAATTCTGGAGGCGCGCTTCTCGATTCTTCAGGACGCATCATCGGCGTTAACTCAGCGATTGCAACTCTAACTTCCGGTGGAGCAACGGGGAGTATTGGATTGGGGTTTTCAATTCCCATTAACCAAGCCAAACGAATTTCTGATGAAATTATTGCAACAGGGAAATCCACTCGCCCAGTTCTTGGAGTTATTTTTGACACCACCTACAAAGGTAACGGTGCCAAAATCGCGCAACTCTCACCTGGAGAAGCGGCAGAGAAAAACGGCATCCCAGTGGGTGCAATTATTAAATCAGTCGATGGTGTGAGAATTACGGATCAAGTTTCTGCGATTGTTCGTATTCGCTCATACGCTCCAGGTGCAAGCGTTTCGGTAGTTGTAGACCTACCTAGCGGTGGGTCGAAGACTTACAAGATAACTTTGGGATCTGCGCCTTCATCTTAAGAAACTAAAAGGTTAAAGGAGATGGGCTCCCGCGTTTGCAAGTGAAGTAAAAAAACGTGGGGGCCCATAACTTTTGCTCGCAAATGCCTCTGTTATTGCTTGTGAAATACTTTCCGAAGCACCAGCTTTTACGATAGCGATGGCACTTCCCCCAAAGCCACCACCAATCATTCGTGCCCCAATTGCACCGCATTTTCGTGCAGTTTCAACACTTTGATCTAATTCCGGGCAAGAAACTGAGTATTGATCTCGCAAGGAATTATGAGATTGATTGATAAGGGCGCCGAGTGTAAGAAAATCTTTACTCTCGAGTGCCTTCACTGCGTCCAGCACACGGGCGATTTCAGAAACTCCATGAGTTGCTCTCCTGAATTCAATATCAGAGAGCGTGCTTTTGGCCGATTCAAGTTGGGACATTGTTATGTCACGGAGCGCCTTTACTCCCATTTTTTGCGCAACAGACTCACAGTTTGCGCGACGTTCAGCATATCCACCATCTACTAGTGCGTGATGAACTTGAGTATCAATGACTAATAATTCAAGACCTTCTGGTGCTAAATCAAAAGGAATATTTTTAGTTGAAATATCTCGGCAATCAAGTAATAGGGCAGAACCTGCGTGTGCCATTAAAGAGACAGATTGATCCATGATCCCACAAGGCATGCCGACGTAATCATTTTCGGCTTTTTGAGCCACTCGTGCGAGTTCCTGCACATTGAGTTGCAAGTTAAATAGTGCGTTAGTTGCAACAGCAACGCTACATTCCAGTGCTGCTGATGAAGAAAGGCCTGCGCCGAGTGGAACACTTCCATCTATTAGAAGATCAACACCAGATGTAATACCCAGCGCCCATAAAACGCCAACCGGGTAGCGCTCCCAGTTGCCGGGTTTTCCTGGCGCTAAATTTTCAACTGTAGTTTCAAATATTTTGGATTCCTGTTGTACGGAAGCTACGCGAATAACGTTGTCATTTCTTTTGCTTATAGCTGCAATAGTGCTGTCTGAAATTGCAAAAGGTAGAACAAATCCATCGACATAATCCACATGTTCACCGATGAGATTTACTCGTCCTGGCGCTGTGGCTACTACATCTGGTGTC
>CAILKF010000018.1 GCA_903834705.1 uncultured Actinomycetes bacterium
CACGAACTTTCTTGGCACTCAACAATTCCTTCATCAATTGATCTTGCACTTTTTGTAACTTGTTCACTTCTACCTGCTGGGCAGCTTTAGCCGCATCTGCAATTTTCTTTGCTGCTGCAACTTTTTCTGTAGCAACGACTTGGGCCGCCTTAGTGTCATCTGCTTGTTTCTTCGCCGCACGAGCAACTACCTCTGCTGCTTTAAACCGATCAAGGGCGGTTGAGTTGTGTGCACCAATGGTGCTTAATGTTGAAAGTTGATCCATAAGATCCTGGGGACCATTTGAACTGAGCAATGGCTCGAGGTCTCCTAAACCTCCGCCGAGAATGTATGCGTTGGCTGCAAGTTTTCCAATAACGCGATGTGCTTCGTCCACCGCGGCTGCCGTTTCTCTGGCATGCACCGCAGCTGCATCTGCCACTCTTGTTGCAATTGCTAATTCATTTTGTGCTTGCACATATTTGGCTCGTGCATTGTCTGCGATTGCAGTCAACCCGCGCAATGTTTGATTGGCTTTATTAAGCTTTTCCGCGGCTATATCGGCTAATTTTTTCTTGGCAGTTTCAGCCTTCTTTGCTGCCTCAATTTGCGCAAGGGTTGGTTTTGGCGTTTTCGCGAAGGCGGGAGTTGATGCGCAGACAAGACCGAGGGCTAAGACAATGGCTAGCGCGCGCGTACTTTTCATAATCTTGCTCCCTCCTGAAGCGCTAATAATAAACGCTTGAGAGATTAATCAGCTGATTATGAGCTAAGTGTCTTAATTTGAAACATCACGGCGACGAAATAGAACTGCAACAAGAATTGTTCCTGCAGCTAAGTAGACAGAGACCAATGCAATTGCATGCAAGTAAGAAGAATTGAGATCTCCACCTGATGCAATGCTTGTCATTGCTTGTCCTGGCATCCATTTACCGGAGTTCTTAACTGTTGCGGCGATGATATTTTCAACAATAAGTAACCAGGCAACTCCCAGGGAAATTGCAGGGATGGGAGATCTGAAGAGAATTCCAAGAATCATTCCCACAGTTCCATATGCAACTACTGAGATAAAAACATTAATGAAAGTTTGTATTAAAGACCATTGTGCGTCTGCTGTAGTCCATGCTGCTGTATTTACGTTTGCCTTGTCTGATAGTGCAAAAGCAAGACCCACGGCAACAACTGCGGAAACAATCACTGTTATAAGCGCAAAAGATTTCATCGCTACAAATTTTCCAAATAGCAATGTCAGCCTGCGCGGTTGGCGAACCAACAGATTTCGCAATGTGCCATAGGTATATTCCTGCGCTGTTTGTGCAGCAAAGACGCAGAGCGCAACTAGACCCAGTAAACCTGCTGCCGAACTGAACCCAATTGAAACGCCATGGGCAAGTTCCAAAGTTTGACGGGAAATCATTCGGCCTTCACGTCCGTTACCACGGGGTGAATCAAGCAAGAGAAATAGAAGCGATGTCACAAGTGCGGTGACTGCCATGACGGCTCCCATAGTTCCAAAAAACAATGTTGGCCGGCGAAGCTTGCGCCATTCGGCAAAGAAGACGCGGATCATTGATCGTCTCCCGTCATCTCGAAGAATGTTTCTTCAAGCGATGGTAGTACTGGAGAAAGTTGCGAAAGTGTTATCCCCGAATCAAAGGCCAACTTATTAAGAATGGGCGCCCAATCTGCCGCTGCAAGAATATGGGCCGCGTTGTCAATAATGGATCCTTCATGTCCTGCAGTTTTTGCAATTTCCAGTAGCTTCACATTGTCGGATGAATTGCTGCACTTGGCAATGATTATTGGTTGCTGGCGCAATAATAAGTCGTGCGTTTTTCCTGCAAATATAACTTTGCCCTGACGCAACATCACTAGGGAGTCACTAATCATTTCAATCTCTGAAAGTAGGTGAGAAGAAACAAAGACTGTAGTTCCATCACTTGCAAGGGCACGCAATAGTTCGCGAATTTCTTGAATGCCGGCGGGATCAAGTCCATTTGTTGGTTCGTCCAGCATAAGTAACTGCGGATTTGGTAGAAGTGCTGCAGCAATACCAAGCCGTTGTTTCATTCCAAGTGAATAAGTTTTGTATTTAGAATTTGCACGATCGCCAAGCCCAACACGATCCAAAAGTCCTTGCACTTGATCTACCGAATATCCACCAAGTGTTGCAAGAAGTCGTAAATTCTCTGCTCCACTCAAAGCTGGATAAAAAGCTGGCCCTTCAATCATTGCTCCAACTCGATGGAGGTACCGCTCAGGGTGATTGATGTTCTCACCCAAAATTGTTCCGGTTCCGCCTGTAGGTGTGATGAGGCCAAGGAGCATGCGCATTGTTGTTGTCTTGCCCGAGCCATTAGGGCCGACGAAACCGCAGACTGTTCCTAGAGGAACTTCGAAACTTGCATGAGATACAGCGGTGCGCTCCCCGTACTTCTTGCTCAAATCTTTGACGCTAATGGCAATTGTGGTCACGGTTGCCACCTTACACTTTCCCTATGAGTAAACGCCCATGGGGTTATCAGCCCCAACCAGAGCGCCCCGATCCAACCTGGGAGTTGCATCAGGAAACTCAATCTGTGCGCGCTGGTTTGGCACGATCTGGTTTTGGCGAAACATCAGAGGCTTTGTACCTCAATAGTGGTTTCACGTATGCCTCGGCAGAGCAAGCAGTTTCATCTTTTGCTGACGAAGTTGATCACTTTGTTTATGGGCGCTTTGCGAATCCAACTATTTCAATGTTTGAAGAACGTCTTGCTGCAATTGAGGGTGCCGAGTTTTGCGTAGGGACAGGTTCTGGAATGTCAGCAATGTTTGCATCAATTGCGTGCATGGTGAAGTCCGGAGATCGCGTAGTTGCATCAGCTGCAATGTTTAGTTCTTGTTACGTAATCCTGATGGAGATATTGCCAAAGTGGGGCGTTGAAGTTGAGCTGGTAGAAACTAACGATGTTAAAGGTTGGACAAAAGCTCTATCTAAGCCCACAAAAGTTGTTTTTATTGAAACTCCTAGTAACCCAATGCTCGACATTGTTGATATAAAAATGGTCAGCGATCTTGCACATAACGTCGGCGCAACAGTTATTGTCGATAACGTCATGGCCTCACCTGTTTTGCAAAAGCCACTTGAGCTTGGTGCCGATGTTGTTATGTACTCGGCCACTAAACATATCGACGGTCAAGGTCGAGTTCTTGCCGGTGCAATTTTGGGCAAGCGGTCATACCTTGAAGAACACTTGAGTCAATTTGTTCGCCACACTGGACCATCGTTAAGTCCTTTCAATGCATGGGTGCTTGTGAAATCTTTAGAAACAATCGGTATGCGAGTTGATCGTATGAGCCAGAGTGCTCAAAAGATTGCTGAATTTCTTGAAGCTCGACCTGAAATTAAGAGCGTGCGATATCCGGGCCTCAAATCTCATCCTGGTTATGAGATAGCCCAAAAACAGATGAGTGGTGGAGGTTCCACAATAGGAATTGAATTTAAGGCCGATCAGGCATCAGTATTTAAATTCATGAACGCACTTCGAGTGATTGATATTTCTAATAACTTAGGTGATAGCAAATCACTTATTACGCACCCTGCTTCAAGCACGCATCGTCGCTTGGCCCCCGAAGTCCGTGCAGAGATGGGTATAACTGATTCGGTTTTGCGACTTTCCGTGGGTCTTGAGCACTACTCAGATTTGTTGAAGGATTTAGAACAAGCTTTCTAAATTGTCAGTTGGGCAACAACGAGAAGTACTGAATACAAACTCAAGTAGCTAATTGACCACTGGAATATCTTTCCAGCAACTTTTGTATATTCGTTTGAATCCTCACGTAGGGCCATCATCTGCTTTGCAAAAATCAAGCCCAAGACAATAGTTATCGCTAATGACCAGAGCGGTAGCTTTGCACTCTGTATCAGAACTATTGAAGCGATGATCATTGCAATTGTATGAAACCACATTTGGCGATGTACATCTGCTTTTGTTGCAACCACTGGCAACATAGGAATTCCAGCGTTTGCATAATCGTCTTTATATTTAATTGCAAGTGCCCAAAAATGCGGTGGTGTCCAGAAAAATATCACTAAGAAAAATGCTACAGCTGGCACTGAAAGTGAATTTGTTACAGCAGCCCAGCCAATCAAAACGGGCATGCAACCTGCTGCACCGCCCCACACAATATTTTGAGCAGTTCTGCGCTTTAGAGCCATTGTGTAAACAAGTACATAAAACGCAATTGCGATAAAGGAAAGTAACGTTGCAAGTGGTGTTGTGAATACCCAAAAGATGATGAGTGAAATTGCACCGATGAGTGTGGCGAAAACTAATGCTTGTCTCTTATTGAGGACTCCGGTGACTAAAGGTCGCTTAGATGTGCGCGCCATGAGTTTGTCTAAATCACTTTCAATCACCATGTTGTATGCGTTTGCAGATCCAGCAGCTAACGTTCCGCCAATAATTGTTGCAACGGTTAAACCCAAGGGCGGAAGTCCCTTTTCCGCCAGGACCATGGCAGGGAGAGTTGAAACAAGAAGTAACTCGACCACTCGCAATTTCATGAGGTCGATATACCCACGCATTAATACGCCAAGGCTGGTGGATATGCTCATTGCGCAAGATTACTTAGCAAGCCTGTGTTGTGTTCACAGGGTGTTCCCAGATTCAAGCGTTAATTTCCTCCTCAACGAGAGGAATACGCAATGACACCTATGAAGAAACCTGACTGGTTCCAAATGGCCGAGGCCGATGGGCCACGACCAGTTCGCTCAATTAAACGGGGTGCTCGCATTGCCGCTCTTGTAGCTCCACTACTTCTTGTTGGGGTTGGTGTCGTTGTTGCACAGTCAAATGACGGCCCACCAGCATCAGCTGTCGAGACTCAATCTCCTTCAAATCAGATTACGCAAAATTCAAACTCGGCTATAACTTCTCAAACAATTCAAAATGTTGAGCAAGTGCCAGCGACATTAGTATCCGCTCCCGCAACTTCGGCGATAGCGATCAAAGCCCCTACTGGTAAAGCAGATGATGATGCTTTGCCGATTACTCAGATTTCCACTCAAACAAAATCTTCGCCTTCGCTTGCAACAAAGCCTTCTTCTCCAATGATTCAAAAACCAGTTGGAGGCGGAGAGGATGAGGAAGAAGGCGAGAGCGATCACAAGAAGAAGCGCTTTCCACGAATCACAAACGGTACCGGCTCAATTCAGCCGCCAACGGGTCGCAATAGCGATGACGAGGGCTTTGAAGGCGAAGACGACTAATTCACCTAGAATACGGCGGTGACTAACCGCTTACGTCTTGCAATTCTCATTACCGCAATCAGTGCAGTTGTTCCTTTAGCTGTTGCAGATGAAACTGTGGTCGCAACAAATACAACACCTTTAATTAAGTCAGAGTCCACAAAAATGACGTTGGTTCAAACCATCAACGGACAGATAACGCCTAAATCTGTAAGAGCATCTGGCAATGGAATTGTTAGTGCACATAACATGATGTATCGCCATTCGATAACTTTCTATGACGCCAAAACCTATGCGCTCTTAGCAACAGTCCCAGATAGTGTAGAGCTCGCAAAATTTGGATTTACTCAGTATTCAGGAAGTTACAAAGGCGCACCTGTTGAGGGTGCTTTTTCACCCGACGGAAAGTATCTGTATGTCAGCAACTATGCGATGTATGGAAAAGGTTTCAACCATGAAGGCCATGACACATGTAGCCCGGCCTCTGGTTTTGACCGCAGTTTTCTCTACAGGATTGATCTTGCGTCTTATGCCATAGATGCTGTCTATCAAGTTGGAGTTGTCCCAAAAGTAGTTGAAGTAACACCTGATAACAAATATATTCTTGTCTCTCATTGGTGTTCATATGATCTGCGAATAATTTCAGTTGAAACTCAAAAAGTTGTAAAGACCTTAAAAATTGGCGCTTACCCGAGGGGTATCACGGTTTCGCCTGATGGTCAGACTGCTTACGTCGCACAAATGGGCGGAACAACTATTCACCAAATAAGCCTCAAGGATTTTTCCGAGAGAATTATTCAGATCGGACTCAACCCTAGGGCCATCGTGCTTTCTCCTGATGGAAAAATACTTTATGTAACCCTTAATAGTTCAGGAAAAGTTACAGCTTACGATTTGGTAAAACACAAGAAGATTGGAACCGTTACAACGGGGAAAGCAGCGCGAAGCTTGGCAATCTCAACTGATGGCACTGCGCTCTTTGTTGTTAACTTTGAGTCAGACACGATGTCTAAGGTGCGTACATCAGATATGAAAGTATTACAAACGGTAAAGGCATGCAACCAACCAATTGGTGTTACTTACGAGCCAACCACTGACCGAACCTGGGTTGCATGTTATTTAGGACAGATAAAAGTTTACGAAAATAGTTAAGCGGCGCTCATTGCTGTAGTCGTATCTTCAATGGGTACAACCGGTGCGCTCTCAATAATCGGAGAAGCTATTTTTCCTAAGGTCCTATCTAGGGTTGCTCTAGCTTTCGCGGTTCCTGCATGATTTTTTGGAATCTGATCCGCGATTACAACAAAAACATATTGGCGATCAGTTGAATCAATGTAACCTGCCAAACTCACCGTTCCGTTTAATGTGCCAGTTTTAGCACGAATGAGGCCAACTGCTTCCGGAGCGGTTTTCAAGAATCGATCCACCAAAGTCCCTGAAACACCACCTACTGGCAAGCCATCGTAGAGAGCACTAAACTTGGGATCATCTCGTAATTTGATAAGTAAATCGCCAATCATTTTGGCAGTCACACGGTTAGCCTTTGAAAGGCCGCTTCCATCATGTACTCGCAAATCGCTGTGCTCGATGCCAAATGAATCTAGCAAAGTGTGAAAAGTTGTTGATACGCCAACATCATTGAGCGGATTTCCTGCAGACTGCGAGGCCAATCTCGCTAAACGCTCGGCAAGTAAATTGTCACTCCACGTAAGGGCGAATTCGACCATCTTTGTTAGCGTTGGTGAGCGAGTAGTAACTATTTCTTCACCGGTAATCTGTCCAATCTCACCTGCAGGTACTGCAATTGCCCCAGTGATAACGCCTTTTGCACGGAAATACTTTCGCAATTCGATGACATCGCCTGCATAAAGTCCGCTGTATTTGATTGCAATCTTTTGAACGTTTTTTCCACTCTGTTCTTTAATTGCTGATATTGCTTTTCCAGCCAGGAAACCAATCCATGCACGGTGATCTGCAATAGCATCTTTACGACTAATTGCTATCCAGGGATCTAGCTCGCCATTTATTACAACTGAGCCTGGATTTATTCCCAATGAAAGAGTTGTTGTGAATCTTTTCTGGGGATCAATGTATTGGAGTGCTGCACTTGCAGAAAGCACTTTCATCACAGATGCAGGTTTACGCATTGATTGAGAGTTATATTCGTAGACCACCTCACCATTTGATTTATCAATGACAATAATTGAGGGGTCGGCCATTTCAGGGGCTAAAGCAAGGGAGGTGAAAACACGCGGTATTACAGAATTCGAAAGAGACGTTGCGCTGGCGCTTTGGTTACCAAAAAGTAGTGCCAGTGAAACTAAGAGTGCGATCCGCCTCATAAAAGATTACTGCCAGAATAAGGCAAGCAAAATGTTAAGCGTCGTCAAGCCAATCATTGTTAGAAGAGTGCTCTTCTTAACCTCTGGTTTCTTCACATTGCGATAACCGATAATCAGAATCACAATCAGTACTGCAAGTTTGATGCCAACTTTGCCATTGTTCAAAAGCGCCCATTTAGCTTCATCTTGATCATGAAGCGGGGAACGAACTCCAACCATAATCAAACCGGCCAGGAGCGCAGTCAATGCGCTGTGAAGTGCCCCTGGATGAAGGATCCGAGGTGATTTCCTTAGTTGATGAATCAGTAATGCCATAAGTGCAGTAATTGATGCGATATGGGCAACTAGTGAAATAGAACTTACCCAACCAAGAAATGTCATGATAATCCTCTCGAAATAAATAGCCTTTGCAAGGCATTCAGTTTAGAGTGCTCATCATGCTTCCACCAGCAACTATCGGTCCTGGCGAATTCTTTCCTGTTGTAGGTGTCGGTCCTCACCCTAAACCATGGCCCCTAGGCGAGAATTTCGATCCAGAACTTCTTGAAAATGGTGACCGTCGAAATGTATTAGATCACTACCGATATTGGTCTGTGGAAGCAATAGTCGCTGATCTCAATACGAAAAGACATTCGCTGCAAATAGCAATAGAAAATTGGCAGCATGATTTGAATATCGGCTCAATTGTTCGTACTGCAAATGCGTTTAATGTAAGCGCGGTACACATTGTTGGCAAACGTGATTGGAACAAGCGCGGCGCGATGGTGACAGATCGATATCTCTCTGTTATCCATCACCCAACTGTTAAAGATTTTGCGAACTGGGCAAAAGAAAACAAAATTCCAATTATTGGCATAGATAACGTGCCGGGTTCACTTAAATTGGAAGGTTCAGAGCTACCTCAAGAATGCATACTTTTATTTGGACAAGAAGGTGCGGGGATGTCGGACGAGGCAATTGAGATTTGTTCTGTTCTTTACGCAATTGAACAGTACGGATCAACAAGGTCTATGAACGCCTCAGCTGCAGGGGCAATAGCGATGTATCACTGGGCCTTACAACACCTGCCTCGTTAAAGCAGAATTACTTTTCTGGGTCCTCATTTAGAACCTCTGTAACGCTGGCAAGTCTGCGTTCGATTTCGTCGGCTTCGGCAACTTTGCCCAAAGTGCGCATTGCCTTTGCCATTCGGGTTTCGATGTCCACAATAAACTCAAAATCTCTTGGATCTTCTTCTGTTGCACTTTGTAGAACTTGATCGAGAGTTGTTAGACCTTCTTCGAATTTACCGAGCAGAATCTGTGCTTTTCCGTATTCCATGAGCGCAAAAGTTTCGCGAACATTGTCATGCGCAGTTTCAAAGACATCGAGAGCTTTCTGCGCGGTAGCAAGCGCTAGTTCGCCATCGCCAATTTCATTGAGGCACGCTGCAATCTTTTGATCGCACCGGCCCACATGAATTACTTCATGGTTTTTCTTGAACAAAGCGCGAGCCTCTCTAAAGCTAATAAGTGCTTCTTCGAAATTCTTAACTTCTCGATATGCGCAACCAATCAAATGTAAATCGTTTGCTGCACCGATTTCATTTCCGTCAACTAAATGCTCTTGCGCGCAATCGCGCATTGTGTCGATAACTTTCTGATAATTCTTGGATGAATACCACCACTCGCCCAGTGTGCATGCAAGCTCGAGTGCGACGGGTGATTTGTTTTGGCGCAAGATTTCAACCGCTTTGCTCATTGCAGTTGCAGCTTCATCCATACGTTTCAATTGATTAAGGTTGTAACCAATCGCAGAATAAGCCTGCGCTAAACCTTCGCTAGGTGCACTCGCCCCAAGTTCGGCGTAAATATCACAGGCAGTTTCTGCAAGGGCCAGAGCTTCGTCATATTGTCCGCGGGCATAAATGCGCGCACTCAATTCGTAATATGTGCTTGCGCGTTCGGCTCCATCGACTTGTGGAATTCGATCCCACAACATCTCTTCTGTAATGAGTTCGTCTTGACCTGCTTCGTCGTCGTCGCTCATACACGCCTCTCCGCTATGGCGTGACTCTATCTATAAATCTTCAAGAGCGCTTTGGTATATCTGGATTTGCCTTGCGCCAGTTGCCTAACGGCCCCTTTTTTAGGCCAGCGAAAATGGCGTCGGTGACCGCCTGAATCTGGGCTTTGGTTGCTGGTGAAAATGTGTGCCCCCAGGGACATATATTTTCAATTGCGCAGACCCAACCATTGGTGCCCATGTTCAAGATTCCAGCACCGGATGCAACGGTGTAATACGTTGCCATTGACGCAATGGATTTCTCGTTTGGATTGGTTGATGAGCGAGCAAGTTCTTCTACTGCGGGACCTACTGCGTTAAGTGGAGAATCCACTTCATTTCCTACAACTCCCTTAATGATCTCTCCTTGGGAAAGAACGTTAAACGGCCATGCATCCGCTCTTGTTACAACAAAATCTTTATGAACATTGAGTGCGAAATATTGAGATCCCCAAATAAGTGATTCGGGTTTGTCATTTGGCGTATCTCTCCAAGTGGTGATTTTTCCCATTGCTCGAGCACCATTGCTAAGTTCGGTGAAGTTGTATCCAGTATTTCCCCCAAGGGAAATAAGATTTATTCCTTTCGCAAGCGACGCTTCTACCGTTTCGCGCATTGCCTTTGTCCAATATTCGCCATGTCCTCCAAATACAATTGATTGCGTTTTGCCAAGAGATGAAATCCCTTTATCAAGGTCAATATCTGTTAAATAGTTAATGTCGAGTCCAAGCTTTTCTGCACGTTTAAGTGCGGGAAATTCCATGTAACGAAATTGACCAGACCCGTCTCCGTCATACGGGCGATCAAATGAGACAGTTTCTGCACGAGTTTCTCGCTTTGCGTCAGGTCCTTTGTAGAGTGAGTAGCCACTCCATTGGTTATAGGACTGCCAAGTCAGGATTGAAGAGATGAATGAAATATCACTCTGCGAATTTGGATTATGAATTACCAGGGGCACAAAAGAAGCACGCGCTTTTGGTGCGCTGATACGAATCAGATACTGACCTGGTGGTGTTTGACTTGAGGAGCGAAAATTCCAAGTTTTATTCTTGGTTTTGGTTGAAGTAATTAATCGAGCACCAGAACCTTGGTAATACCCCATTCTGAAAACATCAACGTAAGTGAGAGTTTGCTTGCCAAGAATGTGCAGATTTACATTTTGCCCACATGTGGTACTTGTTGAGTCAAACCATCCCTCAACTCGATCCGCTTGTGCTCGACGGCTAAAGTCAGCGCTGAGTCGAAGCGGCACACCTTTGCTCCACGTCGATGTGCCGGCCTTTGCATTTTCGCGAGCAACCCATCCAGAATCCTGATCCCAATTACATGTGCCCGTGCCCATAGTCCTCATAGGTGAAGCGCTTGCAGGAGAGGTGCAGAACGTAAGTAACAAGAGAGCCCCGGTTACTTGTAACGCCCTAGCTTTCATGGTTCAAAGATAACCAGAACAATTTCAAGTGGACAGGTAGAACGACTGCACTTACGCTTCTACTTGCAAACGATTCGCATCTAGGAGAGCCATGAATCTCGTTGAAGGCCCGAAAGCACCTGGCCTTCCCCTGCGCCAACGCTTGAGTCCTAATGAATGGCGCAGGATTTATGCCATGTTCGGATTTATCGCCTTTCTCCATGTAGCGGGAGCCCTGTTGATGTTTGGCGCTACACGCGGTCAATATGCCCTCTCGGATGGATCAATTTTTGGATGGGGCACCGCGCTTCTGTGCTAATTGATGAAGAGATTAACAATGAGCAATAAGCAAGCCTTTACAGCGGTTATTCGAATGGCTAAAAATGAGCGATGAATTTGAAGCGCCTAAATGGGTGCAAGATGAAAGTAATCCCGATATTGCCGCGCCATCAAATGATGTCTCGCGAAAGCAAAAGATTTGGCTAACTGTGACGCTAGTTTTTGCTCTCCCGTTTTGTTTGTGGGCAGGATGGTTTGAATTTGGGCGAGCGCAAAGTGGTAATTGGCGTGCGTGGGTTTACACATTTGAGTGGCCATTTTTCGGCGCTGTTGCCTTGTATTTGTGGCGCCGGATAATGCGTGGAGATCTGCCAAAAATTCCGCGTCCAGATTTATCTGCCCTGGCAAAAGAGGCCGATGAGCATGAAAAAGACGTTGGTAATTCGCACCAATAATCCACGGTAGTATTAGCCCCGTTGCTTCAACCGAAGCAGTGATCACTTCCCCCAAAGCGCAGCAAATGTTGTGCTTACTTGCGAGTCTTATCACCACC
>CAILKF010000019.1 GCA_903834705.1 uncultured Actinomycetes bacterium
GCGCGCTTTCCATCTTCGACAATCCACTCCAGCTCGCGCTTGAGTTTCTTTTCTAACTTCTTTTCGGTAAACAGTTTATTTTCGGCAAAAAGACCCACTTCAATACGAGTAGCAAGTTCTACTTCTAGTTCTGCATTAAGAAGTGGAACGCGACCGATTTGTTTGAGGTAATCCTTCACTGGGTCAGCAGTAGCGCCAGCAGTCATAACTGTTTGTGCTGGAGCATCATCTTCTTCAGAGGCTTTAAGAGTAAACGCGTTCTCTTCGTTGCCGGTGCTTTCTTCGGTTAAATTAACAACTCGAGGAGCGTTGGCTTTATCTTCACCTGGTTCATCAGTAGAAACTTCAGCAACAAGGGCTTCAAGATCTTCGAGTTCTACTTCTTCAAGTTCTACTTCTTCGCCATCAATTTTTGTAACAGTTGTTTTAGCAGTTTTGCTTTCAGCTGGTGCTGCAACTGGGGCAGGCGGTGCGATAAGGGCGTAATCGGACTTCTTGAGAATGCGATTAGGACTGCCTAGACCTTGCTTGCGCAACTTTTCGGTCAGCGTGGCAACCACGGTGACCAACTCGCGCGCTTCATCGACGAGTGGCTTATCAACTTTTTTAACAATTCTGTTGAGATTAATAACTCCACGCGATGCGAGCTCGTCAGTGAGTTCTTTATGTCGAGCAATGGCATCTTTTGCTGAAACTATTAATTTAATATCGGCAACAGTGAGATCTTTTTTCAGTTCGATCTTCTTAACAGGCGCCTTTTTTGCTGGGGCTTTCTTAGCTGGGGCTTTTTTTGCCACAACTTTCTTCGTCGCGCTCTTTTTAACAACAGCCTTTTTACTTTTCGCTGTTTTCGCCTTATTTTTGAGCGCACTAAGAGAGGCCACAAGAGTCCTTTGTTTTGACTTCACCGATTAATCTCTATCCGATTAATCGCGAAGAAGCGATGGCTATATTATAAATTATCCACAGGGGTAAATGCACATCGAAAGCCTGATTTTGCCCCCCAAACTCTCTACCCCAGGCTGAGAGACTTGCGAATGACCTCTCCTACCGCCTCTACTTCCACGAGAAAGCCATCGTGGCCAAAAGGTGAGGACAAAGTGACCAATTCATGTGCACGAGGAACGAGCTCTGCAATTTCAGCTTGGAGCCGTGGAGGGAAAAGTCGGTCGGTATCAATGGAGACAATGATGACCGGGACTGTGATAGAGGCCAACGCAGTAGCAACTCCGCCTCGGTCTCGCCCGATGTCATGAGAGTTCATGGCCTCGGTTAAACAAATATAGGTATTTGCATCAAATCTGGCTGAGAGTTTGCCTGCCTGATGATCGAGATATGACTCCACCGCATATCGCCCCGTGTCATCTCCTTGAAGTTCGCGACCAAATCGAACATCCATCTCCGCTTCGGTGCGATACGTCAAATGAGCAATTCGACGAGCAATTCCCAGCCCTTCGTTGGGGCCGTGTTCTTGATCGTAATAATCTCCACCGTAAAAATGTGGGTCTGACTTTATTGCACGAATCTGAATCGATGCCGTTCCTATTTGGTCACCCGTTGCAACAGCTGATGATCCGATTGTGCAGATTGCGCCAACGCGCTCTGGAAATTGCACAGCCCATTCAAGTGCGCGCATTCCACCCAGTGATGGCCCGACAGATAAAAGGTACTTCTTAATTCCCAGCGCATCGCTAAATGCAACTTCTGCATCGACCATGTCTCGAATAGAGATAGTAGGAAATCGAGAACCATAACGTTTCCCATCAGGGGCAATAGAGGAAGGACCAGTGCTTCCTTGACAGCCACCAATAACGTTGGGGCACACAACAAAATATTTATCTGTATCAAATGGAAGTCCGGGTCCGACCATCGATGGCCACCAACCAGGTACATCTGACCAGCCAGTCAACGCATGATTAATTAAAATTGCATTCGAACCGTCTTTGTTAAGAACTCCCCAGCTTTGGTAGCAGATAGTGACATCCTCGAGAACTTCACCGTTTTCTAATGCGAGTGCGCCAATAGAAAGAAATGTACGATCTCCAGGTTCATGCGTTTCAAGCCATGCGCCAGTGACGCCATTAAAGGGCGGTGGTGTTTTCGGTGCTTGCGTAGGTGAAACCATGTAGAGCCTTTCGCGCTTGCCGATAGTAAAAGAACTACCAACCTGGTCTTCACCCGGAGCACCCCGCCGCGATGGAGGGTTGCCGTCTAGTTAGCCGGGGCTGGAACCTAGAACTCGTGACCTAGCGATAATTCTACGCGATAGATGCTCAACGTCAAAAACTAGCGACCAAATATCGAAGCACACACTTTGGGATGTAGCTCTGCTCGCAACGTCGCAAATGCCTCAGGAGGCCACCCTGCGCTAAATACTCTGCGCAAGAGAGTGGCTAATGAATACCCGCCATTATCTGCCAACGCGCGGTCAATGCAGTGTTGCGCCAACGCACCTGCTCCACTCTCGTACGACACTGCTGCCAATAGCGATGCAAGAGGCGCGATATAGCCACATGGTGCAATGCGCATCAAGTATCGCCACATCACTGCGTAGGTGTCGAGCGTGTTGGCATCGTGAGAGCCAAGTGCGAAATCGCGCACTTGAATATCACTGAGTCGACCAATAACTCGAGCAGATAACTCCTGATCTGCACCGATATTGTGGCCAACAGATCCTGCAATAAAGCGTGACATTAAATCGATTACTGCGATTGCGCCATCCTTTTGGTCTGCATGGAGAGTCTGACTATCTATAGCGACCGAGAATTCATTCACGCGTTCGATGAAACCAGGATCTAACGCTAAAGGTAATGACGACAGTGATTCAACGAGAGTTTCTACGTTATCCAATGGCATCAAAATTCCTTGCGCCACTTGCTCCACCGCAACGCGCGATTGCGTGATTTCCTCTACGGGATTTCCTTCTGGCGGACAACAGTGCACATCGCTACACAAGAGCGACCTGTAACGGCCTTCGACAATGAGTAATGACTCTCTCAGTGCTACATCGGCCCTTACCAATGTGGTTGCAATTGCGTTGAGGATTTCTTCGCCATCGCTTCGATCATCGGGCACATAAGCCACAACGAGTGCGCTTTGGGCTCCTTCGCGAACGACATGTTGAACAAGCAACTCGTAGGGCTCTTGAGATTTTTCAATGGATGCCAGCGACGGATAATCAACGCGCATCGCCATTCCTACCAAATCATCTTTGAGAGAAACGAGCACTAAGGAATTTGTTGGGTGATATCCGATAAGGAATGGAATTGCCGCGATGAGATCGTGTGGTGATGTCAATGTTGTCATAAGGCCACATAATGCAGGTCAACGGCAACAATTTTGCACCGAAGATTCAGTCGCTGTGGACAAGAGTGCATTGATCTTCTCTTATGAATTTAAGAAGTGATGGGCGTCGTTGCCTTCGATATCCGCACGGTTGCAACGGAAAACTTTCTTATCTGACCAGTTATTGCCCGAGAGATGCCGTTATGTGTCCATGTCCCTCCCCAGGTCGCGAGCATCGTGACCAGATATGTCCCTGCATGGTTGTATGTATGCGAAATTTCGCGACTGGGATACGGCGCACCAAAATTTGTTGTTGCAAAGAATGTCCCGTCCCCATAGCTCCAGAGAAATGACGGACGCATTGTTACATCAATAACTTCTCCAATTATTGATACTTTTGAGGTAAAGAAAGCTGGCAACTGCGCCCAGTAAATTATCGGAACGTTTACTAGCGCCCCCTCTTGTGGCTGATAAGCAATTGCTCCGGTTGGTAATAATTTCTCGAGTCTGTCATTGAGTGAAACTCCCGTACTCACCAATACTTTTGGTACAACTTTGGCGACCACTTGAGGGATCACATTCTTTCTTGGAGTTGGAGCAACATAGGGCTTTACCGATGCTGGTTTTCTTTTCTTTACCGGCATATACATTGGTTTTGGAGAAGTGCTGGCTCGTGCTTTTGGTGTGGTCTTAATAACGGGCTTTGGTGAAACGTGCGCAGCTTTACCCGAACCCTTTCTGCCTTCTATAACGATTTTGCCATTCTGTGTGTAAACATTGAGGCAAGCGGTATCAATGCAATCAACTGCACGTGCTTGCTCAGAATTGCCCATGGAAGTTGCTATGAAAAAGAGACCGATAAAGGCAACAATAAGTGTGGATCTGCGATGAGGATTTTTAGCAGTGAATGATGACATTGAATGAGCCTAGGAGCGCGAATGCAACTCAATTTCAATACTGTCCCTCGATGTGGAAAGAGTGCATCCCACGGTCTAAAGTAGAACCATGAGTGCGCGCGATGGTGACGGATGGGTTTCCTGCCATTGCGGTGGAAAACATTGGGGCTTACATGGCGCCGCAGGGTTACTTATGGCGCGAGATCAATTACTTCTTTTGCAACATCGTTCCGAATGGGTTCATAACGGAGACACATGGGGAATTCCAGGTGGCGCACGTGATTCGCACGAAACCCCCGTTGAAGCAGCCATAAGAGAAGCAGTTGAAGAGTGTGGAATCGAGCCCGAACACCTTCGCGTTCTACATACACATACTGATGACCATGGTGATTGGCGATATGACACAGTTATAGCAAGTGCCACACCATTGCTTATTCCACATCAGATGAATTCTGAGGCTCAAGAGTTACGTTGGGTCGATTGGAATGAGGTGGACACAATGACGCTACATCCAAGTTTTGCAGCATCGTGGCCAACAGTTAAAGCGTTATTACATACTCTTTTTTAGTTTTCAGTGAGGGCTCCGATGGGCGCCCTGCTGATTGAAGAACAACTATTTTTGATCAAAACTTTCGGCCAAGCGTGCAAGAGATTCTTTAACAACGGCTGCATCTGATGTCCGCCACAGGGGTGGCATCGAATTCAACAACGTGGATCCATATCTTTTTGTCACAATTCTCGAATCCAATATTGCAACTACGCCACGGTCTTCCTCTGATCGAATCAAACGTCCTGTGCCTTGCGCCAGCATTAAGGCCGCGCGAGGAAGTGAAACTTGCATAAATCCGCTTCCTCCTTCTGCATCAATTTCGGCAGCGCGTGCTGACATAACAGGATCATCAGGACGTGGGAATGGAATTCTGTCTATTGCCACCAAAATACATGCAGCTCCCGGAACGTCAACGCCCTGCCACAAACTCAACGTTCCCAGAAGGATGGATGTCTCATCTTTAACAAAACGTTCGACAAGTGGACCAACTGCGTCGCCTCGTTTTTGTGTAATTATCTTTATGGGCAACTCTGCTAAAACTTTACGTAAGTGCGCATCGGCTGCTTCAACTCCACGCCACGATGAAAACAGCGCCAAGGTGCGTCCACCAGCTGCATCGATTAACTCCCCTAGCTCAGTTAACGCTTCAATACTTGGGCCGTCTCTGCCCGGTTCAGGAAGATGTTTAGGAAGATACAACATTCCTTGATTTGCGAAATCAAATGGTGATCCCACATCGAGCATCTGAACATTTGCCGGATCTAGGTCGCCATCTTCGATCTCTGTATCTGCATCATCGCCCACAACAAAACCTATATTTCTAGCCATTGCATCAAAGCCTTTACCCACTGTCAAAGTTGCAGATGTAGCAATGACAGGAGTTTTGGTGAGCAAATTGTTGCGAAGCACAGATGAAACACTGAGCGGCGCTAGATGTAACGTTGAAAAAGTAGGCTCATACCAAAGCACTTGCCCCACGCCTAATTTAAGCAACTTTCCTGCAGTTGTCGAAACTTCATTGACTGCGCCCTTTACGCGTGCACGTTCGGCAATTGCATCTGAATCGATTATCTCTTCATCGGCCCCAATGGATTGCATAATCGCTTGTGCACTTTCGCGGACTTTACGGATAGGCGACTCGAGAGCAGAAGGAAGTTCGCTTAACCGCCCTTGGAGTGAAGTATCAAATTTCACGCTTTGGCCGTACTCGTCCATGGCATCGTCAAAGGCATCGGCTGCTTTTGTAAAAGCGTCCGATAACTTCCCTGGTAAATGTTTACGGGCCATTGCCGCCGCTCGCGAAACTCGGGGACCAGTTAATTCCTCGGTTACAGCTTGCGTTGTGCGATCCATAAACTCGTGTGCTTCATCCAAAATAACGGCGTCTCGTTCTGGAAGAATCGGATGTGAATCGACAATTTCAATTGCTAATAGGGTGTGATTGGTAACCACAACATCAGCACTTTGCGCTTTAGCTTTTGCAAGGGCTGCAAAGCATTGGTGTCCGTACGCGCAAACATCTGCGCCAACACACTCTCGGCCACCAAGTGAATTAGCTGCCCACACCCTGCGATCTACATCTGGTGCGTCATCTCGATCTCCTGAAACTCCTGGGACCTTTGCCCAAGCATGTAAGCGCTTTGCATCTGCTCCAAGACTTGAAAGTTCTAAAACAAGCTCACCATCGGGATCTGGGTTTTCGCTATTCATCTTCTGCAAACACAAGTAATTGCCCACACCCTTGTAGATTCCAAAGGTTATAGAGCGACCTAAAACTTTTTCAAGGGCTGGCACGATTCGAGGTAAGTCTCGTTCTACTAACTGCCTCTGCAAAGCAAGGGTTGCCGTTGCTACTAAAACTTTTTTTCCGTGCACAAGGGCTGGAACCAAATAGGCCAATGATTTTCCTGTGCCAGTTCCTGCTTGCACCATTAAGTGATGGCGGTCAGAGAGTGCGTTTGCTACCGCTTCGGCCATTTCAATTTGACCTTCGCGTGAGGTTCCACCAATTGCTTCAATGGCAGCATCAAGTGCTTTACGTACTTTCGCTGAAATATCACTCACAGCGCCAGCCTATCGAATAGCAACGATGGCTATTTTATGGGGCTTTCTAAGCGTTCAATTCTTGTTAACTAGCTTGTCCTGCCAATTGATTAAACAAGAAGTAAATCTTTAGCGCGCTCTACAGCGGCATCTCTATCGCCCACTTCAAGTTTGCGATAGACATTTCTTAAATGTGTCTTAATCGTGTTATGAGAGATATGCAGGGACTCGGCAATCGTATTAATAGGCTTTGAGGTGGAAAGGTGTTTAACAATTTCTAACTCCCGAGTAGTCAGCGCTTCAGTCAAATTTCCCTGACCTTCAAAATTTCCCTTGATCTTGGCAGTAATGGCGCGCGCTAACCCATCTAAATAAAGCGTTGGCTGCTCGGAGGCAATTTTCAGTATTTTACTGGTGATTGAATCACTTTGGCGCACAAAGATTTCCTGGGCTCCAGAATCTGCGCCAATAGAAAGAGCTTGCCGTAAGTATTGAGAGCATTCTTTCTCGCGGTCGGCAACGCTATTGGCAAGTCGTAAGTATTTTCTAATCTTTTCCCTTGGATTCTTTTCAGATGTTTGGAAAATATTACTTTCTAGAGATTGCTTACCCGTGCCTCGAAAGTAGTCATCTCTCAACTGCTCAACTCGTGGATTCTGTGGCAAGCGTTTGAGCAGTGAATCCGCACGATCAAAATCTTTCGATGCACACCGAAAATCAATTTCTGAAATATCAACCAACCAAGAAATGGCGCGCGAGATTCCTTCAGAAGCGAACAGTTCTCTCTGCAAGCGAAGCGACTCTCTTGCTTGCGGGAAATCTCCCTTTGTCAGGGAAATCTTGATGAGCCCGCTGTCGGCGGTTAAGTACCATGGCCATTGCCCCGCTTTCCCTGCCATTTCTTTAAGGATTTCTAGGTGCTCAATAGCCTCATCTAGCCTAGAGAATTCTTCATAACATTTGGCAAGAACAAGATGTACTTCATATGGCGCAGAAACGCCTCTGAAATTTCTTTCTTGTGCTTGCGCCAGCGCCAACTGAGCTAACTCACATGCTTGGTAATAGTGCCCTTCTGTATAAAGACTCATCGCTTGCATTGCATTGAGGGTAAATGGAACGCCAATCGCTAAACCTGACGTAGTAAACTCTTGAGCACTTTCTAAATACTTTTTGAGAGCATCTGAGTCTTCACAGATAAGCGCCTTATTGGCTAAAAGCCTAAGTACCGCAATTTTGTCAGAATTCTCTAAGTCGCCGGTTTGGACGGGGTTAGCCAACATTTCTGTAAAAATTTTATCCATTTGCAAAAGATTTCCTCGTGCAAATTCGACGTACAGCATTGCTGAATGTGCAATCCTCTTAAGGAAATCACCTATCTCGCTCTCTTTTGCTCGAAGTATCAACGCTTGAGATTTTGCTTCTGCA
>CAILKF010000020.1 GCA_903834705.1 uncultured Actinomycetes bacterium
GAAAGCAGAGGGTTTCCAAATGATGACTTCAGTTCGCAATTCGCGATTTAAAGTTCCTGGACATCTCATCGGTCCGATTGCAATTTTTGTAGTCGCAATGGCCTATGGCTCAATTGGGTCTCCATATTTTCTAGACCCAACATCACTTATTTTCAACACTGGTCGCTATGTGGAAATTGGATTAATTGCACTGGCCTTGACCCTTGTCATTATTAATGGAGATATTGACCTCTCAGTTGCATCCAACCTCGCAGCATCTGCTGCAGTTATGGCCAAGCTGTACTCACATGGCATTCCAATCTATATATGTTGCTTAGCAGCCGTTGTTACCGGATTACTTCTTGGACTCCTTAATGGCCTTATCGTCATTAAGTTTGGGCTACCAAGTCTTGTTGTCACGCTTGCAACTCTTGCTTTGTATCGAGGACTTGCTCAAGTAATGCTCGGAGATCAAGTTGTGGCCGATTACCCAGAATCCTTTATTGGCATGGATCAAAAGATGCTCGTTAGTTTTGGGCCAGGGCTACCGATTCCATTGGCTGTCTTTGCGATCGCCTCGGTAATCTTTTATTTTGTCTTGCACCGTTCAAACTTTGGTTTGCTCAACGTTATGTCCGGCAGTAATGCATCAGCGAGTAAATTCTCGGGCATCAAGGTAGACACCGTGCGGCTTACCGCTTTTGCCACAAGCGGACTCATAACAGGAATCTGTGCCGTAATGATGACTTCTCGTCTTGGAGTGACCATCTCAAACGTCGGACTAGGCGTCGAACTATTGGCAATTACTGTTGTGGTTCTAGGTGGAACAGACATCTTCGGCGGACGTGGCTCAATTTCAGGCACCGTTGTTGCCCTTTTCGCAATTATGGCAGTTCGTGAATCCTTAGTTATGCAAGACGTCAACGGGCAAGTACAAGACGCCGCTATTGGGTTACTTCTGATTTTGACTGTTCTAGTGCCAAGAATTCGCGCTGGTTATATCGAGCAACGAAATAGAAGAAAAAGATTTAATGAGTCACAGTCAAAAGCTGGTACTCATTAGAAACAACGTTGAGATTCAACGTTGTAGCAATAAAGGATGGGGCACGAAAATATGAAGATAACAAAGAAAGCGCTGGTTCCAGTGTTGGGAATGTCACTCATTCTTACTGGAATTGGTGCATCACTAGTTTCACAATCTGCAAGTGCAGCTACTAAGTACACTGTTACATATATTCCAAAGAACTTAGGAAATCCTTACTTCGATGCAATCGTTAACGGTTTCAAGAAGTCAGCTAAGAGCTTGAATATGACAGTAAAGGTAGTAGCTCCTGCAGCTGCTGGCGCAACCGATCAAATCCCTTTCATCGAAGCTGCGATCCAACAGAAGGTAACTGCAATTGCAATCTCCCCTAACGATGCAAATGCACTATGCCCAACTCTTAAGCGCGCAATGAAGGCTGGAATCATCGTCCTTACTGTTAATGGCGATACAACAGCTAACTGCCGTCAAGCATCAATCACACCAGTTGATTTTGCTAAGTTAGGTGACTATCTCGTTAACCAGACCTCCAAGGTAATTGGCGGTAAGGGCGAGTGGGCATTCCTTTCAGCAACATCAACAGCTCCAGATCAGAACGCATGGTTGAAGAGCTCACAAGCATTCATCGATGGTGGCGGAGCCCCAGGAATGACTCTTGTTGCAACTGTTTACGGTGACGATGCTCCAGAAAAGAGCGCAACTGAGGCACAGGCACTTCTTGCGAAGTATCCAAACCTCAAGGCAATCAATGCTCCAACAACTGTTGGTATTGCTGCTGCTGCTCAGGTTCTTTCAACATCTCCACTAAAGGGCAAAGTTCAGGTAACCGGTTTGGGAACTCCTGATCAAATGCGCCAATACGTGAAGGATGGCACTGTAAAGAGCTTCTCACTATGGGATCCAGGTCTAGAAGGATCAATTGCAGCGAACCTTATTGTTGCAATGAAGACCAAGAAGGTTACTCCAAAAGCTGGCGTGAAGTTCAAAATCGCTGGTCTAGGAACAGGTAGCTGGACTATGGGTAAGGATGCAGTAATTATTGCGGGACCTCCGCAAGAATTCGATGCAACCAATATCGATAACTTCCACTTCTAATCTGAAATAAGAAGCGCACAGTGGCAACGAGAAAACTCAGTGACCAGATCGTGGAAGATTTACTTTCCGATATTGGTTCCTCAGTCCTGGCCGAAGGTTCGCCTTTGCCCTCAGAAATGTCACTGTGCGCTTCTTATAAGGTTAATCGCGGAGTCGTGCGCGAAGCCTTATCTAGTTTAAATGCAAAAGGATTTATTAAGACAGCTCAAGGTTTGAAAA
>CAILKF010000021.1 GCA_903834705.1 uncultured Actinomycetes bacterium
CAGACGCCAATGTGTGCATAAGCAGTTGGACCGCTTAACCCTGCGCTCCAAACGTAAAGTGGATGTACAATGCATGCGTACGCGGTTCGCTCCGATTCACAATATCGGCAAGATCCACGTGTTCGGGGCGTTGATCTAAGCCTAGTTTGAGCCTGTTCACCCCACTTCACCACTGTCTGCAGGGCTTGACCGCCGGTCTCAATCTTTACCTCTCAACATTCGTTTTTTCGACAGTCTCGTTGACCCGCAAGGCAATATCCAACAAACCCACTAATTGTTAGTTTTTCTCAAATCTACAAAAGGATAATCATTCATTTATGAAATCACTAACAGGAAAAATTACACTTGTTACAGGAGCAAGTCGTGGCGTTGGTAAAGGCATTGCTCTCGGATTAGGTGAAGCAGGAGCCACCGTTTATGTTACAGGTCGAACAGTAGAAGAAGGCAAGGCGGCGGTGTCCTTGCCAGGTACCATATATCAAACAGCGGAAGAGATAACCAAACTAGGCGGCAAAGGCATTGCAGTTCGTTGCGACCATCTAGAAGATGAAGAAGTGAGAGAATTGTTTCAACGTATCCAAACAGAACAAAATCGCTTAGATATTCTTGTCAATAATGTGTGGGGCGGTTACGAATTCTTCAATGATGGTACAGAATTTTGGAAAGAGAAAGGATTTTGGACTGCCCCAATTTCACGATGGGATAAGGCATTTCAATCGGGTGTGCGAGCACATTATGTTGCCAGCGTCCTTGCCGCACCCATCATGATTACGCAACAGTCTGGGTTGATAGTTAACATCTCATTCTTCGCAGCGCAACGTGATGATAAAGGAGTTTCCTACGCAGCCGCTAAAGCTGCTGATGATCGGATGGCGATTGCAATGGCTCATGAATTGCGAGAGCATCATGTGGCAGTTGTTAGCATCTATCCTGGGCTGGTGCGCACAGAAAGCGTGATGAAGTCAGCAGAATTCTTCGATCTATCTAATTCAGAATCTCCGCAGTTCATTGGGCGAGCGATTACTGCGCTCGCTACTGATCCCAACGTCATGCAAAAGTCAGGTCAAATCTTAGTAGCAGCGGCAGTCGCAAAAGAATATGGATTTACTGATATTGACGGAAAGCAACCAAGACCTATTACAGTCAATGAAGTGTAAAACAGTCGCTTCGTATCAAAGCGGGCTACCGATAAAAAGGTGATATTTATGAATAGTGAAAAACATTTGACAATGACAGAACTTGAAGCAGGATTAGACGCAATCCGGCAAGCACCGAAGAACGAAGGTGTATTAGAGCTGATTGTGCGAAGACCGCAGATTGATGATCGAGAAATCTTGGAAGTAGGGGAGCTTGATGTAGCTGAAGGCCTTGTCGGTGATAATTGGAGAGTCCGCGGTAGATCTCGGACGACTGATGGAACATCACATCCCGACATGCAACTCAATATCATGAATGCCCGCGTGATCGCCTTGGTGGCTCAAGATAAAGACCGATGGCAACTAGCCGGGGACCAATTGTTTATAGACTTGGATTTAAGCACGGATAATCTACACCAGGAACGCAACTGTCTCTCGGTTCCGCTGTTATTGAAGTCACCAATCAACCCCTGTGCTGGCTACTTGGTTCATCCGTTAGATTTTTTGGTTTTTTAGCTGGAATTTCGATCAAGGGATTGTTCTTTTCTTCCAAGGTGAACTCGGTTTATACTTCAAGACATACGGGGATCATCGGAAAGAAATATTTTGGCAAACATGCCGATCACAAGCAGCAAAACAAATTTCAATTTCATAAGTTGATCTTCGATAAATAGTATTCACCCTTGGTCGTTCAATTCTTGAACTGCTAAGATGCAGGTCAGTTCAGATATGTCGCACGCGCATAACTGTGGTGCAGCCCACCAAGAATTGCCTTCGATGTAATCTGCCCTCTCGTTGGCTTTGATCGTGTCAGATCATACTGGTTGGGAATCCGCTGACCAATGCCTTGATGTGGTCGTTCCTGGTTGAAGTATGCCGTGTATTCCGTGACCACCCGTCGTAAATG
>CAILKF010000022.1 GCA_903834705.1 uncultured Actinomycetes bacterium
CTCCTTGGTATGTAAATCCTTCATTCCCGCTTCTTGTGCGCAAAGACATACTTGCTGCAAACAACCTCACCACTCCAAAAACTTGGGACGAGTTGCTCAAGGTCTGCGATGTTCTTTCAGCTAAGAAGATCACAACAATTGCTGGTGGAGTAAAAGATGGTTGGTTCGGAGCTTGGATTTATTCAATGCTTGGCGCTCAATCAATCTCTTCACAGAAAGAAGTTATTTCTGCAGTTGTTGGAGATACAAAGTTTACTGATCCAAACATGGCTGGCTGGTGGACAGCTCTTGCCGATTCAAAGAAGCACAAGTGCTGGAACGATGACATCAACTCACTTGAGTTGTATCAAGCACAACAACGCTTCGTTGAAGGAAAAGCTGCAATGACTATTACTGCTGGTCCAGATGCACCTAACTTCGTAAAGAAGGCAGGCGGAGATGACAAAGCAGAAATCGTTGCAATTCCAGCTTGGTCAGATGGTCCTTATGCAGGAAAGATGGGCACAAGCTCACAAACTCTTGGAGTAACTTCATGGTCTAAGTACCCACAAGTTGCTGCTGACTTCATCGCGTTCGGTCACACCACCGAGCGCTTGAATGCATGGTTTGCTGATACTGGCTCACTTCCAGCTGATGATCGTTTCGATCTATCGCAGGTAACTAGCCCATCGACTGCAGCACTATTTGCAGCAGCCCTTGATGGCGCTCCATACCTAGAGAACTTCATCCCAGCACAACTTGATACTGATGCAATTTTCAAGAACGTGCAGTTGATTCTCAAGGGAACAATTACTCCAGAGCAAGCTGCGGCAGATACCGAAGCGACGATGGAGAAAATCAGAAAGAGCGACCGAAAGGTTGTTGATAATTTCACTGCATGGTCTAAGTGAAATTAAAGCAAGACACTCGTAAGAGTTCGACAAACGCTGGCGCCCCGAAAGGGCGCCAGCGTTCTCGTCGTGACGCCAGAGAAGCTCTATATTGGATTCTTCCTGCTGGCTTGGTAGTACTTTTTGTTTTTGGTTATTCCATAGTTTCTCTCTTTACTCAAGCCTTTCGATATGACGGCGATTGGATTGGTTTTGAAAATTTCTATATCGTCTTAACCGATTCGCTTTTCCACACTGCAATCGCACATAACACTCTTTTGCTTCTCGTCGTACCAATTCTTGTGGCTTGTGCGTTTCTCTTTGCGGTATTGCTATTTGAAACAAGACGAGGAATGCGCTTTTATCGCGCCTCTGTGTTCTTGCCATATGTTCTGCCAATCCCAGTGATTGCCGTTGTTTTTGGTCAGATTTATCAATTGCACGGTGCTCTCAATGTTTTTTTGCAATCCATTGGCTTAGATCCGATTGCTCAAGATTGGCTTGGAGACCCCAAGATTGCACTAGGCACAATGTCGACCGTAATTATTTGGAAAGAAGTGGGCTTTGGCGTCATATTGCTGTTGGCGCACATAATCTCTCTCCCTCAAGAAGTCTTTGAAGCTGCCCGCATTGATGGAGCTGGTTTCTTCCGTATGCATTGGTCTGTAACTCGGCCACAGATTCTTAACACCATTATTTTCTATACTGTTATTGAAGCGATCACGATGGTTTCATGGGTATTCAATTATGTTTTCGTCATGTCTAATGGCCTTGGTGGTCCCGGTAGTTCAACAATGGTGAGCGAGCTCTACATTTATCGGGCAGCGTTTCAAAATAGAGCACCAGAGCTCGCCGCAACGGCTGCAGTATTGTTATTTCTAGCAACCCTTGTTCTTGTTGTTGCCTTCTTTAGGATTCAGCGCAAGTCTATTTCAGGAACTTTTGCCAAATGAGGAAATTTACTTTCGGTGCCACAATTCGCCAACTGATTCTCATCGGCATGACGTTGATGGCAATAGTTCCAACCTACATTATGTTTTCAGGTGCCTTTAAAACCCAAGCACAATTCCTAGACTCCCCATTTTCGTTTCCGACGCATCCATCCCTTGCTGGTTTTAGAGCCGCGTGGACTGATCAATTCCCGCAATGGTTGATGAATTCATTCGCCATCACAACTTTTTCCGTACTTCTTACAGAAATTGTTGCAGCCCTTGCAGCATGGGGCTTCGCTCGCTTTGCTTTCAAAGGTCGTGAAACACTGCTCGGAATCTTTGTTTCGTTGATGGTTGTTCCGCCGGTGGTACTTTTGATTCCACTTTTCCAAGTCGGAGTGAGCCTTTCTCTGATTTCTACGTTACGACTAGTTATATTGATTTATGTCGGCTTGATGTTGCCATTTTCTGTTTACATGTTGACCAACTTCTTCAAATCTATCCCTGAAAGTATTATCGAATCGGCAAATGTTGATGGAGCTTCATCATTTAGGACTTTCAGGAGCATTGTTTTGCCACTTTCAGGACCAGCGCTTGCCACTTTGGCAGTTGTTAACTTACTTTGGGCTTGGAATGAATTGTTACTTGCTCTGGTATTTTTACAGACAAATGATAAGAAAACGTTGATGGTTGGTATTACCGGATTTCAAAGCCGATACAGCTTGGACATTCCAACCGTAATGGCGGGAATGAGTATTGCAACCCTTCCTTTGATTATTGCTTATCTCTTTGGCCAGAAATTCTTTATTGCCGGCCTTACCGCTGGATCCACGAAAGGCGAATGATGTCTTCATTATTGTCGGGACGAACTGCTCTTGTAACGGGAGCAGCAAGTGGAATTGGCGCAGCAATCGCTAAGGAAATGACTGACCAAGGATGCAAGGTCATAGGAGTCGATCGTCAAGAAGGTTCACATGTTCCACTTCTTAAAGGTGATTTATCTAAAACTTCTGAGTTGAATGATTTAGTCGCAAAGGCCCAGGAGATTGTTGGCGACATCGACATTTTAGTTAATTGCGCTGGGGTTGCATTTGGTGAGCAGTTAGTTGATCTCACATGGGATAAGTATGATTTTCAACTTCGTGTTAATTTGCATGCTCCAGTTTTTCTGATGAGTTTGCTGGGAAAGAAGATGGCTGAGCGTGGTTACGGCAGAATCCTCAACATCACGAGTATTCATGCAAAATTAAGTGAACCAATGGCAACTGCATACGATGTTTCTAAGGGTGGGCTTGAGTCAGCAACTCGAACTGCAGCTTTAGAACTTGGCCC
>CAILKF010000023.1 GCA_903834705.1 uncultured Actinomycetes bacterium
TCAATACTTGGAACAATCAAAGATGTTGTTGATGAACAACGCGAAGCTGGAGTTTCAATTGGCGTCTTAGGAATCATCTCCTTTAGACCCTTTCCTTTTGACGTAGTTCGAACCGCTCTGCGAAATGCTAAACGCGTCATTATTATTGAAAAGGCATTCTCTGTAGGTATTGGCGGAATAGTTGCTGACAATATTCGCATGGCATTGGCTGGTATCAGCATTGATAAATACAGCGTAATCGCTGGGCTTGGAGGGCGCCCTATCACCAAGGAATCACTCCACGAACTCTTTACTAAAGCTATCAATGAAGATATTCGAGCGCTGACATTTCTAGATCTTGATCAAGAGCTAGTCGATCGCGAGCTTATGCGAGAGGCAGGTGTGCAATGAGTGTGACTGCAACAAAGTTTTATCAAGTAGGCAGTTTTGCTATCGGTAATCGTTTACTACCTGCAGATCAAGCCTCGATACAAGCAGATGCTGAACGCACTAATGCTTTAACTTCTGGCCATCGCGCATGTCAGGGATGCGGGGAAGCGCTAGGTGCGCGCTATGCACTCGATGCAGCAATGCGCGCAGCAGATGGGAAAGTTATCGCAGTAAATGCAACAGGCTGCCTTGAAGTTTTCTCAACTCCATATCCTGAAAGTTCCTGGCGCATCGCCTGGTTACATTCACTTTTCGGAAATGCGCCAGCAGTTGCAACGGGCATCTCTGCAGCACTTCGCGCAAAAGGACGCACCGATATTCGAGTTGTCGGCCAAGGTGGAGATGGCGCAACGGTAGATATCGGATTTGGAACTCTTTCTGGCATGTTTGAACGCAATGACGATGTCCTCTACATCTGTTACGACAACGAGGCATATATGAACACCGGTGTTCAGCGATCTGCCGCAACGCCACCAGCTGCACGAACATCAACCACGCAGGCAGTTGGTACAGATCCCGGAAACGTATTTGGTCAAGGCAAAAACTTGCCACGCATCGCAATGGCTCATGAGATTCCATACGTTGCAACGGCCACTGTTGCAGATTTGCGTGACTTAGAAGCAAAAGTTACTCGAGCAATGCAACTGCGCGGTGCCAGGTATTTACATGTACTTGTTCCATGCCCGCTGGGTTGGGGTTCCGCCTCATGCGACACCGTGCGCATTGCACGCCTTGCTACCCAGAGCGGACTTTTCCCTGTCTTTGAAGCTGAAAAAGGTGAAGTGACTTCGTCTACAAAAATCCGAAAGCAAGTAGGTGTTGAAGAGTATTTGAAATTGCAAGCTCGCTATGCGCACTTGTTTGCTCCTACAAGGCGAGAAGATGTTATTGCACAATTACAGGCAAGTGCTGATCGCAATATTGCGCGATATGGGTTGTTAGAACCTGAATCTAATCCGGAAGTAAACTAATGGAAAAACCATTTGCAATCACCCTCGATGTTGATTCGAGTTTGGCAAACCACACGGGATCATGGCGCGTAGAGCGTCCAAAATATGTCAATCTCATGCCACCGTGCAACAACGCATGTCCTGCTGGTGAGAATGTACAAAATTGGCTTTACATCGCAGAAGATGGTTCCTACGAACAAGCATGGCGCGCACTTATTGTAGAAAATCCTTTCCCTGCGATCATGGGACGCGTGTGTTATCACCCATGCGAAAGTGTGTGCAGTCGCGGAACATTAGATGAATCTGTTGGGATAAATTCTGTAGAACGATTTCTCGGCGACCTCGCGATTGAAAAAGGTTGGAAAATTACACAACCCGAAGAGCGATCAGGTTTTCGCGTTTTAATTATTGGCGCTGGCCCAACAGGTCTTTCTGCTGCTTACCATTTACGCAGGCTCGGCCACGATGTCACCGTGCGCGATGCAGCAATGCAAGCGGGCGGAATGATGCGTTTTGGAATTCCTAAATATCGTTTGCCTCGTGAAGTGCTGGATGCAGAGATTGCTCGCATTGTTGAAATGGGTGTTCATATTCAATTAGGTGCGCGAGTTGATAATGTGCAAGAAGCGATTGATGATAACTTTGATGCGGTTTTCCTTGCCGTTGGCGCACAAATTGGCAAGCGTGCATATATTCCTGCAGGAGCTGCTGCCCGCATCCTCGATGCCGTCAATGTTTTACACGACGTCGAAGACGGTCAAGCACCATTGCTTGGACGAAAAGTTGTTGTCTACGGTGGTGGTAACACAGCAATAGATGTTGCACGAACTGCCAAACGTTTGGGTGCAGATGAGTCGATGATTGTTTACCGCAGAACGCGCGAGAAAGCACCGGCCAATGATGGTGAAATACAAGAAGCCATTGAAGAAGGCGTGGTGATTAAGTGGCTTTCCACTGTCAAACATGCAGATGAGGGTGTTTTAAAGATTGAAAAGATGGCGCTAGATGCAGATGGATTTCCGCAGCCCACGGGAGAATTTGAAGATCTAGAAGCAGATTCACTCGTATTAGCACTTGGACAAGAAGTTGATTTGTCTCTGATTTCAAATTTTCCAGATCTGGAAGTTCGAGATGGAGTTGTTCAGGTTGATTCATCGATGATGACCGGCAGAGCTGGTGTATTTGCAGGTGGTGACATGGTGCCGGCAGAGCGCACAGTAACTACAGGTGTTGGGCATGGAAAAAAAGCTGCGCGAAACATTGATGCTTGGCTTCGTCATAGCGTTGTTGATAAAAGAGAAAAACCTGCAGTTGTCCAATATGAAGATCTCAATCCTTGGTATTACTCCGATGCACCCCATGCGGTTCGCCCGCGTTTAGAGGGAGCACGAAGAGCATCGAATTTTGATGAAGTGGTTAAAGGGTTAGATGAGTCGACAGCACTGTATGAAGCACGCAGGTGTATGTCGTGTGGAAATTGTTTTGAATGCGATAACTGCTTCGGTGTCTGCCCAGACAATGCAATTATCAAGTTAGGGCCTGGAAAAGGTTTTGAGATTAATTTGGATTATTGCAAAGGGTGTGGAATTTGCGTTACAGAATGCCCTTCTGGCTCAATCCTTATGATCCCTGAAAAGAGTTAACCCAATTATCAGCTTGGAAAATGTGGGCCCTGTCGGGCTCGAACCGACGACCCACGGATTAAAAGTCCGTTGCTCTACCGACTGAGCTAAAGGCCCCACTGCGCACTCAAAAACAATAAGTCGCGAGCGCAAATGCTATCGGGTTTTTAGACCCCTACCGTCCACGAGATGCGCGTAGTAATCGGTCACGAATGGCAATCGCAAGCCCATCTCCCTCGGGTTCAATCACCGCAATCTTGCTCAAACCCTGAGCGTCTGCCTCGCGAAGTGCTAAATAGAGAACTCGTGCATAGTCCTCGACGGTTTTAGGAGAAGCTAATCGAATTGCACCTTTTGGTGTTGATATTGATGCAAGTGCAATAAATCCCTCACCCGCCTCTGCCAAAGCTCCCAGTACAACACGAGCATTTGGTGCGTAATGATTTTCTAGTGAGCCGGAAACTCGAATTGTTTCATCTCTAGTTTGCTCAACTAATAAGCCAGTGCTTTCCTCAATCATTTGCTGTGTAATCGCACCTGGGCGCAAAATCACTGGTGCGCTCTGCGTGCAATCAATAATTGTTGATTCAACACCCACCAACGCTTGTCCGCCATCGAGAATGAGATCTGTTGGTAATAGGTAATCATGAATTTCATCTTCTACTGCTTTTGCTGTGGTTGGAGACACTTGCCCGAAACGATTCGCACTCGGTGCAGCAATCCCTGTGCCACCCAAATTCTTAAATGCAGCTAATAAACCTAGCGCGATTGCGTGTGCCGGAACTCGGAGCCCAACACTTTCTTGGCCACCAGTGATGAAATCTTTTGCTCTCTCATTTCGCTTGAGCACTAATGTCATTGGCCCTGGCCAGAAATCTCGAGCAAGTGCAATTGCGTAGTTTGGAATCTCTTCTGCCCATTGATCCATATCTTCCATGCCAGCAATGTGCACGATGAGCGGATGGTCGGCGGGGCGTCCTTTTACTTGGTAAATACGGGCAACAGCATCGGCATTATTTGCATCTGCGCCAAGCCCATAAACAGTCTCTGTTGGGAATGCAACTAGGGATCCATTGCTAAGAAGTTGCGCTGCGTTCGCTAGTGAGTCAGCGGTGCAGTGCGAAATAATTTGAGACAAGATACTCCCATGGCGAAACGAATAAAGGTTATGGAAATCATAGCCCGTATGAATGTTGGCGGGCCCGCCGTTATTGTTGCCGAATTAATGCGCGGAATAGACCCCAATAAATTTGAGGTACTTCTTGTTACCGGCTATTGCGACGAGACGGAGGCTGATTACCTTGACACTGTTGCTACAGATATAAAGGCAACAAGAATTGAAGGGTTAGGCAGATCTCTTTCCCTTAAACAAGACGTGGTCTCATTCTTTTCATTGGTCCGCCTCATTCGGAGAGAAAAACCCGATGTTATTCATACGCACACTGCAAAAGCTGGCGTCCTGGGCAGACTGGCATCAATCATTGCTGGCAAAGGCACGATAAGAATTCACACATTTCATGGCCACCTGCTGCACGGGTATTTTGGAAAAATAAAAACTTATCTTGTCATCATCATCGAACGTATTTTGGCTAAGAAAACACATCGGTTAGTTGCAGTTGGAACGCAAGTTCGAGATGACTTACTCCGAGCTAGAATCGGCCGCGCAGACAAGTTTGTTGTTTCATTTCCCGGATTAAAGCTCCCCGCAACTTTCAATATCGCCGACGAGCGAAAGAAGCTCAACCTCGATTCCTCAACTTTGTATTGCACTTTTGTCGGTCGTCTTACTAACATCAAACGACCAGATCGACTCTTGGACGTTGCCTCGATTACAAAGGCAAGAGGACTCAATATTCACTTTCTTATCGCTGGCGACGGCGAATTAGCAAAAGTTTGTCAAGAAAGAATTGTTGAAGAAAAGTTACCTGTGACGCTCCTTGGATGGCGAAAAGATATTGATGAGATTCTCGCATCAAGTGATATGGCCATCTTGACCAGTGATAACGAAGGTATCCCACTGACTCTAATTCAAGCATCACTTGCAGGCCTGCCAATTGTTGCAACTAAGGTTGGTTCAATTTCTGACATTGTGTTGCACGGTGAAACTGGATTTCTTACCGAGACCAACCCGACTCGATTAGCAGATGCTATGGCGGCTTTGGTTGTAGACCCAGGCCTTAGAAAACGCATGGGTGAGGCCGGTCGCCAGCGCGCAATGACTCAGTTCACTGCACGAACAATGGTTTCCTCCCATGAAGATTTGTATACATCTACCGTACGCAGGTGAGCCCACTCTCATCGAATTCCAAGTTGGAAATATCGGAAATCTCAGACAATGCGAGATACTTAAGGCATGAATAGAAACCTTGTTAAGAAATTCGCAGTCCTTACGATTGGACTCTCTTTGGTAGGCGGTGTGGCAGTTGCACCTGCATCAATGGCCGCCACTCCTGATCGTTACATAACAATTTCTGCCGATGGCACAGTAAAGGTTTCACCTGATGCGGTCAGGTTAGATGCAACAGTTTCAGTAGTAGCAGATTCAAATGCGCAAGCTCTTAAGGCAACTTCAGCCGCCTCTGCTGCAGTGCGAGCCGCCCTTATATCTAGCAAGATTTCTACGAAAGATATCGCTACTCGTAGTGTCACTGTTTACCCTGAATACAACTACACGCAAGATAAGGGATCTTTACTCATTGGATATCGTGGTACTCAGAGTTTTTCCGTGATTATTCGAAACGCATCCAACGCTGGAGCAATTGTGGACAGCGTTGTGGGAGCCGGTGGCGATGCAATACAGATAAATGGAGTTACTCCTTTTATTGTTGATCCAACTAAAGCTAGTGCTAGTGCACGAGCAGACGCCGTAAAGCGAGCAAAGGCGAAAGCAGTTTCTTATGCATCACTCATGGGCGTAAAACTTTCCCGAGTCAATTTTCTCGTTGAAAATTCTGCACCAAACTCATATCCACCCATGTTGGCGATGGCCAAAAGTGATGCTGGTGCAACTGTGATTGATCTTGGTCAACAAGATGTCAGCGTTTCAATCACCATCCAGTGGGCGCTGGCATAACCTCAATTCGTTCACTTTTCTCGCGTAATAAGTGCTTGCAATTTATTGAGTTTTGCCGCACGCAGTAATAAAGGTACGATTTGCGAGCCTCAAACGTCCCCATCGTCTAGGGGCCTAGGACATCGCCCTTTCACGGCGGTAACACGGGTTCGAATCCCGTTGGGGGCACGCAAGAGAAGTACGGCTTTGAAGGTGACATAAGAGCCACTTATGTGACA
>CAILKF010000024.1 GCA_903834705.1 uncultured Actinomycetes bacterium
CAGCCAACGTTGGCTGATGAAATGGGCCAATTGCAAGAGCGCATTACGTAAACTCGTGGTCACTCCATTACATCGATGCAGGCAATTTATGTTCCTGCAGATGACATTACTGACCCTGCTCCTCACACTACTTTCGCTCACTTGGATGCAACAACAGTTCTTTCTCGTCCAATTTCTGAGCTCGGTATTTATCCTGCAGTAGATCCACTGGATTCAACATCTCGTATTTTGGACCCACGCTACATCGGAGAGCACCACTTCCGTGTTGCTAACCGCATCAAGCAGGTTCTTCAGCGCTACAAAGATTTGCAAGACATCATTGCAATTCTTGGTATCGATGAACTTTCAGAAGAAGATCGTATTCTCGTAGGTCGCGCTCGCCGTATTCAGCGCTTCTTATCGCAAAATACTTTCGTTGCTAAGGTCTTTACAGGCCTTGAAGGTTCATTCGTTCCGCTATCTGACACGATTGAAGCATTCGAAGCACTTGCCGATGGTAAGTATGACCATGTGCCAGAACAAGCATTCTTTATGTGTGGTGGACTCGATGATGTCGAGCGTCGCGCAGCTGAATTGGCTAAGGGTTAATAGGTAAAAACAATGCCATTAAACGTCGAACTAGTATCGCCAGTAGCAAGAGTCTGGTCTGGGCAAGCACAAATGATTTCTGCCCGGACCGTTGAGGGTGATTTAGGAATTCTTTCCGGTCACGCACCGCTATTTGGCGTTCTAGTCGATGGGCAAGTCAGCATAAAAGGAACTGATGGAACGGTCACCGAATTCCAAGTAGCTGGCGGGTTTATTTCAGTTTCAAACGATCGTGTTTCAATACTTACTGAAACGGCTTCCTAAAACTTTTTAGCGCTTGATGTTGTGTTCTGTTTCAATAATTCGAACAGTCTGACTCTGGCCCCTCATAACAATTGAATGGCTTACAGCACCAAAACTTGTATGGCGAATTCCTTTAAGGAGTTCGCCATCTGTTATTCCAGTGGCAGATAGGAACACATCTTCAGAATTAACGAGATCTCGCGTAGAGAGAATCTTTGTTAGGTCATGGCCGGCATCAATTGCACCTTGTCGTTCGGCATCATCCCTTGGATGTAGCTGGCCTTGAATGATTCCACCCAGACATGTCATTGCGGCGGCTGTAATAACTCCTTCTGGAGTTCCACCAATTCCCATGAGTAAATCAACTCCGGTACCAGGACGCGCTGCATGGATCGCAGCAGCAACATCTCCATCTTGAATTAAACGAATTCTGGCGCCTGCATCGCGCAATTGTTGTAGTAATTCTTGGTGGCGTGGCCGGTTAAGTACAACAACTGTTATGTCACTAACGGAAACCTTTTTAGCTTTGGCAACTCGCTTCACATTTTCAGCAGGGGGAGCGGTGATATCAATAACGTCAGCGGCTTCTGGTCCTGTAACAATTTTATTCATATAGAAAACAGCTGATGGGTCATACATTGTTCCGCGAGGCGATAGAGCAATAACACTTATCGCCCCACCCATTCCATTTGCAGTAAGTGAAGTTCCATCAATTGGGTCGACAGCAACATCGCAACGTGGACCAATTCCATTTCCAACATTCTCGCCATTGTGAAGCATGGGAGCGTTGTCTTTTTCGCCTTCGCCAATAACAACAATTCCATTCATATCAACGGTATTGATCATCATGCGCATCGCTTCAACAGCAGCGTGATCAGCTAAATTTTTATCCCCGCGACCAACCCATGCAGATCCTGCAAGGGCGGCAGTTTCAGTTACTCGAACGAGCTCAAGGGCTAAGTTGCGTTCTGGACTTGCGTTCTCCATCATCACAGTCAGTCTCCTATTTCTCGTGTTACTTCGGCCCCGAGGTTTCGTAGTTGTTCTATAAATTGCGGATAGCCTCGATCTATATGGAAGCAATCCTCCACAAGAGTAACGCCGTCACTGACTAATCCTGCCAGAACTAACCCTGCCCCCGCTCGAATATCGGTAGCTGCAACTGGGGCTCCTGATAGTTGTTCAATTCCATGGATAGATGCGTGATGCCCATCAACGCTTATTTGTGCTCCAAGGCGCACTAGTTCATTGACAAACATGAATCGGCCTTCAAATACATTCTCAGTAACTATCGCATTTCCCTCAGCTATTGCGTTGAGTGAGATAACCATCGGCTGCAAATCAGTAGGAAAACCTGGGTATGGAAGTGTTGCAATATCGATTGCCTGAGGACGAGATTCCATTCGAACACGTATTCCATCGGCGGTAGAGGTAATTATTGCGCCTGCAGATGTTAATTTCTCAAGTGGTACTTCGAGATCACTTGCACGACCGCCATGAATGGTGATGTCACCTTTTGTCATTGCTGCAGCAAATGCCCAGGTGCCTGTAACAATTCGATCTGGAATAGTGCGGTGCGTTGTTGGATTAAGTTTCGGAACTCCAACAATTGTTAAAGTGGGCGTTCCAAGTCCTTGAATCTTTGCACCCATACTGATGAGGAATTCACCTAAGTCGACGATATCTGGTTCGCGCGCAGCGTTATCGATTGTCGTTGTTCCTTTTGCAAGGACTGCTGCGGTTAATAAATTCTCAGTTGCACCAACGCTAGGAAAATCCAAAGAAATATCAGCACCTTGAAGACCATTTGGCGCAGTTGCAATGACGTAACCATGTTCATTATGCGCGGTAGCTCCAAGTGATTCGAGCCCTTTAAAATGAAAATCTAAACCGCGAGAACCAATTGCATCTCCACCTGGAAGGGCAACTTCTGCTTCGCCCAATCGAGCAACAAGTGGCCCGAGTACATTGATAGATGCGCGCATTTTGCGAACTAGGTCGTAATCAGCGCGGTGACCAGGTACTTTCGGAACATCAATCGTTATTGATTCTTGAGTTCTTTCTACGGTGCATCCCAGGCGCGTGAGCAGTTCGGCCATAATTCCAACGTCAGCAATATCTGGAACGTTGCTTATAGTGGTCTTGCCTTCTGCCAAAAGTGTGGCTGCCATTAATTTAAGTACGGAGTTTTTGGCCCCACTGACGCGGACTTCGCCGTGGAGTCGCGCACCACCCACGATTCGGAAACGTTCGTTGGCCATAGGACTCCCTTCAGGTGGGCTCGAGTGGTCTCATCGTAACTGTCCTAATAGGCTCTACCCATGGTTCATTTAACGAGGATTTACACAAAGACCGGCGATGATGGCACGACATCCCTGGGAGACATGAGTCGTACATCGAAAAACGATCCCCGGCTCGAAGCATATGCAACTGTTGACGAAGCCAATTCATCCATTGGCGTAGTTCTTGCCCTTGGTGACCTTTCTGAGGAAATACGTGCACTTCTTGTCCGGATTCAAAATGACCTTTTCGATGTTGGCGCGGATTTATGTACACCGGTCTCTGATGCTCCTGCATTCGAACCACTACGAGTACTCGAATCTCAGATTACATATCTAGAAGAACAAATTGATAAATACAACAGCGAGCTCGCACAACTTAGATCTTTTGTACTTCCATCGGGAACGGCTTCAGCGTCTCTGCTACATGTTGCGCGAACAGTCACTCGTCGAGCAGAACGTTGCACGTGGGCGGCAATTCATGCCTTCGGTGGTGGAGTCAATCCAATAACTGCAAAATATCTCAACCGACTTTCAGACCTTCTTTTTGTATTAGCGAGAATTGCCAATAAAGAGATAGGCGATCAACTTTGGGTTCCTGGAGCGAATCGGTAGTCCTAAGTCGAAGTTTTATTGAGCACTAACTGACGTGTAGGTATTTGTGTTGAGTTTTTCCGTCGAAGGCATGTGGTTGCAATAGATGTCGGTTACCTTTGTAAAAGTATCATCAGAAAACTTTAATGGTTCTGTACTTACAAGCCAAACTGTTGCACGCTCACGTGCTTTAGTTGAACTTAGGAGTGTACGAATACTCCCAATAACAATCGGTGTTGGATCTGTTGCAGATGTTGGCCTTGAAAGTACCGAGTCTATTTGCCACCAGCGACACCCATCAGTTGCGGCTAATGCAATGACACCGCATGCAAATTTTGTACACGTTTTATCTTTCATCTGCTCAGAAAAAAAGGTCTTTTGACGAAGGTCTGAGAGAATTCCATTTTGTTCCTTTTGGGAAATAGAAGTTTTCCAGTACACGTCATCAACAGATTTCCAGCCCTCGAAACTCTTAGGTGGCCATGCAGGTGATTTAGACGGTGTTATCTTGACGTTTCGTTTCTTGTAAACAATTTTCTTTTTTGGCTTGATAACTTTCTTAACAGCAGGCTTTTTGGTTGGAGCTACTGAGGTCTTTGGGAGAGGCGAAGTCTTGCTCGTAGTTTTGGCAGTTGGCGTCGGAACCGTTTTAGACGTTGGCTTTGAAGTCGGACTAGAAGTAGGTTTAGAAGTTGCGCCGTACGTCGGCGGCGTTGTGCCTGCCAGAACAAGTGCAAGTGAAACGGTGAGCACTACGCGATTTATGAGCGTTCCCATTTGAATGTGCGAATAGAGAAGAAAACTCCAACAATGAGCCAGACGATCAAAATGATAAATGTCTTTCCAGTTTCCCACGAGTGCGCAACTTCGCTATTTGCAAAGCTGTCAGGTAAGAAAACAGAACGCATGCCCTGGCAGAGCCACTTAAGTGGAAATATGGAAGCAACTTGTTGCATCCACGTTGGGAGTTGTGTGAATATAAAGAAAACTCCGCTAAAGAATTGCAAGATAATTACGACAGGTGAAACTACTGCCGAGGCACCTCTTCCACTTTTTGGAACAACAGAGAATGCAATTCCAAGGGCAGTAGAGCATGCAGTCCCCAGAAGAATGAGCCAAGTAAATGTGAACCACTTCGTGGCAGAAGTCGGCATGTTTAGTCCGAAGAAAATTACGCCGCCTGCCAAAAGCAAAATAACCTGAATGAGCATTCCGACAAGAACGAGAATGGCTTTGCCAATAAAGTAACTAGACACGGGCATAGGAGTTCCGCGTAAGCGTTTGAGGGATCCAAAGTCGCGCTCCATCGGAATCACAATTGCTAATTGTTGAAACCCGCTATTGACCAAACCAGATGCGATCATGCCCGCGACAAAGTATTGGCTGAATGTGACTCCAGGAGCAATCGTGTCCTTGAATACAGATCCAAAAATCGCAAGGAGGATGAGTGGAAATAGAAGAGTGAAGACAACAGATTCTCGTTGACGCATAAATTGGCGAATTTCAAGATTACCTCTGCGAAAACCTAGAGCTAATGTGGTTGGAAGCTTCTTCATTCTTTTTCACCTGTTTGTTCACCAATCATTTTTATGTAAATATCTTCAAGAGTGGGACGAAGTACTGAAAGCTTTGGAATCTCTCCGATAAAATTCTGGCTTAGGCGTGCAACAACTGCAGTTGGCTCAGCGCTTAATTCTTCGCGCATTGTGCCGTTCTCTTCCCAGCTCACTGTGGCCAGCGAAGTTGCGCGACCACCTAGATTGGCTGGAGTAGACGTTTCCACAATTTTGCCTCGATTAATTACGGCCACTCGATCGGCTAAGGCTTCTGCCTCATCAAGATAATGAGTAGTGAGCACAATTGTTGAACCACTATTTTGAAGCTCTCGGATTAATCCCCAAAAAGCACGTCGTGCTTCGGGATCAAAGCCGGTTGTTGGTTCATCTAGAAAGAGGAGTTCGGGGCTTCCGATAATTCCGAGTCCAACATCTAACCTCCTTCGTTGCCCTCCAGAAAGTGAGCGAATCAAGGCGTCCTTTTTTTCATTTAGACCTACAGCAATAACAACTTCATCAGGATCTCTTGGGTTTGAGTAATAACCACTGAAGTGGCGAATCGTTTCATTAACAGTTAAATCACCCGCATCTGAGGTTGACTGCAACACAATGCCAATGCGATTTCGAAATTCGCGCGCACCCTGACCTGCAATATTTGGGTCCATGCCCAAAACACTGACTTCGCCTGAATCTCTTTTACGAAATCCCTCGAGAATTTCAACGCATGTGGTTTTGCCCGCGCCATTGGGGCCCAGCAGGGCAAAGATTTCACCCTGAGTTATCGAGAGATCAACACCATCTAAGGCATTATTGGATGCATAACTCTTGCGGAGCCCACGGACTTCAATGACGCTCATAGCGCTATCTTGCCACTCAAGAAGAAAAAATGCGAGAGAATCTCACCATGAGCCCACGGCGTAACCATCCGAAACGTAAAAGCGGTGGCACTCGTCCCGCCGATGATGAGCGTGAAATTAATACTTCACATGAAGTCTTAGAAGAACATGAGGATGGAATTTATCTCGTAAGAAAAATCACAGGATCAAGTTCTAATAAACCTTATCGATGTCCAGGGTGTGATCAAATGATTCCGATGGCCACGCCGCACACAGTTGCTTGGCTTGAATATGATGTTGAAACACGAAGACATTGGCATAACGCGTGTTGGGCAAAGAAATCACAACG
>CAILKF010000025.1 GCA_903834705.1 uncultured Actinomycetes bacterium
AGGAAAAAGTTAAGATCAGTTGTTGCATACATCTGAGCAATACCAACGCCCCAGCCCGAAGGCCCGCTTGGATAATCATCCACTACGCCAACACCGGCTTGCATATCTAGCAAGGATTGAACTGTTACGTCGTCAAAATTTGTTCCTGTTTTATATTCGGGGAAGAACTTTACGAAAGTATCAGATTCGTTGATTTTACCTTGCTCAATTAATTGACCAATCATGAGTGAAGTCATAGTTTTTGCAACCGAATACGATGGAAGTTGGGTGTGCTGTGTAACGCCCTTTTTGTACCACTCGTATGTAATAACCCCATCACGAATAACTAAAAATGCATTGGAATTTGTTGTAGTTAAGAATTCGTCAAAAGATATCTTTTTGCCGTCCCAGCTGACCTGAGTGGGTGTTACTTTCGTGCCCACTGCCCATGCTTTTGGCGATGTTGCCGGGGCAATAGTGTGCCAAGGCATCAAAGTAGGGGTTTTAGAAGCAGGTGCTATGCCTAGGCGAATGGTCGCTATCGGTTCTGGATAATGAATCACTCTCATGAAACTAAAGAGGAATAGGTAGATGACAAGAAGGCTAATGACGGTATTTCTTAGGATCTTAATTAATGTTCGCACGTCAAAATAGTAACCCCAGATAGACTTTCATCCATGGAAGCCAGCACTATTCTCATTGCCGAACTTGCCGATAAGGCGCGCCGAGCTGGCAGAACCCTGACTACGGCCACATCTAGTGAGCGCAAAGGCGCACTTTTATCGATTGCCACAGAGTTAGAAAATAACGTAAGTAAAATACTTGAGTCAAATGCTCAAGATATGGTTCGTGCCAAAACTGCAGATATGCATCCCCAAATGCAGGACCGCTTACTTCTGACTGCAGAACGAGTTTCATCAATGGCCGATGGCGTTCGACAAGTTGCAGAGCTACCAGATCCACTGGGTCGAGTACTGCGTGAATCAACTTTGCCTAATGGCCTGCACCTAAAGCAGGTCAGTGTCCCTTTTGGTGTCGTTGGAATGGTTTATGAGGCTCGCCCGAATGTGACTGTCGATGCTGGTGTTCTATTACTGATGTCAGGGAATGCAGCTTTGCTACGTGGGTCTTCTTCTGCTTCATCTAGCAATCAGGTATTAGTAACTGTCATGAAAGAGGCGCTGGCAAAGACAAAAATTTCACCTGAAGTTATCCAACTCGTGCCATCAGAGGACCGCGAAAGTGTTCGTGCACTTTTGCATGCACGCGGCAAAGTGGACTTAGTAATACCTAGAGGAAGCGCCTCTTTAATCCGTATGGTTGTTGATGAATCAACTGTTCCAACAATTGAAACGGGTGCTGGAGTTTGCCACGTCTACGTTGACGAATTTGCAGATTTCGATATTGCACTTCCCATCATTATCAACTCTAAGACTCACCGCCCAAGTGTCTGTAACGCCGCTGAAACGCTATTAGTGCATAGAACTATCGCTGATTCCTTCTTACCTCAAGCCCTTAAAGCTCTCGATGGAGCCGGTGTAATTTTGCATGTTGATGCCAAAGTGCAAGAGATTGCAAAGTCCATAGGCGTTAACACCTCATTAGCGACAGATGAGAATTGGTGCACCGAATACGGAATTTTAGAGATGAATGTGGGAGTCGTTGATGGTGTTGATTCCGCAATCGATCACATCGCTAAAAACGGCACTAACCACACAGAAGCAATCGTTACCCAATCCCAAGAAAATGCAGATCGATTTATTGCCCTTAGTGATTGTGCGGCAGTCATGGTCAATGCTTCTACACGATTTACCGATGGAGAACAGATGGGCTTCGGCGCCGAAATCGGAATTTCCAATCAGAAATTACACGCGCGGGGCCCAATGGGGCTAGAGGCAATGACAACAACCACATGGATCGTGACCGGAACAGGCCAAATTCGCCGATAGCAATTTGATAGATAGACTGCGCACCTATGAGCTCCCTATCGCGTGCTGATGTAGCAAACCTTGCGAGGTTGGCTCGAATTGATATGACTGACCAAGAATTGGATTCACTTGCAACTGAAATGGATGTCATTCTCGGGGCTGTTGCTCGCGTGCAAGAAGTTGCAACCCCTGACATTGCTCCAACTTCACATCCATTGCCACTTCGCAATGTCACACGTCCTGATGTTGTTGAACCAAGTTTGACTCCCGAAGAAGCTCTTTCAGGTGCGCCAGCAAGTGAAGATCAACGTTTTCGTGTTCCTCAAATTTTGGGGGAGGAAGCATGATTACGCGCTCTGCCCATGAAATGTCATCTGCGATGGTGTCGGGAGAAATTACTTCCCAAGAACTGACCAAAAAACATTTAGAACGCATTAGCGCTGTTGATAAAGAAGTACATGCATTTCTTCATGTTGATACCGAAGGTGCAATGTCTCAAGCAAAAGCTGTGGACGATGCACGAGCACGCGGTGAAAAACTTGGACCTCTTGCTGGCGTTCCGCTTGCGCTCAAAGATGTTCTCGTTCAAAAAGGAATTCCAACAACATGTGGTTCGAAAATACTTGAGGGTTGGCGCCCGCCCTATGACGCAACTGTTGTCACTCGATTAAAAAACGCCGGCGTTGTTATTTTAGGAAAAACAAATATGGATGAATTTGCAATGGGTTCATCTACTGAAAATTCTGCATACGGACCAACACATAACCCTTGGGACCTCTCTCGTATTCCTGGTGGCTCAGGTGGCGGATCCTCTGCCTCCCTTGCCGCGTTTCAAGCACCTCTCGCAATCGGTACTGATACTGGTGGTTCAATTCGCCAGCCTGCCGCGGTAACAGGAACTGTTGGAGTGAAACCAACATACGGTGGAGTTTCTCGCTACGGCCTTGTCGCATTTTCTTCTAGTTTGGATCAAGCAGGACCGTGTGCTCGTACAGTTTTAGATGCAGCGCTACTCCATGGAGTTATTGCAGGCCACGACCCGAAGGATGCAACAAGTATTGATTCACCTGTTCCACAAGTCGTTGCGGCTGCACGTAGTGGAGACGTTAAGGGTATGAAAATTGGCGTTGTCAAAGAACTCAACGGCGATGGCTACCAAGCAGGAGTTCGTTCTCGTTTTGAAGAATCCCTCGAACATCTCGCAAAGGCAGGGGCGGAAATTGTTGAAGTATCGTGCCCCAACTTTGAATACGCACTTGCTGCTTACTATTTGATTGCACCAAGTGAATGCTCATCAAACTTAGCTCGCTTTGATGCAATGCGATATGGCTTGCGCGTCGGAGATAGCGATGGAGCCTCTGCAGAATCAGTCATGAATTTTACCCGCGAGGTAGGTTTCGGTCGCGAAGTAAAGCGCCGCATCATTCTTGGTACCTACGCACTCTCTTCTGGCTATTTCGATGCTTACTACGGAAGCGCACAGAAAGTGCGCACACTCATTATGCAAGATTTCACAAATGCATTTACAAAAGCAGATGTCTTGGTTTCTCCAACTTCGCCAACGACTGCATTTAAAATCGGCGAAAAAGCTAATGATCCACTTGCCATGTACCTCAATGACATCGCAACTATCCCCGTAAACATGGCCGGTATCGGAGGAATGAGCGTCCCTAATGGTTTAGCACCAGAGGATAATTTGCCTGTTGGTTTCCAGATCATGGCACCAGCTATGCAAGATCAAAGAATGTATTCAGTAGGTGCAAGCCTTGAAGCATCTTTGCTGTCGCAATGGGGTGCACCGCTACTTTCAAAGATTCCAGCGTTAGCAGGTTCCAAATGAGTCTGACTTACGATGATGTAATAGCTAAGTATGAACCAGTACTTGGTCTTGAAGTACACGTTGAACTCAATACCAATTCGAAAATGTTTTGCTCATGCGCCACTGTCTTTGGGGGAGAGCCAAACACTCAAACTTGCCCTGTCTGTTTAGGTATGCCGGGTGCGCTGCCTGTCGTGAATGAAAAGGCAATTGAGTCAACAATCCTTATCGGCCTAGCTCTTAACTGCTCTATTGCTCCCTTTAGTCGTTTCTCACGTAAGAACTATTTTTACCCAGATATGCCAAAGAATTTCCAGATTTCTCAATATGACGAACCAATCTGCGTCAATGGTTATGTTGATGTTGAAATTGAAACAGATGAAGGACAGAAGACTTTCCGTGTTGAAATTGAGCGCGTACACATGGAAGAAGACACGGGTAAGTCATTACACGTCGGCGGCGCAACTGGCCGAATTCATGGCGCAGATTATTCACTCCTTGATTACAACCGCGCCGGTATCCCTCTCGTTGAAATTGTTACAAAAATTGTTCCAGGTACTGGTCGATATGCGCCAGAAGTTGCGAAGGCATATGTTGCAGAACTTCGGGATATTTTGCGCTCACTTGGTGTGAGCGATGTACGTATGGAACAAGGCTCCCTTCGCTGCGATGCCAACGTTTCCTTGCGTTTGATTGGTGCAACAACCTTAGGTACTCGTAGCGAAACCAAAAACGTTAACTCTCTTCGCTCCGTAGAGCGCGCAGTACGCGGTGAAATGATTCGCCATGCAGAGCGCCTCAATAATGGAGATCGAGTAGTTCAAGAAACTCGTCACTTTCAAGAAGACACTGGTTTAACTCGTTCTGGTCGTTCCAAAGAACAAGCCGAGGACTACCGCTATTTCCCAGAACCCGATTTAGTTCCTGTTGCACCTGATGCAGCGTGGATTGAGAAGTTGCGCGCGACGCTGCCAGAACAACCAACTCTGCGCCGCAAGCGCTTGCAAATCGAGTGGGCTGTTCCAGATAAAGAGATGAACGCGATGATTAATGCTGACGCTCTGGATATTGTTGAAGCCACTGTAAAACTTGGTGCAGATCCTACTCGTGCACGAGGTTGGTGGCTTGGCGAGATCTCTCGTATTGCTAATGAAAAAGCAGTAGCAGTTACAGAGTTAACAATTACGCCCAACGATGTTGCTCAGATTGTTGCCCTTGTTGCACAAGGGGAGCTGACAGATAAGTTGGCTCGCCAAGTTGTTGAAGGTGTCATTGCCGGTGAAGGAAGCCCTCAACAAGTTATTGATGCTCGTGGGTTAAAAGTTGTCTCCGATGAGTCAGCCCTTATGGCAGCAATTGAGCGCGCTATTGCCGCACAGCCTGAAACAGCAGAGAAGATTCGAAACGGTCACATTCCTGCAGCTGGTGCCTTAATTGGCGCAGTCATGAAAGATACAAAAGGCCAAGCAGATGCTGCGCGAGTTCGCGAATTACTGCTTGCACACTTAGGGCAACCAACTACTTAAGAGGTAACCGTAAAGCCTGAGAAGAAGAAGTCCCCACCAAATTCGTTCTCAACATATATTGGACCACTTGTTGCGCCACCTGGAATCGTGGCAGAGATTGATGTCGGGCTAAGCCCTGTAAAGGAAGCCATATCTACTCTGTTGAGTTGGACAACGTTTACTCCGTTAAAACCAGTTCCTGAAATTGTAATCACCGTTCCCACTGGTCCTGATGCAAGAGAAATTCCACTGATGCTCGGGGCTGACCCAGCAACAACACTCCAAGGTGTGCCACCGCCGGTAAGGACAATGGTGTGTGAACCAGCGTCACCGTAAGACTGTGTTGTGTAGGACAGATAAGTGTAGAAATTTATTGTCCCACTTGCTGTCGCAACTAGATAGTTTGTTGTTGCAGCTTTCGTTGCAGTAACAAGACACGTTCCGGCAGATGCCACAGAGAGAGTTGTGTTATCTGTTCCAGAAAGTGTGCAACTTGTTGCAGATCCACCGCTATCAAGCGCAAATGACACCGTGCCAGTATCGGAACCCCCTGTTGTGTAGAGAGTGATTGTTGTGGGGTTAGCGCTAAAGACTGCCTGAAGTGAGGCAACACTCAGCGCGCCCTGTGATGCCTTATTAATTGTTAACGAACCTGCAACATATACAACGGCTTGGTAATTTGATGTTGAACCTGACCCTGTAAATGTAACGGCAGATGGAGTAATGGAATAGGTGCCTGCATTTGTTGGTTTGGTGGCCGATGGACCATAACCTGGTAAAGAAGAGACAGTCACGCTAAATGCTCGTATGGGCCAATAGGGAGTTGCTTGCCCCTTGTTTTGATTTCCGATTCCGGCGCCGGGAACCAAAGATGAAGCAATCCAATTGGCAGTTTCGGTGGAACCCGCGTAAAGATAATTTGCTTCATTGCCAACTAAACCAATAGTAGGCATGTTGTAATACATATAAATTTGTTCCCCGGAGGATGGTAAGAACCAGTCGGAGTAACCACCCAAAGTTAAATGGCTGGCTTCATAGCCCGCACCACCGGAGCAGTTATTGGAAATAATTGAGGTATTTGAAGCACCGGTGCCGACCGCACTTCCATTTGCAAAGATTTCTGTTGTGTAAGGAGCGCTGCCACCTTCGCACCAGTTATATTCCGTCTTATCAACGGGTGCAGGTGCAGCCTCCAAGTAAGTTCCTCCGGTACTAATGCCAGAGGCAACATCAATAACGGTATCGGAAACATAGAAAACTTTTCCACCCGCCGGTCCTGTATCTCCAACGATACATGGGCCACCTTGGGCACAAGTTGCAACAGTGGGTGCACTGTATGTGTATGTAACACCACTGATCGTATTAACCGGCGAGAGTCCAGTAGTTGTATATGTTGGAGTAAAAATTGCAGTGCTTCCGGTGTAGGTGAGAGTTGAAGGATTTCCCGCAGTAATAGTTAAAGTGTCGGCCTTGCTTACTGTGAGTGTGATTGAATATGTTGCATTTGCGCCTAGGGTGTCTGTTGCCGTTAAAGTTTCGTAATAGGTAGAAGCCGCTACGGTGTTGGAAACATTGAGAACTGCTTGATTTGCGGTCGCTGTATCGATGGTAATTCCCGCGTTACTCGTTCCCGTAAGAATAAATGTTTTAGTTCCCGTGCCTTGAGTCGCCGTGACAGTATCGGAGGCAGCTCGACCGTAGGTAGCAGAAAGAGTCTGGGTAGTTCCTGCTAAAGAGATCGCATCATTTTTAACAATTGAGTCGTCGGCACTACTTGGCGCGCTTTCTACATTTGATGCAGAATCTGTGGCTCGGGTATATATGTAATACGTCGTATTAGTAGCAGGAATTGTGCATGTAATCGTTCCAGAAGTTGCAGCTGAGGTGACACTTCCGCATAGCGATGGGCTAGTAAGTGCGGGGCTGGTGCTGTAATACGTGGCAACTGAGGTAATTGTTCCCGAATCTGAAGCAACATACCCCACAGAGACAGATGTTGTGTTGGTGTACAAGGCAGTTATCGTGCCAACAGATGTTGGTGCCACGGTATCTGTCGCAGTTTCAGTAAAAGTTATATTTGATACATACGTTGTTGAGGCCGTTAACGTATTACTTCCAGGACTTGGTCCCAAAGTCCAAGCAGGAGAGGTGGCAATTCCGCTGGTATTTGTATAAACAATTCCAGAGCTAGCCAAACTTCCGCCACCAGTTGCAATTGCAAATGTAACAGTGGCAGATTCGACAGCAACCCCACGATCATCTACAACTAAAACGGCAGGGGCTGTTGCAACTTGCGATGCTGGTGCTGCAGACTGATTATTTCCAGCGTTAACTGTAATAATAGAAGGTACATTTGCTCTTATTCCGTAGAGATCAGATAAATAAGCTTCCATTACTTTGACTTCTGGTGCCGTCAAGATGCGGTTATAGCTAATAACTGCAGCAATTTGAAATCTTGATGTTTCTAAGGGGAAAATTCCGCCATTAATGATTAAACCGTGCTCTACTGAATCAGCTGTGTTGGTGGTTGAGGTTGACGGTCCGGCGCTACTGAAGGATCTATATACGCTCGAACGATATGTTGGACTTGCAACATCTGAGCTGAGAACCCATTGATTTTTGTGTGTGTCAACACTAGAGCTAGTTTTCCATCCATCGTGGTAAGCAACTCCAGAAAAACCAGCCCAGAAACCCGAAAGCCAGTTACCGACCTTAGAGGTAAAAATTCGAGATCGTCCAACGGAACTGTTAGTGGCACCATTGGAATAGTCTGTTGATGTTGCTGGGTTATACCTGGCTACAGAAAAAAAAGTATACGTTGCGGGAAGTGCGGCCATTCCGAAATCAATGGTGTCCGTTTTTACTCCCTCCACGGCCTGAAATGATTGAGTATTTCCAAAAGAATTCGCGCTGATACTGACTTTTGTTGGCGCACCCGCTGTTGCTGTGGCATTTCCAGATCCACCGGATGCGGAGTTAGTCCAAACTTTTGTTGATGCGTTGTAATTGTCTGCCGTGAAATTTGCGAGCAATCCGCTAGTGACGGGCAAAATGGCGGCCGAAGAAACTGGCACTGAGATCGTTAGCATTGCAACTAAAAGCACTGTGACAAGTGAGAATCGCTGAATCAATCTTTTCATCCTGTAGTAGCACTTTCGAGTGTCACTCCAGTTACATCTGACATAAGGGCAAGTGGATTTGTGAATGCCAGCGTATACACAGCTGTTGAAGACTTATATGACACATATTCATAAGCATCGAAGTAGCCGATGTTTGCGCCGTAACCATTAATAATTGTTAGCGCATTGGCCGGTGTTGTTGCCTTATTGCTATTGACGCTAACAAGTGCCCGGTCAACTGAGAGCGATCCAGAGTCAGTAAAAAGCGGTAGTGGGTTCGCGCTAGATGTGGAACGTAGCTGAATTTTGAGATTTTTACCTGCGCATTGTTTGGTGTCCAAGCCATAAAATTGGATGTTTTTAACTCGTGATTGATTGACATAGGGAGTGCCACCAATGCTTGTACCCGAGTACGTGGCAGCCGTTGGCGTGAGCTGGATTCCTATGAAAGTGTCGCAGGCAGTTACTTGAAAGATTCCTTGACCGAATTCAGTTGTGTTGTTTCCATTAAGCGAAATAGTTTGAGCCAAAACTGTGGAAAGTGCGACGTAAGCAAGAAGAGCGAGGCCCAGATACATCTTTACCGTAGGGCGAAAAGGCCTCTTCTCTGAGGCATCCTCATCATCTACCGGGTGCTTACGCAAGGTTTACTCCTTGGTTGATTGAAGTGGCAAGTCTACCTGAAGAGGAAAAGGCAAACGGGGCGCTGGAATAGCGCCCCGTTTGCTTTAACGACATTGCTTATTGCATTGCAACTGCATCCTCAGTTTCTACAACTGATTCTTTGCCGATGTTAATGAACAATGCAAGTACAACCGCGCCGATTGCAAGAAGGGCTGCGCTCACTGTGAAGGCGATAGTGAATCCGTGCGTTGCACTATAAAGATTCATTTTCTCACCAAGATCTGTGTGTGCAGTGGCATAACTTGCAGAAGCAGTCGCTGCGACGGTGTTAAGAAGCGCCGTACCAAGTGAGCCGCCGATTTGTTGGCTGGTATTGATTAATGCACTTGCCACACCTGCATCGCGATTACCCACACCATGAAGGGATGTTGTAGAAATGGGGATAAATACCAGTGCCATACCGCTACTCATAATTAAAAGGGCAGGAAGCACGTGAGCGACGTAAGAGGTGTCAGGTGTGATGCGAGTGAGTAACAAGAGCCCAATTGATCCCATAAGAAGCCCTGGAATCATGAGCGGCTTTGGTCCAATTTTAGGAAGCAGGTTGGATGCAATGCCGGCGAAAATAATGATGCCTGCCGTAAATGGTAAGAAGGCAAATCCTGATTTTAGAGGCGAATATCCAAGAACTGTCTGTAAATAAAGTCCTAAGAATAGGAACATGGAGAACAAACCAGCACCAACGATGAGAGAGCCCAAGTACGAACCGCCACGATTTCGCTCGAGGAGCACTCGCATTGGCAAGAGGGGGTTAGCAACTTTAAGTTCGATTCTTACAAATGCAAGAAGTAAGAAAAGAGCGACAACAAAAAATGCAAGGGTGGATGTATTTCCCCAGCCATTAGTAGCTGCGCGATTGAATCCATAAACAAGTGAGAAGAGTCCTGCGGTAGCAGTAATTACGCCAGGCATGTCATAACTATGGTCCCCACCAGATTTAGATTCTTTTACAACTAAAGTTGCCAAGATTGCGGCAATGATTGCGATGGGAACATTGACGCCAAGACACCAACGCCACGAGAAATACTCAGTGAGAAAACCACCAAGGATCAGACCTATTGCTGCGCCTCCACCTGAGATCGCGCCATAGACACCAAATGCTTTTGCGCGCTCTTTTGGCTCAGTAAATGTAACGCTCACAATAGATAAGGCAGCGGGTGCAAGGAGTGCACCGAACACGCCTTGAAGTGCGCGAGCTGCAAAGAGTAAGTGTTGAGTTGAAGCAATTCCACCTAGGGCTGATGCTCCGGCAAAACCTATGAGCCCAATGATGAATATTTTCTTACGACCTACGAAGTCACCGATTCGTCCACCCAAGAGTAGGAGGGATCCAAATGCCAAGGTGTATGCAGTAATGATCCATTGACGGTTTGCAATGCTGATGCCTAAATCTTTGGTGGCGCTCGGGATTGCAATGTTGACGATGGATGAATCCAGAACGACCATTAATTGCGCAATGGCGATTACCCCGAGGATGCGCCA
>CAILKF010000026.1 GCA_903834705.1 uncultured Actinomycetes bacterium
CAACACCAGAGTGCGCTGCGCAAAATTTGGAGGTTGAAAGACTCGCGAGCATAGATAACGCAGCAAAAGCCAAACAAGATGAAGCTAACGTCAACGCAAAGGCAGAGGCTCAACGTTTGGCTCAAACTCAAGAAGCAGATGCCAGAGATACCTTGTATGGAGCAACAATTAAGGGCTGCCGTGATTTTCCTAAATCAACAACTCCAGAGTGCGCTGCTCAGAATTTAGAGGTCGAAAGACTTGCCAGCATTGATAGTGCAGCAAAAGCAAAGCAAGCTGAAGTTGACGCCAAAGCAAAAGCACAACAATTGGCTGATTCAGAAACCGAAAATGAGATTAAGAAAGTAATACGGATAAAGAAATCAGTTACTTGTGTGAAAGGTAGTAAAATTCGCACAGTTACCGCATGGGCGCCAACTTGTCCTGAGGGTTATAAGAAAAAGGGATTGACTAAGAACGCTTAACCGTTAGCAATATATTCTGAAAGTTTTGCGGCCGTTGCAGCAACTGCTGCTGCGTGTAATCGTCCTGGCTGGCGTCCTAAGCGTTCCATCGGTCCACTAATTCCCACTGCTGCGATGACGCGATTATTTGGACCGCGCACGGGCGCGGAAACAGATGCGACTCCAGCCTCGCGCTCTCCAACACTTTGTGCCCAACCTCGACGTCGTACTGCCGCCAATTGCGCTGCCGTAAATCGTGCGTTGGTAAGACCTCTATGAATGCGTTCGCTGTCTTCCCACGCTAAAAGTATTTGTGCGCCAGATCCTGCTTGCATAGTTAACGCTGCGCCGACAGGTACTGAGTCTCGAAGTCCTGATAAACGTTCAGCAACGGCTACGCAGATTCGTACATCACCTTGACGGCGGTAAAGCTGTGCACTTTCACCCGTTGCATCGCGAAGTGCAGTAAGTGCAGGTGCAGCGGCAGCAAGTAATCGATCTTCACCAGCAGAGGCAGATAACTCACCCGAACGTGGCCCCAAAATAAAACGACCACTCAAGTCCCGTGCGATTAAGCGGTGAAATTCAAGGGCTAAAGCCAAGCGGTGTGCGGTGGGGCGAGAAATACCAGTGGCAGAGACTAATTCGGCTAAGGAATGCGGACCTGATTCAAGGGTTGTGAGAATAGAGACGGCTTTATCTAAAACGCCAACTCCGCTATTCTTCTTGTCCACGATGTAATACTAACATCTCAATTAGTGAGATGTGCAAATCGAGTCCGGTAGGAGCAATGGCGATGGGTAAGACGTTAGCGGAGAAGATCTGGCAAGAGCATGTTGTTCGAAGTGCACAAGGTGAACCAGATTTAATTTATATCGACTTACATTTAATTCATGAGGTAACAAGCCCGCAAGCCTTTGATGGGCTTCGCCTTGCCGGCCGTCCCGTACATCGCCCAGATTTAACAATTGCAACAGAGGATCACAACACCCCAACTCAAAACATTGATCAACCTATTGCCGATCCAGTCTCGAAGTTACAGGTAGATACGCTTCGCAAAAACTGCGCAGAGTTTGGAGTGCGCTTGCATTCACTCGGTGATATCGACCAAGGAATCGTGCACGTTGTTGGACCTCAACTTGGCCTGACTCAACCTGGCATGACAATTGTTTGCGGAGATTCACATACTTCAACACATGGAGCCTTTGGTGCGCTCGCTTTTGGTATTGGAACAAGTGAAGTTGAGCATGTTCTTGCCACACAAACTTTGCCACTTGTTCGACCAAAGACCATGGCCATCAATGTCGAAGGAGCGCTCAAGTCAGGGGTTTCTAGCAAGGACATCATTTTGGCAATCATCGCAAAAATCGGCACCGGTGGCGGGCAAGGATATGTTCTTGAATATCGAGGCAGTGCTATTCGGGCTCTCTCAATGGAATCTCGAATGACAGTTTGCAACATGTCGATTGAAGCCGGCGCACGCGCAGGTTTGATCGCTCCCGATGAAAAGACTTTCGAATACATCAAGGGCAAGCCACACGCGCCATCAAATTGGGATGAGGCCCTTGCTTATTGGGGAACGCTATTCACAGATAAAGACGCCACTTTTGACGTAGAAATAAGCATCAATGCTGATGAATTGGAACCATTTGTTACATGGGGAACTAACCCAGGACAAGGTGCGCCGCTAAATTCGAATGTTCCTGATCCATCTGCAATCGCCGATCCTGAAGCTCGCGGTGCTGCAGAGCGAGCACTTGTTTATATGGATCTCAAAGCTGGAACTCCATTGAAAAATATAGCTATCGATACTGTATTTCTTGGCTCTTGTACAAATGGTCGCATTGAAGATTTGCGAGTAGCTGCAGATGTTCTCAAGGGAAAGAAAATTTCTAAATCTTTGCGCATGCTCGTTGTGCCAGGTTCTGCTCGCGTTCGCTTGCAAGCCGAATCAGAAGGATTAGATAAGGTCTTTATTGATGCAGGCGCTGAATGGCGTCAAGCCGGTTGCTCAATGTGTCTGGGAATGAATCCAGATCAACTCGCGGTAGGCGAGAGATCTGCTTCAACGAGTAATCGCAACTTTGAAGGACGTCAAGGAAAAGGTGGTCGTACCCACTTGGTAAGCCCACTTGTCGCAGCAGCAACCGCACTTCGCGGAACACTTTCATCACCAGCGGATTTGTAGAGGAGCCCGTCATGGAAAAATTCGTCACTCACGTTGGCACTGCACTTCCGCTACGTCGGAGCAATGTCGATACCGATCAAATCATTCCCGCCGTGTATCTCAAGCGCGTGACCCGATCTGGATTTGAAGACGGCCTCTTTGCTGCCTGGCGTAAAGATCCAGAATTTGTTCTTAACAAAGATGAGTTCAAGAAAGCCACCATTTTGGTTGCTGGCGTTGATTTTGGTACCGGTTCTTCTCGCGAACATGCAGTGTGGGCGCTTCAGAATTATGGTTTCAAAGTCGTCATTTCAAGCAGGTTCGCCGATATTTTCCGAGGCAACTCCGCAAAAGGTGGCCTTTTGACAATCATCGTGCCTCAAAAAGATGTTGAAGCCATGTGGGATGCAATTGAGCAAAATCCAGCCTTGCCAATAACCGTCAATCTTGACGCTCGAAATGTGAGTTATGGAGATGTCACTGTGGCCTTTGACATCGATGATTACACTCGCTGGCGTTTAATGGAGGGCCTTGATGACATCGGTTTGACGCTCAAATCCCTTGATTTCATTGATAAATTTGAAAAATCGAGAGCGTCCTTTAAGCCCAACACGAAAACCCTCAACCATTAATTGAGAGATTAATAGCGTGAAATAAGGGTTTTAGCACTTTTTCTCACGATGCCAATAAATAAAAAAAGGGCGACACGCTAGGGTGATAATGGACTCGCGCACTCTACTTGCGTAAATTTAATAACAGGTTAAGCAACTGCTTAACTTTTACGCGTAGTTATAAGGGGAATTTGATGAATAAGGCCCAATTCATTGCTGCGTTGGCCCCGCACTTCAATGACAGCAAAAAAGAAGCAACACATGCCGTAGATATCATTTTTGACACAATCGTTCGCAATATGGCTAAGGGCGAAGATGTCATGATCAATGATTTCGGTAAGTTCAAGAAGGTTGATCGCAAAGCTCGTAAGGGTCGTAACCCTTTCACTGGCGAGACAATCCAGATCAAAGCAAGCAAGAAGCCACGCTTCTTGCCAGCCAAAGGACTTAAGGAAGTTATTTCTGGTGCACGCAAACTAGAGGCAGCTCCAAAGCCAGCCCCTAAGGTTGTTGCAAAGCCAGTTGCAAAGAAGGCTGCTCCTAAGAAAGCTGCAAAGAAGAAAGCAGCTCCAAAGAAGAAGGCTCCTGCAAAGAAGAAAGCAGCTCCAAAGAAGAAGGTAGCTGCAAAGAAGAAGAAGAAGTAATTTTCCACTAAAAGTGGGCTCGTAGGATAATCCTACGGGCCCACTTTTATTTTCTAGACAGTACGATAGAGAAGTGAGTGCGAACGAAGTTTCCTTTCCGCCACCGCACGGAAACCCACTCGGAACAAATAGAGCCTACAAATTTTGTGCAACGCTATTAATTCCCCTACTTAATGTAATTGCCGTCCGTGATTGGCGCGGGGTAGCAAATATTCCTGCAAAAGGCCCAGCTATTGTCGCTAGTAACCATCTCTCATATTCGGACGTGCTCTTTTTGGCGCATTTTCTATATAAGAATGGTCGCGCCCCACGATTCATTGGTAAAGCATCTCTGTTTAAGGTGCCAATACTTGGGCCAATCATTACTGCAGCAGAACAAATCCCCGTTGATCGTGAAAGCAAAGATGCAACACGTGCACTTGATTTTGCAGTAGCTGCATTGCGGGCAGGGCACATGATTGGGATTTATCCTGAGGGAACTCTGACGCGCGATGAAAATTTGTGGCCGATGGTTGCTAAAACTGGAATTGCACGACTTGCGATCATTACAAAAAATCCTGTAATCCCCGTCGCTGCGTGGGGACCGCAAAAAGTTTTACCTCGTTACGGGAAAATTCCTCATCTTTGGCCAAGGACGAAAATGACATATTGGGCCGGCGAAAGCATAGATCTTTCGCGCTGGTATGGGCGTGAAGGTGATCCAGATGCGCTCAATGAGGCGACAGCCTTGATTATGAAGGTTCTGACGACAATGCTTGAGGAATTACGTGCCGAGAGTGCTCCACTAATACCATTTGACCCGCACCTTTCGGATTTACCAAGGACAGGCAATTTCAAAAAGCTAACGAAGAAGAAGGCGGAGTAGTGATGAGTTCGGTTTCAGTATTGGGAGCAGGTGCGTGGGGAACTACGCTGGCCCAAGTTTTATCTGATGCCGGAAATGATGTTCTTTTGTGGGGACGAAGCGCCGACGTCATTGACGAAATAAATAATTCTCGAACAAATAAGAAGTATTTGCCCGGCATCACATTGCCTGCAAATATCACAGCAACGGGGGATATTGCCAAAGCAATGGCCCACTCACAAACTCTCGTTCTGGCAATTCCTGCTCAAAACTTGCGCTCCAAACTTAACGAGTGGAAACCTCAAATCTCTCAAAGCGCCACATTAATTAGTACTGTAAAAGGAATCGAAGTTTCAACGCTCATGCGAATGTCAGAAGTTGTTGTTGATGTTCTTGGGGTGAGCCCATCGCAAGTAGCAATTATTACTGGACCTAACCTTGCTCAAGAATTGGCCCAACGCGAACCTGCTGGAGCAGTCGCTGCTGCAGATACCGAAGCACTCTCACATAAGATTCAAAACCTCTTTCGCACAAATTATTATCGCGTGTATGCATCTACAGATGTCTTGGGTTGCGAAATGGCTGGCGCGGTTAAAAGCGTTATTGCGTTGGGCGTGGGAATAGCCGTGGGTATGAAATTGGGAGAGAACACACAATCCATGCTCGTAACCCGTGGCCTTAATGAAGTGGCAAGACTTGCAGCAGCACATGGCGCCAACCCTTTAAGTGTTGCTGGCCTTGCTGGAATGGGCGACCTCGTTGCAAGTTGTGCTTCACCACTTTCTAGAAACAGAACTTTTGGTGAAGCTCTTGGTCGTGGAGGATCTATGGCGTATGCCCAGGAACACGGAGCAACAACTGTTGAAGGTGTTGCATCGGCTGGCGCGGTTGTTGAATTGGCTCACAGAGTTGGCGTCGAAGTACCTGTTATTGAAGCAGTTGCCGATGTGGTTAAAGGTGCGATAACTCCAGCGCAAGCTGTTGAACGTTTGATGGAAATTAGTACGCGCTCTGAGGACTTCATTAAGTGAGCAAAATAGTTGTAGCAATTTTATGCGGTGGTCGCAGTAGCGAACACGAGATCTCGTGTATTTCCGCTGGTGGAATTCTCTCAGCCCTTGATCGCACTAAGTACGAACCAATTCTTATCGGAATTACTCGTACATCTGGACGTTGGGTGTTAATGCCAGAAGATTCCCAATTAGCGATTGTGAACGGCGTACTCCCAACTGTTCCCGATGACGGCCAAGTTGTGAGCACTGATATTGCCGGCTTTAGTGTCAATGGACGCCCACTTCGCATTGATGTAATTTTCCCAGCATTGCACGGAACTTTTGGAGAAGATGGAACCATCCAAGGTTTTTGCGAGATTGCCAACATTCCATACGTTGGTAGCGGAGTTTTAGCATCAGCTGTCGCTATGGATAAATCGTTTGCCAAACCAATTTTTGCATCTCATGGCATGAGCGTTGCTGAGGGAATTGTCATTACTGAGGAGCGTTGGCGAACCGAGAAGGCAACATGCGAAAGCGTTATCGGAGCACTTTCATTGCCACTCTTTGTTAAACCATCACGTGGTGGTTCAAGCAGAGGTACAGCAAAAGTAAAGTCTGCCAATCAACTTGGCGCAGCAATTGATGATGCGTTGCGCTTTGACACCAAGGTGCTGATTGAAGAAGCAGTCAAGGGGCGCGAAATAGAGTGCGCTGTTCTTGAAGTTGATGGAGCAATTGTGACTTCACCTCCAGGTGAAATACAGATCGATAAGAAGTACGACTTTTATGATTTTGATGCAAAATATTTAGATGGGGCCACAACGGCAGTTATTCCTGCGCAGATTCCAGAAGCCGCCTCGAAAGAAATTGAAAAACAAGCCGCACAAGCATTTAGAGCGCTGGGGTGCAGTGGGTTAGCAAGAGTTGATTTCTTCTATTGCGAAGATGGTCAGATTGTTATTAATGAGCTCAACACTATGCCTGGATTTACACCGACATCGATGTATCCACGCTTATTAGCGTCAAGGGGTATTACTTACACTCAAATAATCGACGAGCTTATGAAAAGCGCGTTAACGCGAAAGTTCTAAAGGAATTTAGTAAGTAGTTACCGGACACGTCAGCGTGCGTGTAATACCGGCAACTGCTTGAACTTTAGACAAAATTACGCGTCCAAAATCTTCCATGCTTGGCGCTTCGGCGCGCATGATGACGTCGTAAGGGCCGGTGACGCCTTCGGCCAAAGTGACACCTGGGATTGCAGAAACAGCATGAGCCACGCTAGATGCTTTCCCAACTTCGGTCTGAATCAAGATGTAGGCCTGTACTGTCATTGCGATTCCTTTCATTTGAGGAGTCCACTTAATGCGGAATTCCTTCTCTGTGGCCAAAGATATCGCATTTTGTATATTTCTGGCAGTGGGTTTTTCTTCGCACACCCATAGGCTTAGCATGTGAAAGAAGCCGAGATCATCGCGCAACTAGCGAAAATTTTTGCAGTCCCGGATTCAGATTCAAACAAATCCCGCATCATCGTGGGAATAGGAGATGACGCCGCTGTCGTCGAGTCATCGGCAAAGAACTGGGTAATTACAACAGATATGGCTGTTGAAGGCGTCCATTTTCAGCAAGGTTGGTCAACTGCATACGAGATCGGACGCAAGATTACGTGTGCAAATCTTGCAGATATCTATGCGATGGGCGCGACACCGCATCATCTCGTGGTTGCAGTTTCTCTCGCTGGGTCAGAAAGTATGAGTTGGATAAGCGAATTAGCGATGGGGATGAATGAAGAAGCGCGAAGCGTTGGCGCATTTATTGTGGGCGGAGATATTGCACGAGGTGCACAGATAACAATTGCGATGACGGCAGTTGGTGAAGTCAAAAAACCAATCCTGCGTTCAGGGGCGGTGGTCGGAGACCAAATTGTGATTTCTGGATTACCAGGTTGGTCAAATGCGGGCTTGCATCTTTTGACCAATCGAATTGCAGTTGGAAACTTAAAGAACAAGCACAGCGCCGAAAGAGCGCTCGCTCAATTTCGTGCTCCAGATGTTCGCTACGCCGATGCCGTGGCTATGGGCAGCGCGCATTCCTTGTGCGATATCAGCGATGGTTTATTACTTCAGGGCGAACAAATGGCGATTGCATCAGGTGTGAAATTTGATATTGACTCTAAGAAACTTTCGAATCATCCTGAGTTTGCCGAACTCAACGCGTTAGCTGATGAGGTCGGTGCAGAGATTTGGGATTGGGTGTGCGCCGGAGGAGAGGACCATGTTTTTCTTGCAACTGGCCTAGAAGTTGCTGGTTTTGAAATCGGCACAGTTAAACAAGGCCAAGTGGGATTACCAGAAATTGAATTGCTCGGTATTTCACAAGCCCCGAAAGGCTTCACACACTTTTCTTAGCGCTTTACTTTGCCGGCTTTAAGGCAAGAAGTGCAGACATTTTGGCGCTTAGATGTTCCACCAATAAGTGTGCGTACGCGTTGGATATTTGGATTCCAACGGCGACGTGTTTTTACTTGTGAGTGCGAGACGTTATTGCCAAAGCTGGGGCCCTTGCCACAGATATCGCATGTTGCTGCCATCGTCGTACTCCTTTTGAGATTTTCTAAATGTCCTTGTGAACGGGGGTAAGGGTAGCGCTTACCCCTCAATGAAGGCTAATCGGCCATAGAAGTAGGGCTTGCCCTCAATAATTTACGCGTAAGAAATCACAGGTGAGGGTTGCCACAACGTTTTTGGCAACCCTGGTCGGCAAGTCAACGCAGAATTAGAAATGAATTAACAGCTGAGTTAATTCACGAAGGAGACATGATGCAAGCGTTAGATCTTGCTCGCTGGCAGTTCGCGATTACGACCGTCTATCACTTCCTATTTGTACCGATCACAATTGGTATGGGTTTCTTGGTTGCCGGTCTGCAAACTGCTTGGTATCGCACAGACAATTTAAAGTATTTGCGTGCCACTAAATTCTTTGGTCGGTTGTTTCTCATCAACTTTGCAATAGGTGTCGTAACTGGCATTGTGCAAGAGTTCCAATTTGGAATGAACTGGTCTTCATATAGCCGATTTGTCGGAGACATTTTCGGCGCACCACTTGCCATGGAAGGGTTGCTTGCTTTCTTCCTCGAAAGCACATTCCTTGGACTCTGGATCTTTGGCTGGGATAGATTGCCAAAGAAACTACATCTAGCCTCAATTTGGTTAGCAGCTACAGGTACATTGCTTTCTGCGTACTTCATCCTTGCTGCAAATGCATGGATGCAACATCCAGTTGGTTACATTCTCAATGCAACCAAGGGTCGCGCAGAGCTAACAAATATCATCACCGTTTTGACTCAGAAAACGGCGTTAGCAACTTTCTTCCACACGATTCCATCGGCAGCATTTACGGGAGCGGCATTTATTGCCGGCATTTCTGCCTGGTTAATCATTAAGAAGAAAGATCTCGAGATGTCTCGCACCACGCTTAAAGCCGGTCTCATCACAATGGTTTTAAGTTTCGTGCTTGTAGGAATCTCGGGAGATCTAACGTCTCGTGTAATGACTGAACAACAGCCAATGAAGATGGCAGCTGCTGAAGCGCTTTACACAACAACTGATTCGGCACCATTCTCGCTCTTGACGATTGGAAGCCTTGATGGTTCACGGTCTGTATTTCAGATCGGACTACCTTCAGTGCTTTCATTCCTATCAACGGGTGATTTCAACGGCGTTGTAGAAGGTGTTAATGATCTAGAAGCAAAGTATGAACAACAATATGGTCCTGGCAATTACACGCCAAATATTCCTTTGGCATATTGGTCCTTCAGATTAATGATGGGCTTTGGATTTATTGGCCTGTTCTTTGCGCTATTGGCTCTTTGGCAACTTCGCAAAGGTGGAACTCCGCACGGTAAGTGGTTTGCACCGGCGATGATTTCTCTTCCATTCTTGCCATTACTTGCTAACTCATTTGGTTGGATCTTTACCGAAACCGCTCGCCAACCTTGGGCAGTCTTTGGATTGATTAAGACTGCAGATGGAGTTAGCACCGTTGTATCTGCAGGTGCGGTTCTCTTCACGATGCTTGCATTTACGCTTTTGTATGGCGTCCTTGCTGTGATCGAAGTAGGACTCATCCTCAAAACAATTCAGATCGGACCACGACCAGAAGTTGACTTCGAAGTCACTTCTGTTGGTGGCGCTGATGACCGCCCACTCGTGATGTCGTACTAGGAGAGGAGAAAAGATCATGTCATTTGAAAGCGTATGGTTCATTCTTATCGTCGTTCTTTGGGTGGGA
>CAILKF010000027.1 GCA_903834705.1 uncultured Actinomycetes bacterium
AGAACTTGGTGCATAAAGGACAGCCCAATTGCTAAATAGGTGTAGATGTGAATGAGCCACCATGTTTCATAACTCATTTTGGCGCGCGCTTTTTTATATGAACTGATGCCGGCGGCCATCATGAAAATAAAACCAGCAAGGGCTGCCCACATCCAGAGGTATTGGTGGAGCAAACGCCACAACTCAACGATGAGTGAGATGTGATCTTGACCTGCGTATCCAAAAACAACGAAGAGCACATGAAAGCCAACGAGGAAAAGTGAGTACGGCCCCAACTTGCGATGCCATGTCACCAAACGATCGTGGCCAACACCTCTTTCAACCCATGGAATACGAGCAACTAATAAAATTCCAAGGAGTGCGAAATATGTTCCAACAAGTGCGCACAATCGCGAGAGAGAATTAATTGTTGAATAGAAAGAACTGATATCGGATTTAGACATTGTGGTCAGATGCAATGCAATCGTGAGCCCAAGACCTAGGCCAGTAATGAGGGCTGCCCAGTCAACGCCAGCAGTGCGCGTCTGTCGGGTTGTTTGGGACATGGGAGTAGCAGACCCTACTTTCCTGAGAGTTAAGTGAGCCTAGCCTGAGGTCAGGCGCACAATTTCGGGCTCATGACCTAATAAGGTTTGGGTATGCGCGTATTTATCACCGGTGGCGCCGGATTTATCGGCTCCCACCTTTGCGATGCCCTGGTGGCTCGCGGCGATAGCGTGACCATCGTGGACAACCTCAGCACTGGTTCGCGCACCAACATTGCCCACCTTGGGGCAAAGATCGAAACCATCATTGGCGATATTCGCGATGTTGCCTTGATTGAAAAGACTGTTGCCGAAGCCGATGTTGTTTTACATATGGCCGCGGCTCTTGGTGTGTCAACAATTTTGGAATCACCGATTGAATCTATTTCAACAAACTTCACCGGTAGCGAAGTCGTCTTGATGGCAGCCGCAAAATTTAACAAGCGCATCATTATTGCAAGTACATCAGAAATATACGGCAAGAATCCTAAACAACCACTAAGCGAAACAGATGATCGCATCATCGGTACACCGCAAAAGTTGCGCTGGACATACTCAGATGCCAAAGCGTTAGAAGAAGCGCTAGCTCACGCACTCTTTCTTGAAAAGAAATTACCTGTCACCACCATTCGTTTATTTAATACCGTTGGCCCACGCCAAACTGGTCGCTACGGAATGGTTGTCCCACGTTTTGTTTCCGCAGCACTTGAAGGAAAGCCCATTGAGATTTTTGGAGATGGAACACAAGCTCGAGTTTTCTGTCATGTAGCCGACGCTGTGAATGCAATCTTGGCGCTTGTCGCGGACGACAAAACCATCGGTGAGGTTTATAACATTGGCGGTGTTGGCGAAGTCAGTATCAAAGAACTTGCCGAGCGCGTTATTGCCCGCACGAATTCGCAATCTACAATTACTTACACAGCGTACGAGAGCGCCTATCCAGCAGGGTATGAAGATATGCAACGACGCGTGCCAGACACAACAAAGATTAGAGGCGCAATCACGTGGTCACCTGCGTATTCACTCGATGGCATTATCGATAGCGTTGCTGACTACTTTAAAAGCAAGTAATTAGAGTCCGTGGGCTCCTGGGACTTTGCCAGTTGCATCAAATACGTAAGGCGCAGAGGCCAAAACATCAGCAACTTTTACTGCGTCATGCATTGTCACAACAATCGTTATATCCGCGCCTCTTGCAGCTAGCGGTTGTGAACTTTCGCCTTTCCAGCTCTTCACTACTGGATCGTGCCAACTCACAACTGCGCCTTGTTCTTTAAGGGCTTCGATAACAATTTCGGCAGGAGTCTCTCTTGTATCGGCAACATTTGGCTTATACGCAACACCAACAACTAAGACGCTTTTACCTTTAAGG
>CAILKF010000028.1 GCA_903834705.1 uncultured Actinomycetes bacterium
GACGAAGGTAGAATTGTTGAAGAGAATAATCCAGCAGAGTTCTTCGACAATCCTCAAAACGAGCGGACGAAATCATTCTTGTCTTCAGTACTCTCGCATACAGATTAAGGTATGTAGATTTAGGTAGACTTGTAATAAGTTTTGAATGTACTAAGAGCTAAATAGTCGGAGGTTCGTTGGTGAATAAAATAGTCCGAGTTGAAGCCTTTCCATTGCAATATCCCGAACCAAACAATGACAACAAGATTAGGTATGTGACACTTGCTCGCATCGAAACCTCTGATGGAATCGTCGGTTGGGGAGAATGTATTTCGCAGTGGCCTGAAGCCTCTCTGGCTGTGAAAACAATTATCGATGCGGGATTTGCAAAACTACTTATCGGTGAAGATGGATCTCAAGCAGGTCGGCTATGGCAAAAGATGCGAAACCATGCATACTGGCATGGGTTTGGTGGCATCGTCTCTTTCGCAATTTCAGCGTTAGATACAGCCCTCTGGGATATTGCTGGCAAAGCTGCGGGTCTTCCGGTTTCAGCAATGCTTGGTGGAAAATTAATGGACAGAGTTCCTTCTTGCGCATCAGTCATTCTTAACACTCTTGATTTGGGCGCACTAAAAGAGGAATTCACTAGCTATCGCGAGCGGGGTTTCTCCGCCGTTAAAGGTGGTTGGGGTCAGGTTCCTGAAGCAGGATTTGGTACAAACCGTGTTCGAGATATGAAAGTTGCACGTACTGTACGTGAAGCAATCGGACCAGACATGGGAATGGCTCTGGATGTTTCGGCACTGGCAAAATGGAGTGCAAGTCATGCCGCATCAATGGCTGAGGAATTACTAGAAGTAAATCTCACCTGGTTTGAAGATGCGCTGCATCATGATGATCATGAAGGTTATCGCCAAATGAAATCTAGAGTTCCGACAGCACTTGCTACTGGAGAGCGTTGCTGGACTTTGCATGACTATCAACGATTAGTTCGCAGTAATGCCATCGATATTATTTTGGTTGATCCAGGTCGCACTGAAGGTATCAGCGGCATGAAGGCAATCGTTGACGATGCACTAACCCAACGAGTCCGTTTCGTCCCTCATTCTTGGTCAAGTGCGATTAACACAGCTGCCTCATTACATGTTTATGCAGCTTCAACCAATGGGCAAGTTTTTGAGATTAAACCAGCACCATCTCCGATGCAAAATGAATTAGTTGAAAATCCGATTGAACAAAAAGATGGATGGATTGCTGTACCTGATACTCCTGGTTTGGGAATAACTATCAATGAGAAGGCAATAAAGAAGTATCTCTACCAGGGCTAATTGTACGGAAGGGATTACACATGACAATTGCAACAAACCGAAAAGTTCTTATTACTGGGGGCGCTTCTGGCTTTGGGCTTGATATCGCTCGTGAAATGATTTCAGCTGGTGCAAAAGTTGCACTCGTTGATAAATCTGCTCAAAACCTAGCTCTTGCAACAAAGGAGCTAGGTTCAAACGCACTCTCGATTACTGCCGATGTGAGAAATCAGGCTGAATTGTTAGCTGCAGTTGAGCGTGCAAATTCAGAATTCAAGGGCTTAGATACCCTTGTAATTTCAGCAGGTGTTATACATATCAAGCCAATGAATGAAGTGAGTGAAGCAGATTGGGATCTAACCCTTGATGTAAATCTAAAAGGCGCGTTTTTTGCAATTCAAGCAGCATCAAAATATCTCGTTGAAAGCGGTCGAGGAAGAATTGTTGCAATTTCTTCAGATGCTGGAAAGCGAGGATTTTCTCAAATTCAAGCGTATTGTGCCTCGAAATTTGGTCTTATCGGATTGATTGAATCATGCGCAGTGGAATTAGCCCATGCACAAGTTACCGTCAATTGTGTTTGTCCAGTTGGATGTCCAACTACAGGAA
>CAILKF010000029.1 GCA_903834705.1 uncultured Actinomycetes bacterium
CCCGATGGCAGTGGATTAGATGTAATTTCTTGGGCTAGAGGTATTTCCGCAACCCTGGGCATTGTGGTCCTTACCATGAGCGAAGACGACACATCCTTGCTTGCAAGTTTACAATCTGGAGCCAATGCATTTATTTCAAAAAGTGCTCCTATTACACATGTCATCTCCGCAATTTCCCAAGCTGTTGTTGCACCACAAAGCTTTACAGCAAATGGCCTAAGCGATGCAATCAAAAGAAAGCGAGATGGCTTTCACATTACGGCCCGTGAACTTACGGTTTTAGAATTTCTGCCCAAAGGTTTCACTTCTGCGGCAATAGCTCAGAATCTTTTCCTTTCTGAAGCGACCGTGAAAACCCACCTTGCATCTATCTATCGAAAATTAAACGTTGCCAATAGGGCGCAAGCTGTAGTGGTTGCTTTAAAAAATGGAATCCTTACTTAATTCCCAATACACCTCTAAATACTTTTGCCCACCGATCCCAACTCCATTCGTTGATGATCCACTGTCTCCCTGCAATTCCCATTTGTCGAGACTTTTCGGGGTCTGAAAGCAACTCAGTAACTGCCTGAGCTATCTGATTGATATTTTCACCATCAACAACTAATCCAGTAACTCCATCAAGAACAGCATCTGGTGCTCCCCCAGAGTTTCCAACTACAACTGGTAGCTCGCACGCACTTGCCTCGAGATACACGATTCCTAAACCTTCTACTTCAAGACCGCCAAATCGAGAGCGGCATGGCATTGCGAAAACGTCGCCGACACACATGTATCCAGGAAGATCGCGATATTTCACTCTGCCAACAAAAGTTACAGAATCTTGCACTCCTGCTTTCATTGCAAACGTTTCTAACTTCTTGCGGTAGTGGCCTTCTCCAATCAGAAGCAAGTGAGCACTGGGAATGCTCCTGCGAATTGCCGGGAGTGCTTGAATTAGCCGATCTTGACCTTTTCTCTGCACTAATCGCCCAACGCTAACAATTACTTTTGCGTTAGCTAATCCTAAATCCATTCGCAAACTGCTTGACCCTACATGTGGAGCAAAGTGAGAAGTATCAATCCCTGGTGCCAATTTTTGCATCGTTTCTTTGCTTCGAAAATTCAAAGAGGACGAGATTTCTTTTTTAGTGAATTTGCCAAGATAGGTTAGTACGTCTACAAATTTTCCAATTCTCGATAGTGCTAATGAAAATGGAAATACCTTTGCCCACCACACTTCGTGCCCATGCGTGAGCGCAACGATGCGCTTTATGCCGTACCTTCGAAATGCTGGAGCAAGCAATCCAAGTGGGGCTGCTGCTCCAAATACCGCGGTCTCTACGCCAGTTTTTCTCACAACTTTAGATATGGCTCGAGCAACTCGAGGTGTAGGCAATAAAACCCGAGAACGATCGCGAACAACTTCAACCCCAAAGTTAGCGCGCCACGCTTCGTCATAGGATTCGCTCGCATCTTGAGCGCTGGTATAAACGATGACGCTATTTTTAGGCAAACGTTCAATCAGCCCAATAACAAAAGTTTCAATTCCGCCAGCTCGGGGACCGAAATCATTAGTGACAAATAGTATTTTCTCCACGTTAGAACCGACGCGCAGCCACTAACCGCTTACTTCCAATCGCCATTCCAAATTCAGCTACTTTCACTCGAGATCCAGGTCTTGGTGCATGCACCATTCTGTGGGATCCCATATAAATTCCTACGTGTGAGATTGGGCTACCGAAAAATACTAAGTCACCAGGTTTGAGTGCGTTCAATGGAACGTATTTGCCGTAATGCGCTTGCGCTGCAGCTGAGTGCGGAAGCGAAACGCCAGCGACTTGAAGAGCGCGCATTGTCAATCCTGAACAATCCCAATACTGCATACCAGAGGCGCCAAAAATGTATCTATCACCAATTTGTTTGAGGGCAAATTTTAGCGAGACGCCGGCTCTTCCAGAAATTCCGTTCGCCTTCTTTGCAAGCGCGAGCGATGATGCTTGATCGGCATTTTCGCGAGCAAGTGCAAGCGCGGCCAAACGTTCGCGATCTGCTTTCTTTAATCGAGCTAAAATTGTTTCTGCTTCTTTAAGTTTTGATTGCGCTTGCGCTGCTTGCTTGGTGAGCCGTGCCTGGGTTGCTGCAACGAGTGTGAGTTTGTCATTCACCGTCATGCTGGTTGCGCTCAGACGTTGTTGTGCGGCCGCGAATCTACTGAGTTGCTGTGCTTTTCTGCGGGTGAGTGAATCAAGTGAACCTGCCGCAGAGAGATAGAGACTGGGATTAGAAGAGAAAAGCAGTTCAAGACTTTGGCTAAGCCCACCAGATTTATATTGCTCTATCGCAATCGAGCCCAGAACTTTTCGAAGTTGATCTACCGTCTGGCCTTGTACCGCCGCTTCTTGTTTGATTCCTGAAAGAGTTTTATTCAGTTGCGCTAACTGCACCTTGGCCGCCTGTGCGCCTTCAGCTGCCGCCGCTGCCTCTTCCTGCAAAATTGCAACCCTGCCTTGAATCTCGTCAAGGGTTGGTGCGGCATGAGCCACAGAGGTGCTTAGGATGAGTGGCAATGTCACACTTAAAAGCGCAAGCGCGCGCGAAATTCGATGGGGAGCACATCTCATTCGGTCAGGCTAACGCCCCAAGGCGTTGCTATTCAAACTTCACACCTGAACTACGCCTGAGAATTACCCCGAAACACGCGTATGGAAGTGCAAGGGCAACACCATTTCTCTGGAAGCCAGCAATTGGATTGCCTCGTGAGTACGTTCACTCACCTCTGGTACTGATGAGTGAGGATCTGTCAGAAATGTTGAAACAACACAATCGTGACAGGCAACTTCTTTCATAATGCAGGTACGGCAGTCAATGATCATGAAAAGAGGCTACAAGACGCCACTGACAGAGAACCGGGCGCCCGGCAATAAGGGTTGTTAAGTTTGTTCCATGAGCACAGTGGCATCAATCCTCTTAGGGGCAGATGGGTCTACCGCTAAAGGTGGCAGTTCCAGGTCCCTTAGCTCTCCGGCCGACCGAGCACGATTTCTCGATTTTAGAAAAAGTGCTGATGTCATTGTCATAGGTGGAGCAACTGCTCGAGCTGAGAATTATTCGCGTACACCATCACCTCTTATCATCGTCTCGCACGATCAACCAGAAACCATTGGAGTTAATCCGCAGGCAACGTGGTGGAATATTTCTCCAGAAGAATCCATAGTTAAAGCCACTATCGAATTTGGGGAACACGTGCATGTGGAAGCGGGCTTAAGCTTCTTAGTGCCTCTACTCAAACTTGGACTCATTGATCAACTCAGAATTAGCATAAGTACCATCACTGGCGGTTCGCACAAAATTTCTTTAGAAGATTTAACATACTACTTCTCAGATGTGATCCAAGAAGAGGGCGATGAAACGGTTTTTTTAGATTGCGCCAGACCTATTGCGATGAAGAAATAAGTGCAATTCCAGTTACTGCTAGCGCTATTCCCACATATTGAATCTTATGCAAACGCTCGTGCAATATCTTGAATGCAAGTAATGCGGTCATAATCGGGAACAGAGATCCAATGACCATTACGACTGACACCAGCCCTCGAGTTGAAGCCACGCCGATGAGAAGGTTTGCCGAAAAATCTGCAACACCAACCAACGCAAGTGATGGCAAATCTGAAATTTGAAATCCTCCTATGGTTCGCATTCGCAGCGCCAAAGAAAGCGAAATGCACAAAGTTGCAACTCTCATCATGACCATTGTCATCAACGCACTCGTGACCGAACCCTTAGCCATGAAAGTTAAACTAATTCCAAAACCAAGCGCGGCTCCAACAGCTAACGCTAAAGGCTTAAGAGAAAACCCCTGAGAAATTTCAGGGCCACTTGCAAAAAATGCCCCAGCTAACGCAATGATTATGCCAATACCTTGGATGAGGAGAAGTTTTTCTCCCTGAATAATGGCGTACGTTGCTGGGATGATTGCAGAGAGAGAACTAATTGGTGACACAACACCCATCCGACCAGTTGCTAGCCCCGCATAGAGACAACTCAAGCCAAGATAACCAGCGATACCTGCGCAGATTCCAGAAATGAAATATCCATTCATCTCTAAGTTAGGAATTTTCCACGAATGTGAGAGTGCAACAACAACCAATCCACATACCAAGCCAATAACTTGAGAGAGTCCAGTTACGGCAAATGCCGAGTGCTTCTTAGCCAATCGTCCGCCTTGAAAGTCGGCGCTTCCCCACAACACACTGGAAATGAGGGCTAGTCCAATTGGCATGTGGGCTAGGTTACCGCCCCGCCTCCCACCTTTGCGCTTAGAGTTCTTTACATTTAGACCATGAATTCTGAAGAGTTTGCACGAGTTGGAGAACTATTTCGTGCATTTAACCCAAGAAACGAAATTCTTCTCGAAGAAGTTCCTGCACCTCAAAAGTTGGCAGCATTCGCTTTAGCTTTTTCAGCCGATGTCAGCAACGGCCTCGACGGCGATGACGAAGATGAGATTGCATCTGGTCGCTTTGTCTTGTTACACGAACCCGGCGGTCAGGACACATGGGAGGGTGAGTTTCGTTGCGTAACATTTGTCAGGGCCGATGTTGACCCAACCATGCAAGAGGACCCATTGCTTCCAGATCACGGATGGAAATGGCTTCTGGCCTCTCTTGAAGGCGCGGGGTGCGCATACAACGCAGCAAGTGGAACGGTGACTCGTGTAGTGAGCGCATCATTTGGAAAACTTTCCGGCAAGAGCGGCGAAGCGGAAATGGAAATTCGTGCTTCATGGTCACCAGTTATTAAAACTGCAGAGGATCTCATCACGCATCTGCAAGCGTGGTGTAATTTGCTAACAGAAGTTGCACTCATCACTCCAATCCCAGAAGGCGTTTCTGCACTTCCTCGCATTCGCAAATAACTTATGGAAGTTGATGGCGATAACAACATATCTCTAGATGCGCCTCAAGCAATTGCGCTCCTGGTCCCATCTCAAGGAACGCCAACATTAATCGCAACTGAAGCGGGCCTATCTCAGGCGATTAGTGAACTAGCGCAAGGCAATGGCCCTTTTGCCATTGATGCAGAACGAGCCTCAGGATATAAATACAGTCAGCGTGCATACCTCATCCAAATAAAGAGAACAGATGGTGGATTGCACCTTATTGATCCCGTTGCCTTTTCCCACCCTCACCCGCTATTTGCCAAACTTAATGAACTCATTGGCAGCGACGAAGTAATTTTGCATGCAAG